>PKWH01000202.1 GCA_003131985.1 Acidobacteriota bacterium | reverse complement strand
TGTCTTCGGTCATCCCGTCGCGAAAATACTCATCTTCTTTGGCGCCGCTCAGATTTTCGAAATACAGAACCGCCAGCGATTTTTGCGCGCGCGCCGCCGGAGCAGCAGTACGCCCCGAATCGGAATCATGCTTCAGTCGCGTAAGGTCGATGCGCATACCGGCAGCGGTCTGGTACCGACCTTCCGGATTCTTTTCCATCGCCTTGAGGATGATCGCAGAGAGTTCCGCAGGAAGACGCGGATTGAGCCGAGCGGGCGGAGTGGGAGTGCGGTTCAGAATTGCGTCGAAAATCACGGCCGAAGTATTTCCTGAAAATGTCTGGCGACCGGTGGCCATCTCATAGAGCACCGTGCCGAAGGAAAAAAGATCGGTGCGATGATCGAGCTCCGAGCCGCGCGCCTGTTCGGGTGACATGTAGGCGATCGTGCCGATGGCTGAGCCGGGAATTGTGAGATCGTCACTTGAGTGCCCTGCGGTCACTTCTCCCGTCTCGCCTCCCTGGCGTTGCTGCGGACCCTGCTTGGCCAGGCCGAAATCGAGGATCTTGGCGCGTCCCGAATGGGTGATGAAGATGTTCGCGGGCTTGATGTCGCGGTGCACGATGCGCTTAGAGTGGGCGACTTCCAGGGCATCGGAGATCTGGATGGCCAGTTCCAGCAATTCCTCAATTTCCATGGGCTTATTATTAATGTGATGTTTCAGGGTCACGCCCTCGAGGAGTTCCATGCAGATGAAGGGACGCCCTTCATGCTCCCCGATATCGTAAATCGTGCAAATGTTGGGATGATTCAGTGCCGATGCGGCGCGCGCTTCGCGCTGAAACCGCTCCAGCGTAGCGTGGTTCTCGACCATATTATCGGGAAGGAATTTCAGCGCTACGTTGCGGCCAAGGCGGGTGTCTTCGGCCTTATACACCACGCCCATGCCGCCGCCACCGAGCTTTTCTACAATGCGATAATGAGAGACTGTGCGGCCAATGAAGGGCTGAGTGTTCGCCATGCGCGTGTCATCTTAATTTGCCGGCTGAGGCAAGTCAAATTGACGAGCGTGTCGAGCACTTCATTCGGCGGTGAATTTGACTAAGGACTGGTCAGCGCACGTACAACGCAAGAATAGGAAACGGGCCCAAACTTCCGGTGGGCTTCCATCTTGGGATTGACGCGTATAGATATAGAATGATATAGATATTGACATGACTAGAGTCGACCCTCAGAAGTTTCTTCCACTCAAGACCCATTGGTTTCACATCATGGTATCGCTTGCGGGTGGAGAGCAGCACGGTTACGGAATCATGCAGGACGTCCTGAATCGCACTACTGGGAAAGTGCGGTTATGGCCGGCCACCCTGTATGGCTCGATCAAACGGCTCATCGAGGCGGACCTGATCGAGGAATCCGACGAACGGCCCGCGCCGGAATTAGACGACGCGAGACGCCGCTATTACCGGCTGACGACCCTCGGAAAGCGTGTGCTGGATGCGGAATGCGAGCGCCTGCAGGAGTTGGTTCGCGTAATTCGCGTGAAGCAATCCATGGTGACGGAATGAATTTCGCGTGGCGGATCTACCGGCGTCTCGCGCAGGCTTTTCCGCACGAATTCAAATTGGCCTACGGCACAGAGGTGACGCAACTCGGGGAGGACGTCGTGGAAGACATCGCCAAGAGACAAGGAGTGGCAGGCCTGATCCGGCTAATCGCGGACATCGCGATTCGCGTGCCGCTGGAATACCTGAGCGAAATGCGCAGCGATATGCGATACGGGTTGCGAGCGCTGATTAAGTCGCCAGGATTTGCGCTGGTGGGCATCATTTCGATGGGACTCGGAATAGGGCTGACCACGAACGTGTACAGCTCGAAATGGGAATTGCTATTCCGTGATCTGCCGGCAGCGGCGAATGCCAAACACTTGGTGATGTTTCAGGAGTCGACGGATGGCGATCTCGCCCGTGTGTCGTATTACTACATTGAGCAGTATCGAGAGCAAAAGAGCCTGTTCGCCGGGGTCGCTGCATTTCAGAGCGGTGTCCCGTTCAATACCACCTTCCAAGGCGATCTGAATGCGAAACCTGAGCGCGTGTTCGGGCAACTTGTATCAGCCGATTATTTTTCGGTGCTCGGCGTCCAACCCCAACGTGGGCGAGTGCTCAGTCCCGAACTTGACAAGCCCGGCGACGCGCCCGTTGTGGTGATTAGCGACCGTTTCTGGCGCAATCGCCTCAACTCCTCTCCCAACGCCCTGGGGCAAACACTTCGCCTGAACGGGCAGCTTGCCACCATCGTGGGAATTACGCCGAAAGATTTCAATGGCGCCCTGGGCGTGAATCCCGCGGAGCTGTTTGTCCCGATTACCGCGCCGGCCGCGCTTGCTCCGGAGCTCGCGAACGACGTTTTGCACCAACGCAACGCCAAAGAGTTCCTGGCAATCATGTGCCTGGCACCCGGGGTCACGATCGAATCCGCGGAAGCGGGTCTGGACGCGATCACACGTAATCTCGACGAGCAGGATCCTTCCTTGCTAGTGCGCACGGACAAAGGCCGACGCGTAACGTTACTTCCAGCAGGCACCAACATACCGATGCCCCGGAAATTGAAGCCTGCATTGATCGGATTCTTGGTCGCGCTGATGGGACTGATTATTACGCTGGCGTGCATGAATCTGGCAAACATGTTGATGGCGCGCGGAGCGAATCGCCGAAAAGAGTTGGCCATTCGCCTGTCAATCGGGGCCAGCCGTTTCCGGATTATCCGGCAGATGATAAGCGAAGGCATTTTGCTCTCACTGCTGGGCGGCGTGGCAGGATTCGCACTCGCGTATGTTCTCTCTGTGTTGAACTCTCACTTCACCCCGCCCATGACGGTGCCGGTCGAATCCCCTTTCAACCTAGATTGGAGCGCAGCCGCTCTCGCGTTCGGCCTCGCGATCGTGTGCGGCATCGGATTCAGCCTCGCGCCCGCTCTGCAAGCGACGAAAGCCGATCTGACTCCGGCTCTCAAAGGGGGCTCGATGCTGCGGTTGCCGGGTTACCGGCGCTTTGGTTTGCGCAACCTGCTGATGGTAGCCCAGGTTGCGGCATCGCTTATGCTGCTGCTGATGACAGGGTTTCTGGTAATAGGAATTAGCAAGGGAACCAGTATCCAGACCAAATTCGATCCGCACACGATGTATCTCTTGTCGCTCGATCCGGTGCGTGACGGCTACGCACCCGAAAAGGCGCAAGCTTTGTTCGAGAAACTTCCCGAATGGCTCAAAGCCGCTGGCCCGGTGCGCAGCATCGCCTTCGCCGCGCAGCCGCCCTTTTCTAGCGAAGTGGAACCTACGCAAGTGTCTGCCGAAGACTCGCCGGGGTCCTCACAAGTGGAGCAGCCCGTGGCCGAGGAAACTGTGGGCGCGGGCTATTTTGCCACGCTCAGCGAGCCTATGCTGGCCGGCCGGGAGTTCGAGGACCGCGATCAACGAGGCCAGCCGGACGGCTCGAAGACGGTCGCTTTGTCCGCAGTGCTGAATGAAAGCGCGGAACACAAACTCTTCGGAAATCAGAATGCGATCGGTAAGCGGGTCAGCGACAACAAGCAATCCTATGAAGTGGTCGGAGTGGTCCGCGACTTTAAGGATATAGAGGGATTCAGCCAATCCATAATGTATTTGCCGCTGACGCCGCGCGATTTTACGCGGCCGCCGGCCGGAGGCATCACCATTATGGTGCGGTCGGATGCGGGACCGGATGCGCTGATTGGTGTTCGGAACGAGATCGCTTTCATCGATCCCAATCTGAACATCTTTAATGTGCAAACGCTTAGCGATTACCTGGATCGAAGCCGTGCCGCCTTGCGGTTCTCTATCCAAACGTACGGCGGAATTGGAGTGTTCGGCTTGTTGCTGGCTGCCATCGGACTCGCGGGGGTCACGGCCTACTCGGTCGCGCAAAGGCGCAAGGAAATCGCGATTCGGATGGCATTGGGCTCCAGCACGGCGCAGGTGCTGCGGCTGGTGCTGCGCGAAGGCGCGGCGCTGGTCGGCGTCGGAACGGTTCTGGGATTTTTGGGCGCGATCGCCATGGCAAAAATACTTTCCTCGCTGGCGAGCGTGTTTGTCGACGCCCTTAGGGTCGGTACCGACGATCCGCGCTTGCTCCTCGGAGCACCATTGCTGCTGGCTGCGGTGGCGATGCTCGCCTGTTACGTGCCGGCGCGCAGGTCGGCGCAGATCGATCCGCTGAAGGCGCTCCGCGAAGAGTAGAGTGCCGACCAGTCCGTATCCGGCGAAGGACTCGTTGCACCAACAGCCTTGCTCCAGCGCCCGGTAAACGCATAATCGGAACCAGACCCCAACAGCCGCTAGGCTTGCATCTTGCCGGGGATTTTCGGCATCGAAAAAATACGGCACGATGATGTGTGCGATGAGGATGATTATGATAAGCAGAGTGAAGATGGTGGTGGGTTTGATTTGCATGTTTGCGGCGGGGACTCTGGCCGTTGCGGGGCTTGTGCGGGCGCAGGAGACGCCGGGGCCGTTGCCTGCTCCGCCACCGCAGTTGGAACCGCTGGAGCCGGCGGCGCCAACGCGTTCGTCAGAGACGGTTAGCAGCAAGCCGATACCGCCTCGCACCAGTATTGTGGGGGCTTGGAGGCTGAATACTGACGACAGCGACGATGGGCGCAAGAAGGTGCAGCAAGCGCAGTCGAAGAGCCAAGGAAATGGCGGCAATGGAGGAAACGGGGGCAACCCGCGCATGGGAGGCGGAGGCAATCCTTATCCGGGCCAGGGCGGGGGAAATCCTTATCCAGGACAGGGCGGAGGAAATGGCGGAGGAGGAGGAAATGGGGGCGGGGCGCGTCGAGGTGGCTCGAACCAGCCGAGTGACATGGACGCCGGAACATTGCGGGAATTGACCGATCCGCCGGAAACGCTGAGCATCGCGCAGAAAGATCCGAAAGGCGCGGAGGTGGATTTGACGGACGACACCGCGCGCAAGAAGGTTTTCTTTACGGACGGGCGGAAAATAGAAAAATCAAGTGACGACACCTACCAACAGATTGCGGCGAAGTGGGAGGGAAGAAGCCTGGTGACGGATGAGAAAACTCCGCATGGCGGGAAATTTTCACGGACGTTCGATCTGGCGCCTAATGGGCAGCAACTGTACGAAACGGTGCGGATCGATCCGATTGCCTACGGCGGAGCAAAGTCAGCGCCGCAGGTCTATATACAGTATGTATATGACGCGGATCAGGAAGTGCCTAGGTAATGGTCGAGGGCACGGAAACTTCAGCATCTAAAGCCGACTGATTTTGCAGGCTTTCATGTCGTGGCTAAAGCCACGACCCACAAAGATTCTTGCATTGCCAAGCTCCGCCTCGCGGCTACCCTTCGCCAAAGCGCTAAGGTTAAAAAGCCACGACACGCAAAGATTCTACGGCCGATGGCACAACGGCGCTCGCCTAAGGTTGGATGAACTTGGCGAGTTGAGGGACGACGGTTCGCGCCCGCGGGTCGAAAAGGATATAGTCGGCGTCCGAAATAGTGCTGAGGAAGTCGAGGCGTCCGCGAGCCTCCTGAAGTTCGTCAATGTTTTCGATCCAGATAAATTTGTTATCGGGCAGCTTCCTGAAAATTTGATAGGGGGCCGTCATCTTAAGTGTTTTTCACCGGGCTTTCGTAATTATTTGAGTCCTAATAGAACTCCGCCATTTTGCAACCGTGGGAAGATAGCCACCATACCCTAATCGCTGTAGGCGCGAAGAATAATGTCGGCGAGGAAGCCCGCGAGCACGGCACGAAGACTTCGAAGAACGGCTCGCGGGCTTTCGCTTACGTTTCTCTCCGTCCTCGTTTCGGCTCTATGACGTGGTCGCCAACAACTCGGCGAGCCTGTTGTAATTAGCAGACACGCCCTGCTCCATAGGAGACTTAAGGGCGATGTCGCGGGCCTCACGCGATTCGTAGCGCACAGTGAGCGTGAGCGTGGTCTTGCCATTCTGTTCGACCAACGTGGTCGTTATGAGCGCCTCGCCCGGGTACCAAGACTCGTCGAACTTCTCGGTGACGACGAGACGCTCCGGCGCCAAGATTTCGCGGTAGATGCCGCTTATTCCCATCTCGGTTCCGGCCGCGTCACGCAACAGGTAACGATAGCTGCCGCCCACTTTCAGATCGATCTCGCAAACAGGCATGGTCCAGCCTGGCGGCCCGAGCAACCACTGCTTTAGCAGTTTGGGCTTGGTCAGCGCGTCGAAGAGCAGGCGACGCGGCGAATCGAACACGCGGGTCATGGCGATCTCGCGATCAGTGGGAGTAGTTATTTTCAATGCTGCAGTGCCGTTCATGGGTGATCTCCTCTATCGTTTCGTGCGAGCACGTTTTTTCTTCTGAGTTTTCGGCTCGGCGGTCTTCATTTCGCCGAGAAGGGCGTCCAGGCGCTGGAAGTTACCTTCCCAGAGACGCCGATACCTCTCCAACCAAAGTTCAAGCTCCTGAAGCGGCGCGGGCTTTAGCGTGTAAATTCGGCGCTGAGCGTCTACGCGCACTGCAACCAATCCGGCATCGCTGAGCACGCGCAGATGCTTGGAGACTTGCGGTTGGCGGAGACCGAGGCGATCAACCATATCGCCGACCGGGCGTGGCCCGTCACGCAAGAGTTCGACGATTTGAAAGCGGTTGGGCTCGGCTAGGGCTCTGAGCGTTGCAATCACGATAGGACGAATATGCCCCAATTAGCATATTCGTGTCAAGGAATATTCTCACTAAGGAATATACGTTGCTATTCTTGAGCGATCAGGGGAGCCGGCTACGTTACCTACAGCGAAAGCTCTGGGATGAGGCTATCTCGCGGGTGGATTTGAGAAAATTGGCTGGGCCTGCTCGAGTGTGCGTTCTCGAAGGTAGAGGAAGAGCGGCAAGGCGAGCGAAACGCCTACGAGTATCAGCGCTGTGACTGGCAACCAGCGGCCAGGGATATGGAGCTTGGGACCTTCCGTTCGTATAAAAACCAAAAGAGCCGCGGCGGAGACGAATACATCGATGCCAAAAAAAGCGCTGATGCGATTGGCAAAGAGCTGGTGGAAAAACAGCGGCATATTCAGACCGTTTTGCGCGACCCACGGTACGAACTGCCAATACGTCAGGATCAGGCCGAGAAAACACAGGATGAGATAGATTGTTTTTGGCTTCACCGTTCCCTCCTGGGTGCCCAGGGCGTAGACCGGATGCATGCTCCGGGAGTCGCAGCAGACGGTACTTGATATACGGAGCAGCCAGCCAAAAAGACGCAAA
>PKWH01000227.1 GCA_003131985.1 Acidobacteriota bacterium | reverse complement strand
TCGCGAGGAGCTATCTCCGCCATGATCACCCACGGTTTGGCTATCAGCGACGCTTGGGCCCAGGGTTACCGCGACGAAGCCCAGTCAAACCTTGAGAAGGCGGAAGTCGCTGCGAGAACGGATGACGACCGCAACGCTCTCGCGCTGCTTCAAAATGAAGCTGGGAGTTTAACAGCTTGGTGGAACGGAGTGCTCGCAGCCCGCCAAAATCTCAATGGCGCAACCACCATCGATCCGGACGCCCTAAAGAACGACACCGCGCTGGCGAAAATCCGCGCGTGCAGCCAGTTCCTAACTTCCATGCTGGTCAGCGGCGCCTTCGCCGACGACGCCAGCTGCCACTAGCTCAATTTTTCGAGGCGTCGAAGCTTTCGCGTTTCCCGCTCGCTTGTTTGTACCCCTCAATCTCCGCGCGCGGCGCCCGCGCTAAAGATGGATGACTGCCTTGCCGCGAAGACCGCCGCTGCGAAGTTTCTCGATAATCTGTGCCGCCCCGTCCAGTTCCACCGTCGAGCGGATGCGCGCAGTGATCGTGCCGTCCGCCAGCATGCGCGCAATCTGGTTCAGCCCGTCTGTCGTTGACAACGGGTTGTTGGTCGACGAAATGTTGTGTGCCGTAATTTTCCGCTCGGCGAACCACTTCTCGTCCGCCGCGTAAATCGTCGAGACCAAGCTGCCTCCCGCTTTCAGAATCTCAGCGTCGCGCCCAATCGCGTCCTTGCCGTTCACAAGATCGAACACCCCGTCCACNNTCCGCCCCAAGCCGCCGAGCTTCGTCCGCGTCGCCGCGAACCGTCGCAATCACGTGCGCCCCGCGTGCGCGCGCCATTTGCACCGCGTATCCGCCCACTCCGCCCGTCGCGCCCATCACCACGATGCGCTGGCCCGCGCTGACGCCCAACAAGTTGAGCGACGCGAGCGCAGTGATTCCCGGGATGGGCAGCGCGGCTGCCTGTTCATCAGTCACGCCGTCGGGGATTCGAGCTAGCGGTTGTGCATTCGTGCCCCGTACGACTGCGGTGTGCTCGGCGTACGCGCCGTGCGTCCGCGCCATGCCGAAGATTCGGTCGCCAATTTTTAAATCGCGTTCTCCCGCTGGAACGCGTTCCACCACGCCCGCAAAGTCCGCGCCCAACACAAACGGAAATGGCGAAGTAGCAGTCAGCCTGTCGACTAGTTTGTAGTCGATCGGATTGACTCCGGCATACTTCACGCGTATCAGGAACGCGCCGTCCGCGCCGGGAATCGGCAGGTCGAGTATCGCGGCAGCTTCGCCAAATTTACGGACAGCAAATGCGCGCATCATCTCGCTCCTTGCCTACTTTTCCCGCTCGATATTTTCAACGTGAATGGTCTGCGTCGCTTTGTCCAAAGCGCCGGTAATCTTCACCTTCTGCCTCGCAAACGCAGCGGGCTTTTGCTGATCGTCCAACGCATACACCGTGCCGTTGGCCGCATCCACCAGCACGTACTTCCCGCCCGCTTTCACGCAAGCAGGAATGCACTCTTCAATCGTTTTCACGTCGTGCGTCTTCATCATCGATTCGTGCGAGCCGGCTTTCGCGCAGTATCGGTCAGAGATTTCGCCGCTGAACGTGCTGGTCTTCTGTGCTGCAATCGCATGAGCCGCGAACGCAAAGCCGAGCAACACGAGCGAAGCAACAATTCCGCCAGCTGCTTTTTTCATTTAGAAATTCTCCCTTAATTTTCTTCCCGGTCCTAACGTCACGCGCGCCGGAGTTCGCATAAGTCCACTTCCGGTTGGATGCTTTGCTAATGTGCGAAGTCGCAAGGTGAAAGCCTGCGCGCCTCTCTGGCCGAACGCGCGCAGCTTCATCTGCCGCGCATAACGCGGTATGCTAGCAGAGGTCGCTATGCCTCTTGAAATCTCAACCCGGGAATCCGAAGGCGTCACCATCGTGGATTTAAAAGGACGCGCGTCGATCGGCCCCAACACCGACCGTCTCGACCATGATCTGCGAAAGTTGGCCGCCGAAGGAGTGCGCAAAATCCTGGTGAATCTCGCCGGCCTCACCATGATCGACAGTTCCGGGATCGCCACCATCGCCGGCACGTACGTCTCTCTAGCCCGCGAAGGCGGCAGCTTGAAGCTCATGCGCCCGAGCGACCGCGTGCGCGAAGTCCTCACCGTGATGCGCATCCTAAACTCCATCCCCACATTCGAGGACGAAGCCGCAGCCCTCGCCAGCTTCCACCCCGCCACCCGCTCCGCCACCTCGTAACGATTGACAGGTTATTTGGCCGGAGAGAGCGCAGTATCCGCGTTTACAAACGCGGTAAAGGGCGTGCCCTTCTTGATTTCTGCGTCCGCGCCGTGCTTGAGCACTGTGAGTGGACCTACAACCGGAATTAGGAACGCGGCGTTCGGTGGCTTTGCTTCACCTTCCTTCGTCGCGAAACCACTCAGCTGGATCACGCTGCCGTTTACGGTCAGCGAGTTCACCTGGAAAGTGATGTCACCCGGCGCGCCCCCTGCTCCCGTTTTATCCACTTGGATAACCAGAGCAGCGGCAGCCGAACCTTTGCGCGCAACCACCACATTCCCAACCTTCAAGTCGTCGGAGAGCGCGAGAGGAATCAAGTCTCCCACTGACGCAGTTTTGGAATTCACGTCCGCGCCAAAGATCAGCGGCACAGGCGTGCCCTGAGCAAGTGTGACCTTTCCATCGGGAGATACTTCAGTAGCCGCTTCCGCTGCAGCGGGCGGATTCGCCGGCGCCGGTAACGTTGCCGCCGGCGAATTTATGTTGTACTGCGCAGAGACCACAAAACTTCTCCCAGAATACGCATAATACGGTCCAACGGCGATGGCCTGCAAAGTAGTGGTCGAACTGATCGTAATCGGGCCCAGGTAGCGGTTCGATGCGGCTGTGGGAGTCCAGCCGTCTGTCGTGTAGTAAATGATCGCTCCGCGCGTCTTGTCCGTTAGTTTTACGGTCACTGGCGATGCGTAGCTGCCGGCTTTCACCGAAAATTTCGGCTTCGCGATAGCGCAGCAAGGTGGCGTTGCCGCAGCGGCTTGGGCCATCTGTGCCTGTTGTGCTGCCGTCAGGGCCGCCTGCTGACTCATTTGCATAGCCTGCTGCGCGTCCTGATTGGCTTGTTGAGTGGCCTGCTGAGCAGCCTGTTGCGCCGCCATCTGCCCCGGGTCCTGAGCCTGCGCATAAGAAGCGCTCACTGCCAGCATTACTATTACTAGAAGTGTTCGCATTTGCTTTCTCCCTTGTTTATAGGACGCGCGCTGCGAATACCCGGTTCCGAAGGTTATTCGCTGATGACAGTAACTACTTTGCTCCTTTTGCGCGCGCCACGGCGGGCAGGCAGTTTCACCCGCGCAAGCTTCTGCATTTCGGTTTTCGGATGTGATCGTTGGAATGCAATTCTGGCCCCGGGTAGAAATTCTCCGAGCGTTTATTTTGAGTGAGTTACGTCGCTTTCTATATATTGGGCTGTGCCGGATAGAAATGCTCTGAAATGCGCGGCTGCTCTCCACGGTGTGGACGCACACCAAATTCCTTTCGCGCCCGCCACGGCGGTCAGTTGCAGCGGAATTTTTGGTTTTGGAAAATTGAATTTTTTGGCGATTTGAGGTGAGTGCGATTCTTTGTTTTCTGCGAGTTACGAGGCGTTCTACTTCCTGAATTTGGCGATTTAATTTGTCGCCGTGCGAGGAGAATCGGGAGCGATCCACCAACATTGGCGAGCGCAAACTCCGCGCGCCCTCCGCTCTCCCGCCACAAACTGTGGGCACATAGCCTCCTAAAAAAAATAGCTGCAACCTTTGTCGCCTCGGCGACCGGGCCACAGCTCTGCACTCGCCCCTTTTTCCGGGGCGTAAAGCTTCTAATACTATAGGTTATTTATATGGGAAGTATCTTTATATCATACTTCTAAGGTGATGTCAAGGGGTTGTGTGTGTGGACGTAATGGTACTACGATGCGGTTCTGTTCCGGTTTTGGGCATGAGATGAAGGAAAGTTCTTGATCACTGGATCGTTGACACGTTAGGCCTTAGCAGCAAGTCTTGCTTTACAGATCGCCCCGTGACGCGCGAGAGCACGATTCAGGGTAACGAGAAACGCGCGCGGATTCTCCACATCGAGAGTGTAGCCCTTTTTCCATCCAGTGGCACAATCGATGCGGATGATTTCACGAACGCCGTACAACACTCCGGCCTGACCCATCCCGAACTTGGGATACCACGGATTAAACGAACGTTTCAACTTGAGCCAGACGACAGATGGAGTGGGCCGATTCCGATAAGTAATTACTTCAATTTTCGTAATTTGATCAAAGGGAATGTCGACCGTGCGGCGCTTGCTGCGGAGTCTGACCCGGTCAGGATACACCAGGAAAGACCAGCGTTGCGCAGAAAATATGAGGACGCCTATATAAGAAATAGAAAAAAGAAGCAAGCCTATTTGGAAGTAATAAAGTATATGTCTATAAATGGGGTGCAACCGTGACACGAGGCCCCCGGGGACGGGGCGATCCAAGTATCTGAGGTTCACAATGCAATCCACGGCAACCGCAGCCATAAGCAAGATTGTCTTTATTTTGCTTCGCCATACGGGGCGGTCCTCGTGGAGCATCTGCAGCGCGGATTCGCCCCGTTCATACAGCTCCACGGCTGCGGCGTCGCTCTGGATCCCTTGCGCCTTCTCTCCCGCCAACCTGAAATATTCGGAAGCTCTTTGGTATTCGCCGCCCCTTTCGTAGTGCTGGGCAAGCACGGAGTAGTAACGGTCCAGGTTCTCTTTGTATGCGCCTTCCATCGCGATGGCGATCTGCTTATGAAGTTCCTTTCGCCGCTGGATGAGAATGCTGTTGTACGTGGCCTCCTGGGTGAGGTAATGCTTAAAAAGGTACAACAACTCCGGAACTATTTCCTTCTCATAGACAAATTCGAGCTCCCTTAATCGGCGAAGTTCAGACTCCAAGTTTTCAGTCTCGGCCATTACCCGCAACAGCCGTTCGGGAAACTCCCGTCCGATTACGGAAGCCAGTTCCAGCAACTGCCGTGCATCCTTTTCCAGCCTGTCGATCCGTTCAAGGATTACACCTTCGATGGTTGGAGGCAGCTTGTCATCTTCGCGTTCGGCCGCGGCCCGCGCCAACTCTGTCAAGTAGAACGGATTGCCTTCGGCGCGGCGTACGACCTCTGATTCGCGCGAAGAACCACTAGGTTTGTCCTTGAGTGCTTCCTGCGCCAGTGCGGCACTTTCTTCAGGCGACAATGGCCGCAGAGTGATTTGCTGATAATAAGAGCGGCCTGCCCAGTTGTGCTGAAACTCCGGCCGTGCCTGGCAACAGAGAAGCAACGCCAGGCTAGGCACAAAGTCCACGATCGCGTTTAGCAATTGCACCGATTGTGCATCCGCCCATTGCAAGTCATCCACGATCAGCAACAATGCGTGTTCCATTTGCAAACGGTGCAGCATCTCCTTCCAAGCCAGACAGATGGAATCAAATCGCTCCGCTTCATCCAATAACTCGAATTCAGGAGATGCCAAGCCGAACGTGGCCCGCAGCGCAACAACTTGCTCGTTGTTGGCGACGGTTTTCCGGAGAAAGACTTCGAGACTGGTTTGCGACTCCGCTGGATTGACGCCTAGTGCTACTCCACTCAATTGTTCCAACAACTGGCGCCACAAGCTATAGGGCTGAATTGCTTCCAGCGGCAGCGCTGATGCCGAAAGAACGCGCACTCCATTCTGCGCCGCCCACACTGACATCTCTGACGAAAGCCGGCTCTTGCCAATTCCCGGCACGCCCGTGATGTACAGCACGGTTCCGTGGCGCGCGCGCGCATCGTCCATCAAATCCTGAGCAAGCGCCAACTCGCGCGCACGACCGACCATCCGGACCTGCAACCTTGTTGGTCTGGCGGACTCCTGCACTCGTGACTGCAGAAAATACAGAGGAACCTTCTCTGATTTGCCTTTGATCGACCTTAGCTCCTTGGGAGCAAACCCAAATTTGTACCGCACTTGCTCCCAGGTCGCTTCTCCGACCGCAATCTCGCCGTTCTCGGCCTCATGGCACAAACGCGATGCTAGGTTCACAGCATCGCCCATCACCGTATATTGGCTGTTCTCGCCGCTGCCCATCGCGGCGGCCACTACCAGTCCCGTGTTGACGCCGATGTGCAACTCCGGAGGGCGCCCGGTTCCACGTTCGAAGGAGGCGGCCAGCTCCCGAGTCGCCTGCTGCATGTCCAGCGCCGCGCAACAGGCGCGCTCGGCATCATTCTCGCGTGTCGCGGGGACGCCAAAGACGGCCATAACGCAATCTCCGATGTATTTGTCGATCGTGCCCTCGTAGCGGCGCACCGCCGCCGACAACGATTCGAAATACCGGTTGACGATTTCACGCACTTCTTCCGGATCCAGTGTTTCGGACATCGCGGTAAACCCGGAAAGATCCGCAAATATAACGGTCGCCTGCTTGCGTTGAGAGGAGGGCTGGTCGTTAGGCATAAGCAATTCAGCTTACATCACCGGTTTTCGTTAAGTGCGGATTAGTTCTTGAAACGGCCAGTCAGGAAAAAACTCTGCGCCCGGCGTGATCTATAGTTTTCCATGCTCCGCAGGATGGTACGGCTCAATCAGATCATTTCCGAGCTTGGGCCCGTTTCTTAGCCGCAATGGCCAATGCTGCAAACAGAAGTACGAACGGAGCCATGAGCGTGCCGGCGCGCTCGATTTCTGCGTTGTGCTGATAGTGACCCCACACGATGGAAGCAATACATATTGCCGCTATCAATATCGCGGCAGTTCTCCACAAAACGAAAAGAGAGCCTCTTTTCTCCTGCGGTGTCATGACTAAACCCTCGTGTATTTCGCGCAAATCCCGTTCGAATGAGTAGTATGTTTCTGAGTTCCCATTAACCGGAATCTGCCCTTTGGTTCGAAAAGGTTGCGGAATCATACATCCATCCACTGTTCGCCGACAAAATAAAACAGTGCATTCGGGATCCATATTCCCCGATCAAGACGAGGCATATGCCCCAGGTCAAAGGCCTCAGGTTTGAAGACCCGTTCCTGCGTCAGGGTAAACCGCAGCTACGAAATACAAGACCGAAGAGAACCAGCTTTTCGGCTCCGCTCAGGACGAGCTGGCGCTACAAAATGCGAAAAAGAAAAGGAAGAAGAGCCGGTAAGATGTCGGCGCTACAAAAACCGACACCACAAAATCTAATCGAGAACTTTGAACCAACTGCTTGCGCGGGTAAGGCAGCGCAAGAGGTTGAAACGCGAAGCCGCGTTTCTTCAGTNNGCAAAAGGTAGAGGTTCGAGAGCGAAAACTGTGCGGCCTTCGACCCTCTCAGGGCGAGCAGACGAGATATCGAGGCGCACACGATTCTGAGCACAGGGCCGCTGGGCTGGCGTTGCAGACGGGCGGGGGCGAGAGTACATTGAGTGGTCGAGCGAGAAGCGAAATAGGGAATCGCGGTTCGAGTTTTTCGCGCGCGGAGGCAAATACGGGAGTCAACTCATCCGGCAAGATCAAGCGAGTGGCGCGAGTTCTTCCGTTGCTCTCGATTCTGGGATTGTCCTCCTGCCTCGGCTCCACGGTAAGCAATCTGTTTGTCACGTCTGTAAAACTCACTCCCGCGAACCCGTCGATTGCGGCTACCGAGACGCAGGCATTTATCTTGAACGTGACTTTTGCTGACGGCACCACGGATCACGAAAACCCCAACGACACCACTTGGACTTCCGACAATACCGCCGTGGCTACAATTGCCAAAACGGGCATCGCTACAGCCATAGCCCCGGGCACTGCGAATATCGGAGGCAGCTTTCAGGGCAACAATGCGCATACGGTTCTGACGGTGACCAATCTGACGAAAGCCGCCGTCGCCGCGGCAGGCGATTCGCGCACACTGCATGTGACGAATCCGGCGACCGGGCAGGAAATGACTTTCGCGGCGAATCCGTTGAACGATTCGATCACGGTTTCGTCCGGCGGTGACAGCGAGAACGTGGCCGCTGCTGAAGTTTCCGTTCTTCCGGAACATGGGCCGGCATGGATTGCGATTGATCCTTCGGGAAAGTTTCTTTATGTGGTGAATCACACTTCTGAAAGCGTTTCCGCGTTTGCCATTGACTGGAAAACTGGCGCGCTGAATGCGGTTGTTGGCTCGCCGGTTCGAGCGGGCGCGAAACCGTGGAGCGTTGAAGTCGATCCCGATGGCGCAGGTCTTTCCGTGGCGCATTTGGAAGATACGGACATTTCCCGCTTCCGCATTGACCCCGCAACCGGCGCGCTCACGCCCGAACAGCAGTGACTCAATGCACATGCTGGTGAACAACCCAGGCGTTACGACCTTGGCCAAGGCGACTGGATTTCCAAAGCGCGCGCAACCGTGGTAGCGTAACTCTCGACAGTCGGTGCTGGGAGCGAATAAAGGAGAATTGAATTGGCGCAATTGATGAGGACTTCGAACCCGGCGCTGAACGAGCAGGCGTTTCAAGGGGCTGGCGTCGCCACCGGCGAAGCCATGACGCTGCAAGGCACGGTCAACAAAACCGGCGTGCTGCTGATTTGCGCGATCGCGACCGCGGCTTACACTTGGAATGTTTTTAATCGTACTCAGCAGCCGGATTCCGTGATGGGCTTGGCAATCGTCGGCGGGATTGGCGGATTCATCGCCGCGCTGGTGACCATCTTCAAGAAAACTTGGGCGCCGGTGACGGCTCCCATTTATGCGTTGCTCGAAGGACTCGTGCTAGGCGGAATTTCGGCGATGTTCGAGATGCGTTTTCATGGCATCGCGATTCAGGCGGTGAGTTTGACGTTTGGCACTCTTGTCGTTCTGTTGCTCGCGTACCGCTCGGGACTGATTCCCGTAACGCAGAAGTTCAAGATGGGAGTTGTGGCTGCGACCGGCGGCATTGCGCTCTTCTATCTGCTGTCAATCGTGCTGGGGTTTTTCGGCGTTCACTTCACGACGATTAATGGATCGGGGCCGATTGGAATCGGCTTTAGCGTTGTGGTTGTAATCGTCGCGTCATTGAACCTGGTGCTTGATTTTGATTTCATCGAAAGCGGAGTCCGAGCCGGCGCGCCAAAATATATGGAATGGTACGCGGCGTTCGGCCTGATGGTGACTCTGATCTGGCTGTACTTCGAAATCCTACGGTTGCTCTCGAAATTGCGAAGCCGAAACTAATAGACCTTTCCCAAAATGGAACTGATTCGCGCGAGTAAATTGGTCAGGTAGGCCGCATCCTCAACGGTAACATTTTCACCCCGAAAAATTCGAGGTGCCGTTTTTTGACTCCCGCCTTGTTGTTCAAATCACAGATATAAATACACTTACTGTTCGCAACGCATGGCCTGTCAAGTGCACATCTGGAGGCAGATTCTAACGTCGGCCTACGTGTTCTAGGGCGACCCAAAGGTGTAAGCGTGAAACAGTCGCAGCTGAAAGCCCAAAACAAAGAGCGCTGCATTAACGGACAACGCGGCTTCTCGATGATCGAACTCTGCACGGTGATCTTGATAATCCTGATCATTTCGGCAACGGCCATTTTTGCTCTGCAACCCGCTCTGCAGGATGCGAGGTTTGATTCTGCCATGAGGCAAGTCCTCGATCAGTTGCGGCAAGCGCGGGAATACTCCATCGCGAACCGCCGTTACGTCCAGATCACGTTCCCGACGGTAGGCGCGCAGTATCAAATAGTGATGACTGAGAGAAATGCCCCGCCGTACGGGCCAGCGGGAGCGGGGGCGGATGTTGTCTTAAGCACTGTTCCCATTCAAGCCCCAGCCCAGTTCCTCGTGAATGCGGCTGCGGTGGACACGCCGGATAATTTCGGAAATGCCAGCGCCATTGAATTCGAAGGGCAAAATCCGGGACCCGTCGGAGGAATGTTATTCCAGAGCGACGGTGAACTGATAGATGGATTGACCTTTCAACCGATCAACGGCACGGTTTTCCTGGGAGTTGCTAACCAACCGTTAGCTGCCCGGGCGATCACAGTGCTTGGCAGTACAGGCCGAGTCCGCGGGTGGAAATTCAACGGTGTAGCATGGTTTCAATTTTGAAGGAGGCTGGGAAAATGCTGGAAGCAAAGAAACGACGGCTGGCAGCAGGGTTCAGCCTTCTAGAGACGATGATCGCGCTCGTCGTTCTGGCAATAGGTATTCTGGGACTGGCGGGGATGCTCTACGATTCGTTGTCCTACATGCACGGCTCGGAGGACGATTTCATCGCGCAACAGAAAGCAGAAGAGGCGGCGGAAGCGATTTTCACGGCGAAATATACAGCCAATGCGACTTTCGCACAAATCTCCAATAACACCGGTAGCAATCCAGGCGGGCTCTTCTTGACTGGCCCAGTGGCGCTGCTTCAACCCGGACCTGACGGACTTGTCGGCTCAATTAATGACGGGGGAGCGCCTGCGGCGTACATCATTTACCCAGGACCCGACGGAAAGCTAGGGACTCCGGACGACATTCAAGTACCGCTTACAAATTTCACTCGCACAATTGCGATCACTAATCTGGCAAGCGAACCGAGCGGCAACGTTCGCGACGTGCTGATAACGGTCGACTACTCGACCGGAAGATTTCAGCGCCAATACAAGCTCGAGACATATGTTTCGGCATTCTAGCGTTCCGAGGAGTAAGGGAATGAAGCGGGAAAATGGATTTTCATTAATCGAATTGATGGTATCGATGGCCATCCTGGTCGCCATGGTGGGAGTAGTGGTTGGCGCGTTGCTGCAAGCACAGCGTGCCACGCAAGGAGTGGCGTATGAGGCGAACACACAGGAAAATCTGCGGGCCGGAATGCATTTCATGGTTCAAGACCTGATGCAAGCCGGCGAGGGGATTCCGGAGGGGGGTGTCTCCGTGCCCTATAACGCCGCCGGAAACTCAACAATCGTGCGCCCGGGAGTGTTTCCACCGACAGGACCTGACTTCCCGAACCCGCCTGGGAATGGCTTCATATTAATGCCCGCAGTTTCTCCGGGCTGGCAAATCGGCCAGGATGCAACAACCGTCAATCCAGTCACAGGCGCTGTGCTAAACGGAAATCTGAAGACCGATGTGATTAACATACTGTATGCAGACAACATCCTGCAGGATGGGGCTGGTCACTATCTTTACAGCTTTCCAGTGGTGCAAGCAGTGGGTCCTCCACCTTGCAATGGATTCATCGACCCGGCAGGTGCGTCGGTAATACTGGATGTGGGCTGTTTTGCGATGCCCGGTCAAACACGACCGATTACGGTTGGCAACCTAATCATGTTTCACAACTCCAACGGCACGGCACTCGAATATGTAACGGCGGTGAATGGACAAACGATAGTGTTCGGCGGCGGAGACCCGGCGGGCTTGAACGCAACGGGACTGCCCAACGGCACCGTTGCAAATTTACAAAATACCGGAGGCGGTTTCCCGCCGACCAGTGTCACGCGGGTCTGGCTAGTCACCTATTACATTGATTCGACGACCAATCCCTTGAGTCCGCAATTGATACGGCAGGTGAACTATCCAAATTATCCCGCGCCGGGAATCGCAGCAGCTAATCCTCCGCAAGCCATCGCGGACAATCTCGAGAACCTCTCGTTCAGTTATGACATTACGGGCTCGAATTTTCCAGGTATCGGCGTGTATCCCGAAGGACCAGGCAATGTGCCCACACCTACTATTCCAGATACTCCCGCACAGATTCGCGCCGTGAATGTTTTTTTGGCAGGACGATCGGAACAGCCGTATCGGGCATCGAGCACGCCGCAATATCTGCGAAACAATTTGAGCACCCAGGTGAGCATACGCAGCTTGTCATTCACAGATACTTTCAGCACTGCGACACAGCAGACAGCACCATAAGACGCAGAGGCGCACTTCGGAAGATTTCTTAAAGGAGATTTGCAGTGAGAACTCAACGTCAGAAGGGAATTGCACTAATAACTGCCTTAATGGTTCTGATCCTGGTCTCCGCGTTAGCGGTGGGAATGTGCTGGATGGTGATGACCGATCAGCGACTGGGTGGAAATAACCAGTTCCGCGAGACGGCGTTCTATGGCGCAGAAGCAGGCATGGAGAAGCTGACCGCCGATGTGGGAAATCAATTTGCCACACAAGGTTCTATCTCCACAGCAAATATGGTTTCCATAACATCGCTTGCTCAGCAGCCCACAATTCCGGGCATTCAATACCTCGATGCCTCGGGTAATTCGACATACCAAATTCTATGCGGTACGCCACTTGTGAGTCCGTGCGTTCCGGTTTCGCAAAATGCCACGATGCTCCCGCCCAGCCCGTATGCGGGCATGCAGGGACTGATCACGCCGTTCACGCTCGAAGTTGCCGCCCAGTCGATTAGCTCCGGCGCGGAAGTGAAGTTGCAGCGACAAGTACAGGTGGTAGCGATTCCTGTGTTTCAGTTCGGTATTTATTCGGATTCGGATGTGAGTTACTTCGCCGGGCCCCCCTTCGATTTCGGAGGCCGCGTTCATACCAATGGAAACCTCTGGCTTGCGGCCAATACCGGTCCTTTGTATTTAGCTGACAAGGTAACGGTGGCTGGTCAAGTAATTCGCACCAACCTCGAGAACGGGTTTGCGATCACCGCCGGCGGAGCATATTCCGGGGTGGTGTCTATCGCGACTACGCCCAATCCTGCCAACTTGCCGCCTAGTCCAAATTATCAGAACGCTCAATGGTTACCGCTGGCTCTGACGTCGGGGAGCGTAACGAGCCTCAATCCTATCAATATCACCAATGTGGCCACAGCGGCCCCGAATCTAGGGCCGCCGACACCATGGGGCACAATCGAAAGCGGCTATAACGGACAGTTAGCAAGTGGAGTTCCGATCCTGAGTTTGACGTCGACGTCTTTGGGCGGGATCAGCACGCCGATTTCGTTGATCCGGCGCCCCGTTGCGGGAGAGAGTACGGCGGTTCTCGACGAGCAGTATTTTTCGGAAGCGACTCTGCGGATTCTGGTGGACGATTATCCGCCTGGTGTGACACCGGGTAATGCGGGTGCGTGCCACAACGCAGACATGATGGCCATGCCGACAGTCAGCATTGGAACAGATCCGGTGGATTTGGCGACGCTTGCAATGAACCCCGGAGGGCTCGGGTGGTATACAGGCGCTAGCAACGTGCCTGCTTTGCGGATTCCATTGCCGACGTCAGGGTCAAGCGGCACTTATTCGGTCAACGATGGGTACTGGATTCAACCGACAAAAGCTATGATTAGCGGCTGCATCAAAATCGAGTATCAAAATTTGGGCGGTGCGTTTGCTGATATCACGCCGCAAATCTTGAATTTGGGATTCACCGGGCGGAATATCAACCCTCTGAGCTCAGCCGGGTACAAGGCTCCACCAAATCTTCCTGCCCTAACTGGTAACAGCGCTCAAGGTCCGACCACTAACCCTAACGTTAGCCCGGCGGCGATTCCGTGCCTCGACCCGAGTCCGCACGCCATCATTCGAATCTCGCGATTGCGAGATAATCCTTCTATCGCAGGGGCGGCTCCGGGCGGAGGCTGCGGCAACTCAGCCACGATCGGAAGCACGACCGGAACAGACTACTGGCCGATGGTGCTTTTCGACGCTCGAGAAGGGACTTTAAGGACGGCAACCACTCCTACGCAAGTCACAGCGCAAGGCGTGATGTATTACATCGAATTGGACGCGGGAAACCTAGCGGCCTGGTTTAAGACGAATCCCCTGGGTCTGAGCTTAAACAACAATACGGGTGGATTTACGTTTTACTTCTCGGATCGCCGAGGTGAACAACCTGACCCGATCGCGGGAAACACGAAGACAGGAAGCTTCGGGTTCAACGACATTGTGAATTTTGCCACCGGCATTACAGGTTGCCCGAATGGCGTTATCGAACAGGGCGAAGATCTCGAGGGCGACGGCATCCTTCGAACCTATGGAGGTGCAGAAACGATCCCCCTCTATCCCAACGCTGTTGGGGGCACCAACTGGACGCTTGCAGGATTATGGAACGGAACCTTCTTGAACACCGGCAATCCGTTAAGCGGTTTGCAGAAGAACTCTGTGTGTGCGGGCCCGACTCTTGCACCGCCCATGAGCGTTAACAATTGGCCCGGAGTCATGTACCCAAATCCTCAGGAGGCACGCGAAAATCCGCCTGTCTTTTTCCGGCGCGCGCTAAAAATTGTGGATGGAGCTTCCTTGAATCTCGGCACTACTTGCGGGGCGATTCCCTGCGGATTGACAGTAGTGGCCGAGAACCCAGTGTATATCCAGGGCGATTACAACGCGCCGCCAGACGGCTCGTGGCTTGGGAACAGCGTAGCCGCGGCGGTTGCTGCAGACGCAATAACGTTGCTTTCAGACAATTGGAATGACGTGAATTCGTTTGCCTCTCCCTATAACGACGGAGGCCGCAGCGCGGTGCAAACGGCGTATCGCACGGCACTGATTGCCGGCAAGGGAATTCCGTTCGTACAACCGGCAGGAGAGGCGCAAGACTTCGGGACAGACGGAGGAGTCCACAACTTCCTGAAGTTCCTTGAAACCTGGCCAACTAACTGTTACTACATGGGCTCACTTGTAAGCTTCTACTACAATAGGCAAGGTGTCGGAGTCTATAAAAACAGCTCAAATGTATACAGCCCGCCGAGCAGGAATTACTTCTTCGATCAAAATTTTACACTGGGCCCACAGTATTTGCCTCCGAGAACGCCGGCATTGCGCTCCATCAACACGATCGGATTCTCGCAGGAGCTTCTGCCGACGCAGTAGAGCGATTCAGAAAAGAAACGCCGAGCGGCTCCCGTCTTTTGGGAGCCGCTTTTGTTTTGCGGCGGTGTTGAATCCTTGCCACTTCGCTGCCCACCAGCCCTACGGCGATGCAGGCATAGTGCGCACGTTGAAGTTTGTGTTGGCGGGCGGTGCGGTACACGAAGGCGTCACATCCTGCGAGCACAAATCCGCTGGGACGACGAAGTCGGCAGGAAGCGCGATACCGACTAGGGGCTCGACGTACAAATTGTAGTTGCGGCCGACGGGCAGGCGTTCCAAGTCATAGGAGCCGTCGAATTGCGTGGGTGGACTTGAGGCGGTGCAGCTCCCCGCGGAAAAAGCGCCGGCGATGATTGCGCCCGTGTCCGCGTCCAGGGCGACGACTTGCGCGCCGACCATTCCGGTGACTGAAGAACCAGTCGAGGGTGCTGGAAGAGCGGCCAGGGCGAATGAATTGGCAGGCAGGATTTGGCCGCGAATGGCGCCGATGTTTACGGTGTCGTTTGGATCCGGATAAAGCGCGCGGATGCCGGTGCGGTCGTCATCGCTGAGAGGGCCATCGGGCACCTGCGCCGTGGGGCGAGAGCCCAGGAATTGGCCCGGCGGCGGAGCGAAGGGAAACATCATGGCGCGAATTACCGCGGAATGATCCAGGCCCATCCAGTGGCCGAGCTCGTGAGTGAGAAGAGATTCCAGATCATACGCGCCGGCGGCCTGAGGCGTTGCGAGAGCGGCGGGCGTGGCGAAGGTTACCTCACCGGTGTTGCAGAAAAGTGTGTCGGCGTCGAGGATTTGGCCGGCGAATGCAGCGGGGCCGCTGGTGCCTACGCTGGCGCCCGGAGCGTTTGCGGTAAACGTGCGAGTGAAGGCCAGCACGCCGGGCGTGAATGCGGCGCTCGATTGATTGAAGCAAATCGTATTTAAGCCATCGACGTTGGTGCCTTCGTCATTAGTGCAGGAATTCGGATCGGTCACGCGCGCCAGAGGAGCTTCGAGGCCGGGGAATGTGACTGCGTTGAAGGTTGTGCCGGTGACTCCGGCCCAGACGGAAAAAGAATCGGAGATGGATTGCTCGATTTCGTCGAGTTGCGCAGGCGTGCCGGCGGCAGCCACGGTGAGAATTACGGGAGAGATCAATGACGGCAATGAGGTGCTCCATTGGCGATCGAGCGGGGAACTGATCGACAGGTTCCAGCGAGTTGGCTGCGGGCAGCCGCCCGATTGCGGAACGGTGGATACGAATGTGTAGGCTCGCGCCACTGGCGTGAAGATCATTGCTGAAGAGAACAGCGCGATGGTGAGGCACGCGATGGCTTGTTTCATTTTTGTACTCCTAATTCCTGGCGCAACGCGGCGGCTACTTGCGAACGGAATTCCTGCAAAGGAAGATCGTGGATGCCGGAGGCGGTGAATTGCCGCGTGGACGGATCGAATGTGTCGAAGGATGCGCTGTCTTGGGTGACTGTGTCTTCTCCGGTGCGCTGGTCGTGACGAATTCGGAAGGTTCCTTGCACCCAACTTACAACTGAAAAGTCGCCGCGCGTGGTGGGGGCCAGAAAAAGCACGACGTCTTCTCCAGTGTGAAAGCGCGGCACGCCGGAAACATTCGAAGTGAGATTGCCGAGCCTTCCGCCCAGAAGTCGCACGCGAACGCGCGATTGCGCGGAGCCCTTCCAAACTTCCGTGGGTTCGTAAGTGGTGAAAGTCCAGATTTCTCCTGCATCCCATGCGGTGGAATTCTCCACNNACCTCCAGCATTGCGGTGGCTGCTGCGCGATCGTTGTTCAGCGTGGTGACGAAAAGCGTGCGGACGCCGGGAAGAGTGGCGCTGGAAATTTGCAGGTCGAGCTCGATGGTATTGGGGAACAGGCCGTTGACGGCGGAGGCGGTGACGCTGATGTCTCCGCCGGATGGGCCGGTGAAAACGTAGGTGAAAGTGGGGTCGAGCAAATTTCCGTGAATGCAAAGGCTCACGGTGGAAGTGCCGGAAGAGGGGCGAGTGACAGTTAGAGGCGAGGCCTGCACTTCGCAACTGTTTGCGGTGAGGAAGCCAATTGAATCCACATTGATAGGTGCGGAGGCGGCTGCGGTGGTGGGCTCGGTGACGATTATGTTTGTGCCGGTGGATGCGGGTTGAGCCGCACTGAGAGCAATCACGCCAACGGAGATGTCGAAGGGGACGATGACGAAAAGAACTGGATTCGAGAGTTGCGCCTGTGGAGACGGATTCTGGATTTGCATTGTCAGCGTGGCGGCGGATTGCACGTCTGCTGGATTGAGCGCTGTGGAGCAAGTATTCGCGTTGGGGCATGTGGTGGCGCGCGCTGTGCCGTTGATCAAGATCGTGGACGCGGCGCTTCCGGATCCTGCGACGAAATTCAGGCCTTGCACGGAGAAGGGAAAACTTTCCACTGCGCCGGCCATCACGCTGGACGGAAGAATCACTTCGATTGCGGGGCCGCTGGTGATGGTGACGGCAGCGGTAGCCGATTTTGTGCCGTCGGCTAGGCTGGTGGCGATGACGGAAATGCCGTTGGGCGAAGGAGCGGCGGTGGGGGCGGAGTAGAGGCCGGTTGCGTCCACCGAACCGCAAGCAGCGCCGGAACAGCCTTGGCCGAGTACGGCGCTTTGGACTGCCCAGGTGACGCTCGTGTTTGAGTCGCCGGTGACGGTGGCGACGAAGCGCTGTTGAGAAAGCGCGGCGGTGGAAGGAGCGATGAATGCGAATGCTGGTGAGATGGAGACGGAGGTTGCTCCGGTTGGGCCGGTGATGATTACGATCGAGGTGCCGCTGCGCGTGGGATCGGCGGCGCTTGTTGCCGTGACGGTGACGGGATCTGACGAGGGAACTGCCGCTGGAGCGAGAAAATCCACACTGCCGGACGCGGGCGCTGCCGGCGCGGCGCAGGGAACGGAGGCGGGCTGGCAGATTTGGCCGAGGATTGCGTTGCCATTGGGGATTCCATTGACTGTCCAGGTGACGGCGGTGTTCGATGTGCCGGCGACCGTGGGGGTTAGTGTAGTTCGTTGAGTGATTGCGACCGACACGCCGGAGGGCGCAACTGCAACGGTGACATTGCTGACGATTGTGACTGCGGCAGACACTGTCGCGCCGCCGGCAACTGCATGAATGGTGACCGGATTGGTCGGAGGCAAACTTGTGGGTGCGGTGTATTGCGCTGCGTTGGCGCTGGTGCTGACGATGGTGCCAAGCGTTGCGTTGCCGCCTGGGACGCCATTCACGTCCCAGACGATCGTTGTGGTGGACGCGGGACAGAAGGAGGCGGTGAAAGTTTGCGTTGCGCTGAGTGCGACGTTAGCGGCGGAGGGCGACATTGAATTTGCGCCGTTACAGACAACGGTGACGCTGGCGTTTGCGGATTTCGAGGTGTCTGCGACGCTGGTGGCAGTAACGGTCACGGTCGCGGGGGTTGGCGGCGCTGCCGGTGCGGTGTAAACGGCCGATGCTGAGCCGTTCGAGGCAATCGTACCGAAGGTTGCGTTCCCTCCGGCGATGCCGTTCACGCTCCAGGTGACGGCGGTTGACGGGCTGCCAGTTCCTGTAACGGATGCGGTGAACACTTGAGCCGCTGAAGTTGAGACTGTTACTGATAGCGGGAGAACGTTCACCACGATGTTGTCTTGGAGAGTTACGGGGACTGATGCGCTGTCTTTCGGATTGACCTGGCTTACGGCTGTGACGGTTACGTTCGCGCTGGGCGGCAGAATTGCGGGGGCAGTGAAGAGGCCCGACGACGAAATTGTCCCAGCAGACGTGCTTCCGCCCGCGACGCCGTTTACTTGCCAGGTGACGTTTGTGTTCGTGCTGCCGACGACGGTGGCCTGAAATGCCTGCGTTTGGCCGAGGAAGAGGCTGGCGCTCGCGGGTTGAATCGAAACGGTGACCGTCGGCGGCGGTGGCGTTGGCGGAGCAAAAGCGTAACCGCAGCCCACGAGCGCAATCAGGAGAATTGACATCATGCCGGGAGAGATCCTGCGAGTGAAGAGATGCCGACAAGCTCGCAGCGCAGCGAAATTGGAATTCAGACTGCGTGGGCGATCCGACCGCGAACTTTTCAGTTTGGCTGAAACTATCATTGCAAAAACTAGTAGGGCAATGGGTGTGCCAAAGCGGGGCACATTTTTTTCTGCTCATCACGGAACCAAGATTTCGGTGTAAGCAGCGATGCGCAGGGGATTTACGTACCATTCTGGAATGGATCCCGCGCAGGCGGACAGAACTTACCCGCGCATGAAACTCGCAATTCTCGGGTTTTTCATTCCCGTAATGGCAAAGACTCCATTCCATTTTGGGATCGGTGGGCGACTAAGGCAGAGATTGACAGCCAAAGAGCACAGCCGAATAATGCGGGGATGACGAAACCGGAAACAGTGAGGCGGATTAAGGCGTACTCCGCGGAAAGTGGGTACGTTTACCAATACCAGTTCCAGGACGTGCATCCCGCCGAGCAGGATGGCGCCGCAGGAAATGAATTCGTCTATTACGTTTCCGCCGACCGCAAGTCGATGTTCCCGGTCCGCATATTTGTGCGCCGCGACGCTCTAGAATTGTGGACGAAGCGGACTGGGCGCGCGCTGACTGGGACCGAGGAATACGCAGCGGCAAAAATGCGGTTATTTCAAGCGCTCGATGAGGTGGAGGATTTTGCTACCAAGCGCCCGGACCTGGTGGTGGACGGGTCGAACCTGGGCGCGTTGCTTGAGCGGCTGGACCTGTAATCAACCCGTTTCTTCTCTCCAAAACAAGTGAACCGAAACCCCTTTACCGGCGTCTGGCATAGTGGGGCCGAGATGGATGCGTTGGCAGCCAGTTTTCCGGGTAGCGCGGTGAGCCAGGACGCTTCGCTCGAACGAGAGTTCGAGCAGCGTTTGGCTGACTGTCCTACATTGGCCTATCGCGTTGCGCTGGGTGTGCTGCGCAATACGGCGGAAGCGGAAGACGTGGCGCAAGAGGCCATGCTGCGCGCGTATCGCAATTTTCATCGCTTGCGGGACCGCGAGCGCTTTCGTTCCTGGCTAGTTCGGACGGCGTGGCGCCTCGCGCTCGATCGCATCCGAGGGGCCGGGCGGCGCGAGCGACGCGAGCATGCTGCGTTTATCGAGGGCCAGCGGGGAGCCGCTGTTGAGAATGTCGTAGCTACCCGGGAGTTTGAGCGTCACGTGGCGCAGGCGCTGGACGAGCTGCCTGAAAAGCTGCGGCTGGTGATGACTCTTGCAGCCGTCGAAGGCTACAACACCGCGGAAGTTGCAAAACTTACTGGCCTGCCGGAAGGCACGGTGAAGTCGCGATTGTTTCTGGCGCGGAAGAAATTAGCGGAGAGGCTTGAATGGATTGTCAAAAAAAATCTGAGCAGATGAGGGAACGGATCAACGATTTTGCTCTGGGTGAGGTTAGTCAGAAGAGCGAACTCGAGTTGCCGGCGCATGTGGCTGAGTGCGAAGCGTGCCGAGAAGCTTACGTTCGCGCAAAGGCCGTGCGTAGCATAGTAGATCGCGGCGTGGAAACATTAGTTGCGGGAGAACCTTCGCCGCAATTCATGACGCGGATGCGTGCACGAATTGCCGCTGAACCGGCTCCGAAACGCTGGAATTGGGACGCGTGGGGGATTTGGGAGCAGGTATCTCGTCGACCTTTGTCCTACGCGCTGGGAGCGCTTGTTCTAGCTACGTTGCTGATTGTCGTGATGATGGCATTGCCGCGCCGGCATGTTTCCGCTCCGAACGTGGCAGAAGTTATTTCAACATCCGCGTCCCCGAGCGTTGCTACTGACTCTCCGAAGACCTCCGCGATTCCGGAGCAGCCACGCAAGAAACTTGCATCGAGATCTATTCCTTCGCCCAGAATTCGGCGCGAGCCTGAAGTCCTCGTTCCGAAAGGAGAACTTCTCGCTGTTGTGCGGTTTTACGAGGCGATACACAGCACGACTGTCGATGGCGAACAGCTTTATGCCGGACAACTGGAAATCCAGAAGCCGCTTGAAGTAAAGCCGATTGAAATTACTCCGCTGGAACTGCTAGAGACGCCCGTGGACGATTCAGACAAGGGGCCTGGTCTCTTATGAACTAAACCACGCATGGCGGCGTCTCTTATACAGCACTCGAAACTTGATTTTCCGGAGGCAAACGATGAGAGTTTCAAATTGGCTCGGGGCATGCGCTGCGCTCCTCCTATTTGCGGCACCAGCGGCTAAGGCGCAGGACAAGCCTGCCACCGAGCTACCCGCTGCCGAAGTGATCGTGCCTGCAAAACTCCAAATTGTCCTGACCGAATATGACGGAACCAAGAAGATCAGCAGCATGCCTTACTCGATTTCGCTCATATTGACCGACCATTCACCCCAGTGGTCCTCGCTGCGCATGGGCGTTCGCGTTCCGGTCAACACAACAAGTTCAAAGACAGGAGAAAGTTCGCTGACGTATGTCGACGTGGGTACGAACATCGACGTCGGCAATATTGAATATCGTATGAAACATGTCTTTGCCTCCGACGGTAGAATCGGTGTGGAGTTGAAGATCGACCGGTCTTCCTTGTATGTGCCATCCAGAGATAAAGACGGCCATATCGATGGGGGTAAAGATTGGACCACCGGCGAGCCGCCTCCGGGCAACGAGCCGATGATCCGGCAATTCCGGGGCGACGTGACGCTGATGCTTCGCGATGGGCAGGAATCTGAAGCGACAGTGGCGACGGATCCGCTTACGGGGCGCGTTTTGAAGGTGGAGGCAGTGCTCAACGTATTGAAATAAGGGCGATCACGCGATGGCGTGATGCCGCCGCCGTCGCTCGCGACGAAGTTGGCGGACCGCGAATTTAGTGAAGGCCGGTGAGAATCGGGCTAGTGCTTTGCGAGAATTGCGTGAAGGGCAGGCTCAAGATTCTCATATCGAAAAGCGTACGCGGCGGCGGGCGGGCGTTCTGCTTGAACTCGCTGGCTGGATAAAAGAAGCGCGTCGGCCATTTCGCCAAGTGCGACGCGCAACGCGAATGCCGGTGCGGGAAAAATTGCCGGCCGATGCAGAACGCCGGCCAGCACGCGCGTGAATTCGGAATTCTGGACCGGGTTGGGAGCCACGACGTTCACCGGCCCGCTGGCTTGCTCGTTTGAAAGCGCGGCTCGCAGGATCCCGACCACATCATCAAGCGCTACCCAGGACATCCACTGCTTGCCGCCTCCGAGCCTGCCGCCAAAGCCCAGTTTAAAGGGCGTAAGCATTTGGGTCAGCGCGCCGCCCTTTGCCGAAAGAATTATACCGAAGCGCGGCAGTACGGTGCGGATGCCGCTCGATTGCGCGCGGAGAGCTCCCGCTTCCCAGTCGCGGCAGAGCTCCGCCAGGAAATCGTTTCCGGACGCGCTTGATTCGTTGAGAATTTCGTCGCCGCGATTGCCGTAATATCCGACGGCAGATGCGGAAACCAACACGCGCGGCTTCTGTTTGAGACGCACAATCGAGTCGACGAGAAAGCGCGTCGAATCCACTCGGCTGGTACGAAGAAGTTTCTTGCGCGTGGGCGTCCAGCGGCCGCCGCCAATGCTGGCGCCGTTGAGGTTTACAACAGCGTCGGCGGCTTCCATTGCATCCAGGTTGATGAACCCACTGGTTGGGTCCCAGCGGATGTCGCCTGCCGAAGCCGCGCCGTCGGGCCGAACTAAACGAGCAACGGTGTGCCCTTCGCTGCGCAAAGATTCCGTTAGCGCTGCCCCAACAAGTCCGGCTCCACCCGAGATAAGAACCTTCATGAAATTTCCCTCCGCATCGATCGCGAAATCCGAGCACTTAAAAGCGTCGAACGGATGCTCCCGAGGCGAGAAAGCTCTCGTTCTTTAGTGCTGAAGGGTTCGCACTATCAGTAGTATTTCAATCAGTCGGGAGATATGGCACTGGACGCGGCGTCCCGCAGTCCTTCATCGATGGGGAATCTTAGCGCAATTTCGACGCTTGGGCAGGTAAAAGTGAAAGGTTCAACATGACGGCGGTTTCGGCCGGAGCGATCCGGGACTCTTGCATCGGTCTTGCATCGCTTTGAGACCTTCTGCGCGATAGAATGAATTCGATGCGCGTGCGCGTACTTTTTTTTGGGCAACTCAAGGAAATCGTCGGCGCTGCGGAAGACGAAGCCGAGCTTTCAGAAGGCGCTCGCGTGGAAGATC
>PKWH01000238.1:312-10105 GCA_003131985.1 Acidobacteriota bacterium | reverse complement strand
GCTGAAATATCTTCACTTTGTTAGCGTTCATCGCTGCGCCCGGAATGAAGACGTAATCGTATCCGGCGAGTCCGTCCATCCACGCAGTGCCCTGCACCGGCGGCTGGTCCGACGCGATCAGCGGCACCTGCGAAAGGTCCAGTGTGTCTCCCGACGTCGTATAGTTCCCCGAAGCCACCACTGTCCCGCTCACGTGCACCCGCTTGCCGTCTTCCCATGTGTCTACAATCGAAAATGTAAGTGCCATTGTTCCTCCAAGTCTGAGATTGATAATTCGTGAATCGCAATGCGTGGCGAATCCCTGCGGGTGGAAATTACGGGATTCAGATTCCTGCGAACTACGAGTTACAACAACATAGACTCCGTTTTCGCAGTTCAAACCGATTTGAAGAGGCCAAGGGATGGCGAACTTGACGCCGGATGTTTGCAGTCAGATAATCTCGACAATTAGGAGATAACTAAAAATGATTCGTCCTACATCCGCAGGAACAGCCTTGGTAACTGCTCTACTGGTTTTGTGCTCGATTTCGCTTGCAGGAGCCCCAACTGCCCCAGTTCCGGCCGATTCCCGGAAAGAGGCCCCAGATTTCACTCTCACCGATTCCAAAGGCGCGCCGGTAAAATTATCCGATTACAAAGGCAAAGTNNAGTACGAGAAAAAGTACAAGGATAGCGGCCTCGTCGTCATCGGCGTTTCGATGGATGACGACGGCTGGGAAGTCGTAAAGCCTTTCATCGAGGCGAAAGAAATCAACTACCCCGTGGTTCTCGGCAACAAAGACATGGCAAAGCTGTACAAGGTAGCGAACATGCCGGTGACGTTCATCATTGACCGCGAAGGTCAAATCGCCCAGTCGTACTTCGGCATGGTCGATCGCGCCACCTGCGAAACAAAGATCCAAGACCTGCTGAAGGACGCCGCCAAGCCCACCTCCAAATAAACTCAACATTACCGCCTAGCCACCAAGAGCCGTGTCGGCTGGCAACAGGCCGTCTATCACTGTTATCATTTAGCGCTGTGCGCTGCGTCGGCGCACAACCCGAAAGCCTTCAGTTGAATCCTAAGCGTCGAATGTAAGGAGAGCTTGGTGCGACGATTGCGAATCGTTTGTGCGGTGTCGGTATTGGGGTTGGCTGGATTTGCAGCGGCGCTGAAATTTCCGGCGGCTCGCGCACAAAGTAAAGCGTCTGCACCGCCCTCCTCTTCGCAGTCTTCTCCCACCAAAGCACCTTCGAACGCCGCGCAGGCAACCACCAGCGCCACGCAATCCCTAGCGCAGGCGCAGGCTGCCTTGAATGCTGCCGAAGCACAGGCGAGCGCACCAATTACGATTGCAACGATCGTTTCCGCGCGTTCGCTGGCTGTTCAGCCGCAATCGCCAAGCGCGACGAATCCAGTCAGCTCTCAGAATTCCACCGCGTCCGAATCCGCGCTCCTTTTCCTCACCAATGCTGACAAAGGCAACAGGATTTTCACTTTAGCCAGCGCGGTCAACGCGTCCGGCGCGACGAACAACACTTCTGCCGCTCTTTCCGCCGCTAGCAGGATTGCATTGTTCGCCGGGCAAGCCGCTCCGGGATCGCTGGGCGATGGCGGATCTGCATCCGCCGCGGAATTCGACCTAAAACTCGACTCGCTCGCGATGCGCAGCGGAATTGCAGTTGCGCTCGACGGCACGGTTTTTGTAGCCGACACCTTGAATGGCACGATCCGCAGCATCGCGGGCGCTGCCAGCAGCGAGCCCGGAATCGTTCGCAGCGTAGTGGGACGATTCGGTCCGCGGCAGAATTTCGAACTCGTCGAGCCCCTCGGACTCGCGCTCGATCGCGCGGGAAATCTTTATATCGCTGATCGCGGCGCGAATGCGGTACTGATGCTGCACGCGGCCACTTCCGCTACGCCGGGCGCTCTGGAAATTCTTGCGCACGTGGTCTCGCCCGCCAGCGTAGGTGTCACGCTCGACGGCGGCAAAGTCTTCGCGGCTTCGCCCGACACCGGATCGATCGTCGAAATCAACGCGGCGACCCGGTCGATTTCTACCGCTGCCATTTCGCCTTCGCAATTGTTTGTCGCGAACCAGCAAGGCACGGGCGGCGGCAGAATCATTCCTACAGGCCTGGCAGTAGATGGCGCGGGAAATGTCTTTGTGTCTTTTTCCGGCCCCGGCGGCGGCCTGGACCAAATTTGGCGGCTCGATGCTCCATCGGGAAAAACGACTCCCGCCGCGCGTGGACTCACCTCGCCCGGCGAAATCGCCTTCGACTCGAACGGAAATCTTTTCATCGCGGATCAGGGCACGCGCAGGCTTCTCGAACTGCGCGGCGCGGGCGTCCCGGCTAACGGAGTATCGTTGACTCCTCCCGTCGGACCCGTACCGACCGATTTCGGCCTCGAGCCGGTTGACGGCACAACGCCGTCGCAATCGTTCACGCTGACAAATAATTCCGGCGCGTCGATCACGCAAATCAGCTCCAGCATTCAGAGCGGCGCGACCAACTTCAAAGTGGCGAACACTTCCTGCACGCCAACTCTTCTAAACCTTGCGAGCTGCGCCATCAACGTGGCGTTCACGCCGCAATCCAGCGGCGCGCTTTCGGACAATCTGGCGGTGACGTTTACTCCAGGCACGAACCCTACGGCCACTTTGACCGCTGCGGTCACCGGCACCGGCGACGATTATCAGATCACGCTGGCCAGCGGCGCTCTCCAGCAAATCACGGTAAATCCGGGCGTGGCGGCGACCTTTCTTTTGCAAGTCGTTCCGGACGACACCTTCAGCGGCCCAGTCGTGCTGATCTGCCCAGCCACTTTGCCTACTTCCACCACCTGCGGCATTTCCGCCGGCACTGCCGTAACCACCCCACTCGTCTCGAGCCTGACTGTGAACGTCACCGCCGGGACGCCTGTTCCGTTCAATGTTACTTTTCAAACTACAGCGAAAGGCACTCCAGCGCCTTCGGCAATTGGATTTCGTCCAACGATGCAAGCGCCACGCGGCCGATCCATCGGGCCGTCAGCTTCCGCATCAAATTTCGCCAAACTCCCTGCCGTACCAGCTTTCGCCGTGTTCGGTATGATAGCCGCGATTCTGTGCGCCGTTTTTGCGCCGGTTATTTTCCGGCGGCATCTTGCAAGGCCCAACGCGATGCGTGCAAGCCTCGCGAATCTTTGCGGTACTTCCATCAGCGGCGCGCGCCTGGCGCGACTGATTTACGTTTCCGCGCTCTTCGTAATTTGTTCGGCAGCTCTCAGCAGTTGCGGCGGCAGCAGCACCCCAACGCTTCCCGCCACGCCAGCAGGCACGACCAATCTCACCGTTCAAGGCACATCACAAGGCGCCACGCGCGGCTTCGTCGTCACGCTCGTAGTCAACAAGTAGCCGCGGGCCTGAAGGCAGCTGCGACAGCTACCTCTCACAAATAAATTATCCGCCGGTGATAACTGTACGGCTTGCGGCGGCGTCCCTTGGTTTGTTCCGGACGCACGTAACGATTGATCAGGTTTTCCGCCGCGGTTTGCGCCGAACCAAGCAAATCCGCGGCAAGCGCGCGTGCCCCGCGAGAACGAGCGGCCAGCGCNNAGAACAAGCAGCGGAAGAATCTTTTCGTAACGCACGCGCACAGTGATGGATTGCGTTGCCCCGATCAGATTTATCTTGTCCTCCCGCCATTCCCAAAGACGCAGATAGCTGCTGGGTTGCAGGTTCAGCATCCCTCCCCCACTCATGAATTTCTCCATGGGGACGAAGGTGTCCGTCGCGTTCGGCGTAGCCCGCTCCCACAACATGTGCGGCATCAAACAATCAGAGGGTAGCTGCGGGCTGGAGACGTCGCTGATTTCCAGATTTGTCGCGCCCGTGTCCGAGTTGACGTCGAGCTCGATGTCCTGCTGCTCGACCAGCACGCTGACCCCATTTTCGGCCAGCTCGCGCTGCAATCCGCGATATGCCGAGTTCAGCAGCGGCATCAGCAGCGTGTCGGTGAAGACCACGCCCGCCGAATCGTTCACCAGCGCGCGCGCCAGATTCAGCGCATCTTCCGCCTGCGAATATGCGGTTGTCGGGACGACGGGCATTGTTGCCTCCGAGGTGTGTTACGTGTGGAAAACTGTTTGCGGAACAGTGTGAATGCGAGGACGTGTTGACTGTTACGAAGAACTACTTGTAAAACGTTTGTCCAGGATTTTCCAAGTGCCCCGGCTCCGTAGGGGCGCAGCATCCTGCGCCCGGCACAAATGCTTAATGCTCGGCAACCCGCCTTCAAGACGCCAGCGCCACAAAACCTGCCGTGATTCCCTATTCCCCGTGGCAATTAAAAATATATGTCGACCCGCTGGCAGGCGTGGCATTGAACGTCAACGTCATACTTCCGGTGCTGGCGGTGTTCTCTCCGGTGACGTTCGCCACCACCCCGGTGCCCCCCACCATTTTGCAAATGAAAATCGGCGTAAGAGGCCACGTATTCGTGAAATTAATGGCAATCGTCGGATTCGCGGCGGCAGTCCCACTCGCGGTTACGGTTGCAGTAAACCGCTGGCTAGTCCCGCTGGCCGTGACCGTCGCCGAGCTCCCCCATCCGCTCGACAGCGTGATGTTCGACGCGCCGATCGAGCTGCCGCGATTTGCCAGCAGGAAAATCCCCTGCACGTTCCCCGCATAAGAAATGGACGCGTTGATCGTTGCCGACGAACCTGGCGCCATCACTTTCAGTGCGTTTCCGCCGGTTGTGCTGGAAGCTGGAGCAATCGCCAATCCGTCGCTCGCATTCGACATCGAAACCGTGGCGGCGCCCAGCGCGCTCACCGCATTCAGATCGTTGCGCGCAAGAAAATTGCCGGAGTTATCGAAAAACGAAACGGGAGTCGTCGAGCTACTCGGGTCCAGATCGAACATATGCCCGGTTTGTCCTGCACTCAACTGTGCGATCAAGCTCGGTGCAGTCCCGCTGGCAGCGCCCAAGAATTGGCCGCCCGCACTCGCCGCGTTCTGGCTCGTGCCGTTCACAGTTCCCTGCACACCGAGATTTGAGTACACCGTGTCGGCTCCGCCATTGCCGCTGTCGGCGAGCGGAGCAAAACGCGGCTCGGAAGGCATAGGTCCCTTCGCCAGGAATGCGTCGTCAAAATAAATGAAATTGCTGGACGAAGCCGAATTCTCGAGCAGAAAAATCCGCATCGAATGCGCCACGGTAGTCGAGACGCTGAAGGCGTTTGGCACGCGGAAAATCACAGCGTAATTGCGATTTACCGTCCACGTATTCGCCGTAGACACCTGCCAGTCCGCGCCGGTCACGTTGCAGTTGCAAGTGATGCCGTTGTTATAGGTCAGCGAAGCGTTCGTGCTTTGCCAATTGCCGCCATTGCCGCCATTATCCACGTAGTTTGCAGGGGCGAGGACACGCGCATTGGTGGCGATGTTCGTGATCTTGTCCGCCTCGGTGCAGTTTGGGTCCGAGTAAAAACGGAAGCCCGGACGGAAATTGGCGGACGTCGAACCGGCAGCCACGCGCACGCCAAAAGTGTATTCCGCGGCGGGATCCACCTGAATGCATTGCGAGTTCACCCCTAGCCCCGCGGTTGCGCCGTCCCCGACTTTCACGTTATAGCTGCCTTGCGTATTGCTGTCGATAGGCGCAGCGGAACTCAATTGCCGCGTGTATATTCCGGAAGCGGCTTGATTGATGTTTGTGCCGCTAGCCCCGCCCCACGCTAACAAAGTGGTCCCGCCGTTCCACCCTTCAAAGCCGGCGTTCGCAAGCAGGTTCGTGCTGGCAAGATCGTTTTGCCCAAAGTGCATGGAGGGCGTCCAGTTGTGCCCGTTGTTATCGATCGCAACCATCGCAGTCGCGGGTTCGTTCGGCTTGATTTGCGTAGTATTCGTGATGGAAAGGTATGGATCGAGAAGGTGAATGCCGATTGCCGAGCCGTCCGACGGAAATTGAATGCAATTGAAAATATCTTCGCAGCGATTGTTGGGGCCAAATGTGACGCTGGTGGCGCCGATGATGTTGTAGCAAATCTGCCCGAACGCCGCTGAGGAGCTTTCGCAATCGTTGCCGTAAATCTCGTCGTTGTTCGGATAATTCCCGTTGCTGTCTTTCGAAAGGACGTAGCCGGTAGAGCTAGCGGGAGGCAGAATGCAGGCGTTTTGTTCCAGAACGATCGCGTTGTAGATTCCCGCGAGAAAGAAGCACGTATCCCCGGCCGACTGTGGATTCATATTGTTGTGCTTGAACAAAGTATTCGTGCCGTCGAAATCTCCCACCGAAGTGTTGCCGTAAATTCCGTAAGAAGTTCCGCCGCTGCCGAGCGTGATGTTGTTGTTTTCGATATCCGAGTGGCCGATGCTGGTCATATCGATTACTTTCGAATTCGCGCCCGTGGCAAAAAGCGCCATGCCTTCGATGTGTACGAAATTTATCTTTGACGTGGCTTGATTGGGATTCTTCACCGTGGTGCATCCCGCATTGCCGCAGGCGATGAAGCCGGAACTGTCCGGATTGGCGGTCGTGCCGGTACCGCTCTCTTGATAGCCCTTGATGGAAGCGCCGTCGCCCGTCAATTCCACCGCGTCGTTCGTGGTTGTATCGGTGACGGTCAACTGCGCCTGCCCCCAGAGCAAGACCGTGCCGGCAGGAATGGTTACATGGTGCGCGCCGGTAAGTGTTCCAGTCATTCCGCGCGCATCGCACACTGATGAGGATGTGGATGCCGAAGCCGCTGCAAGGCACGCAGTAATTTTTGCCGCCGCGTCCGCACCCGCGAATCGCTCTGCTTTCTGCACTCCGTTCAGCGAGTTCACGGCGGCAGTGCCATTCACATCGAGACTGAACTGCGGATTCGTGGTGTTGATGCCAAGCGCGCTCGGCGTAAAACGGTGTGCCGCCACCAGCGTGCTAATCATCGAATCTTGCCCTCCGGAAGATGGCAGCGTCGTCATCGTAAAGCTGGTCGTTCCTGCGCCGGAGATGAATATGTAATTGTTCTGCTGGGGCACCCATTGCCCGTTATTCAAATTCGGTACCGTGGAAGTAGCTATGCAATACCCCGCGACCGTTGCGATCCCGGCAAGCGGATCGCTCCAGCTCCATGTGATCGCGTTGTTCGTGCCGCTCAGTACCACGCCGGTGCTTTGTTGCGAAGGCGCGGACTCCGTCGAATTACAATTCGTCGTGGTCGAGTACATGGTCGCGAAGTAGGTGCCTGCCGCGATCGAGCCTCCGGCTGTAGCCGTCCCTGCGACGCTCGTGGGCGGATAAGTCTTAGGGAACTGAATATCAATCGAACCTGCCGCATTCTCCGCGATGCTCGCGCCATAACCGAAATCAGTTCCATCGTTGAGCAGCAGGCCCAACACTGGATCGACGCTTACACCGGCGAACCGGCTTCCGTTAAAAGTTGCTCGCAAAGCGTCGCCGGCGTATCCGCCGAACTGGCCGACATCGCTGCGCAGCCGCGGGTCTGGAGCTCCAGGGCTGTTTCCTTGTCGTACAAAGTAGTCAAACCCGTTCCAGGTTTCCGCCGAGCATCCTGACATTGGATTACCGTTGTTGTCCTGCACGAGAATGGTAGAGGAAAAATTCCCGCCCGCTCGAATGTTGCAGCCAACTACAGACGAGCTGCTTGGATTGTCAATTTGAATTGCAGGCGAACCCCCATTCCCCGCGATTGAATTGTCAATGAGCACTCCGCTGAGACTTGTCCCCGCGGAATTGACCTCGATCAAGGCGGGAAGGCCAGTCGAGTCTGCCGTAGTCACATTATTAAAAGTTATGTTGGTAACGCTCGGGAGCGCCGCGGAACCCGGATTTCCCGTGCTGTTGGTTATCAAAAGGAATGGCCCGAAATTCGCTTCCAATCCTCGAATGTCTCTGAATACCCAGTTTCCCGGTCCGCTCCCGCTGGTATTCACGCGTTGGTCGTAATGAAATGTGCCGTTCGCTCCTTGAAGGTTGTCGAATTCCGCCAATCCGACGAGCGGAACTTCTCCCCCGAGTGGAACATCTCCGGTCATCAGCACGCAGTAGGATGCTGTGCCAGAACTCGAGTTAACGCATTCGCCGCCGTGCCATTCAAACCAAAACAGGTTGGTAAGCTCGAGAGCACTATTGTCCGGCTGGCCGGTGTTCTGTACTAGCAGGTTCACATTTTCTAATTTAGCGTCCGTGACTTTATAAAACCAAAGAGCTTTGTTGTAGCCGTCAATTTCGATGTCGCGGAAAGTAACTGCGTCATTGCAAACAGGAAATCGGCAGTCAAACGCAGGCGCGTTATTGGGACTGGCACCAGGTGTAACTACAAGCCTCGTCATCGGAGCGCGCGAAAAGGACAAAGTGCTGCTATTTCCCATTCCCTTAAAAGTCATGGAACTACATGGAAGCTCAAATATTGGAGCTGTAGAAGGAAGCTGCGTTTGTTTTATGGAATAATATCCCGACGGGAAATCTATTTCGGGCACTACGTTGATACCGTTGATCGCATTGGAGCAAGCCGCGTTGATGGCTGCCTGAATTGCCGCGGTATCGTCCGTTAGGACGTCGCCTTTTGCGCCGAATGCAGTCACGTCGATGCGCGGCCGGGGACCGGTCACCGTTTCACTTCCCAGGACGCTCAGCGATGAAGGCGTGAAGTTCCCAGGATTAAAATTGGTCGTCGTCAATGTTCCGGTGATATTTGCGTTTCCAGCCACGCTCAAATTTCCGCCCAGCGTTAGGCCGAAAGCGGAAATATTGTTACCCACTCCGGTGGAAGAAGGATCTGCGGGAAGAATTACGTCAGGGAAGACTTGCGTCCCGTTGATTTGCGGCGCTGTGATTTGAATTAAGTAACGTCCTGCCGGAGCGTAAAAGTGATAATTGCCTAGACCGTCCGATTGAAACGGATTTTGCGACGGCACGCTGAGCGTCGCGTCAGTAAAGAGCGTTGCCAGCGGCGAGCAGGGCGTTCCGGTGGCTGTGGGTTGGCATACGGTGATCGTTGCGCCGGCGATCGGATGGCCTTCCGGGCCGAACACAATATCGTCCTTTCGCGAACCCTGCGCGCTGGCGCCAGGCGCAGCGAGCGCCGCAATCGCGGCAAGCGCCAGGCATCCCGACAGCCGCCGCATTATCCGCGAACGATCAGCTCGCGCGATCTTTGGTGCCGCGCGCAACGCTTGAAAGCCAGCCAGCCGAATTTTGCCGATTCGTATCATGTCGTTTTGCCTCGTCGTTGCTTTGTACCCTCGCTTTTGTACCGCAATCCCGCCAATTTATACAGAACTCACAGCAGCGCATTCGCGGCGGCGTCGCTCAGATCGACAGGTGTTGCTCTTCGCATCGCCGGCTTGCCCTGACGCAGGAAAGGTCGGCTTCTTTGATTTTCTCTACCGCCGACTAAGTGTCGCTACGAAAGCACCGCAGTCGCGCTATTTTTGTCCGCTCGCGCTGGCGTTGGGTTTTGCGCGCACACCCGGCGACGCTTGCCCCACACTATTCCTCGCCCCAAGACCTAGCCCGTGCTTCGCAGCTTTTTCCGCGTCCAGAATTGCAGAGCAATGCTTGCACACGGCCACTCCGTGCTTCACTTTTTCGCCGCATGCAGGGCAATCATTCATGCGCATGGGAACGTAAGCCCACTCGCGTTCGACGCCCAGACTTATTGCGGCGCGCCGGTGCAAATCGGAAATCTCGCGGAACGAGTGCCCCCGAGCCCACATGGTGTCCCCTTCTCCGATCAGCCGGTGGTAAAACGCATCCCGCCGCTCGCGTGCCGCGGTCAATTCTTCAGCCGCGGGCCGCGCTCCCGCGCAAACGA
>PKWH01000238.1:0-219 GCA_003131985.1 Acidobacteriota bacterium | reverse complement strand
GCCCAAGTAGTCCGTTCAATGTCTCTTCCTTTTGTAGCGCCGGGCTTCAGCCCGGCATCTTGTGTTTCATAGCGCCGACTTGTCTTGAGGGCAGTCGAAGTGCCAGCTCTTTTGCCTTCCTGAATCCCTTGGCGATTCGTCACGTTGTTCTAGCAGCGGCGTTAAGGCCGAGGGCTGTTGCCTTTCGTAGCGCCGGCGTCCCGCCGGCTCTTTTGACTT
>PKWH01000241.1 GCA_003131985.1 Acidobacteriota bacterium | reverse complement strand
CGCAGCAGGCTCGCTGGGCCAAGGGCTTGATGCAAACCGCGAAGAAAATCCTTCCCCGCGTGCTGCGTTCCAACGAGCCCGCCGCGGTGAAAGCCGAAGCGTTTTTTCATCTCACCGCCAACATCAGCTATCCGCTGATGGTGATCATGTCGATTATTTTGCTTCCCGCGATGATCGTGCGTTTTTATCAGGGATGGTTTCAGGTGCTGGTGATCGACCTGCCGCTCTTTTTAGCTTCCACCTGTTCGATCTCTTCGTTTTACCTCGCGGCCGAACGCGCGTTGTATCCGAAAACTTGGAAGCGCACGTTTCTGTACCTTCCCTTCGTGATGGCCGTNNGAATTCGTGCGCACGCCGAAATATCGCGTCGAAGCTACTGCCAACGCTACCGCTGACTGGTCAAAGAAGACTTACCGCAAGAGCGCCGGTTTGCAGCCGTTCGCCGAAGTCGCTCTCGGAATTTACTTTTTGCTCGCCGTCGTCTACGCATTGCAAAACGAAAACTACGCCACCGTCCCGTTCCTGCTGCTCTTCGTTTGGGGCTACCTTTACACGGGCGTTATGTCTCTCGCCCAAACCTATTTCGAGCGCCTACGTTTCACCGTCGAATCCCCCGAAGTCCGCCCCGCCTCCACCGGCGCCCCTGGCTTCTAGCCCATCGCGAGCCGTAACTCGCTGCCTCTCACCTCATTCAGAGCACGGGCCGAACGGAACCAACGGGTTGACCATTGCTACAGCAAACGTTCGAACGTTCGTAGGTCCCGGGGTCGCGTTATTCGGGACGGCAGCCGCGGGCGTGTACACAGTCACCCCAGCAGTAAATGCGAACGGAGGAGGCGTCGCCGGGCAGAGCGGACAGTTAGGCAGCGGCTCGGCAATGACGGCCACGACGATAAGTTGCCCAGGCCCGTTCGGCGTCATCGCGTTCATAGGAACCGTGTACTGCACACCGGTGAGGCCCGATGAGATCGTGGTTTGGGCTAGGATCGTGGAAGTCGAGGCGTCGGTAACCACCACCGAATGCGGCCTTTTCCCAACTATCCCGCCGCTTGGCCCGATGACTTCCTGGGCTACGGCGTATTCGAATGCATGTGCCTCTAAAAACTCACCCGGCATTACCAGGATCGGAGGGCTAACTGCGATCGCGTTCTGAAGCGGCAAGCTTGGCGTCTGAGCTAACGCCTCCACCGGAAATGCCGCCACGCAAATACAAAAACCGATTACCGCCATCCATCTTTGCTTTTGCATCGGCCCTCTCCTCTCGTCTTAAAATTCCAACGGGAACCATTTGCTTTCTCCCTGCACTCCCGCTCAAAACACCGCACAGCTTGCATTCAATTGGCTGCAAGGGTTGGGCGAGAAGTACACCACCGTAATCCCGAGACCATTCGCGTAAACCTCTGCGGAAGCCACGCATACTCCACTAGACGACGTCACCACCGGGCGCACTTCCTCGCGTTGCCCCAGCTTCGTGACCACCGTGCTCCCTGGCAAATCAAATGACACAGCTCGACCCGGAGCCAGTTGCACCGGCATTGCGTTTCCCACCTGAATCCCTTCGCTGTTGACGAAACTGAGCTGTCCGATGCACGGGTCGGGCGGAAACGCCACCACATTCAGCCGCACCGTCTCGAGTTCAGTAACGCCTAGCGCGCCGAAAATGGGAGTGGGCGGCCACCCGGTTGAACCCGGAATTAAAACGCTCGTGACTCCTAACACGTTGTCGATGATCTCGGCTGAAGCAACGCACTGGTTTGGGGGAGTCGCCGTCGAGCTCACTGCGACGGTGGGTACGACGGTAGGCAGCACCTCAACTCGCTGGCCCACTGAGCCAGCCAGCGTGTTGCCGTTGATGGACAGTGAAGCCGACTCGCCCGCCTGCAGTGCCACCGTGCTCGTCGCGCCGATTGGATTGCCGTTGCTATCCTGAAAACCGAGTTGTGCGAAGCACGGGTCGGGCGGAAACGCCACCACGTTAATCTGCAACGTTTGCCCGCGCGTGATTCCGATCATTGCAAAGTTGGTCGCATTGATCGCTACCGGGTTCGCCGTCTGCGCCGCCGCCGGCAATATCGCCCCGAAAACGCAAAAACAAATCACCGTCATCCACCCTTGCTTTAGCATCTGTCCTCCACTCTCGCTTTTAAGTTTGGAAATTCGCGGTCTGCCGGGAAGCCTAATCACGGCGGGAGAGGTTGTGGGTTCAAGCGTCGTCCCCCAAACGTGCTCAAGGTTTTTGTAGCGCTCAGCTTCTTTCCTTTCTTGAGGCGCTTAGTTCCAGCCTTTGCCTTTGGTTTCATTCGCATCCTCCCCTTGAATGGAATCTGTGGGTCCTGCGCTTCCTGACTGCGTTCTCGTTTTTCTCTGCACGGAACTTCTTCAGCGGCCCAAGTTAAGCGCTCGAGGAGGGAAATGGCAATGGCAGGACTTCTTAGGATCGTGTTAGGGCCTATCCTATTGAATCGTGACGCCTTAGTTCCGGCTTTCCGCGGATCACTCCCTGCTCTTTACGTTGTCATCTCTTTCGCGTTCTTAGCGAAAGACCCTGAGCGCGGACTGCCTCTTCGAAGGTCACCTGACTCAGGAAGGGAAAGAGGCGCTTTTGCCGACGAGGACCTGTTGCTGTTCTCTTAGGATTCAATGTAGCGCCCGAGGTGCGTCAGAAAGTTAGCCCAGCGTGTAAACGCTGGGAACTCAGAGACCCCAAGAGACGCCCTTACCTTCTTGCCCTGAGATCATTGGCGAAGGGTCGGCGGAACTCTCGGCGAGGCGGGTGGCGAACCCTTCGGCGCGGCACCGGA
>PKWH01000250.1 GCA_003131985.1 Acidobacteriota bacterium | reverse complement strand
CCGAAGCTGGTGAAATTTAAACTAACCGGGAAATTCGCGAACGGAAGGTTCGATCCGAGAACTGTATCGCCCAGGTTGTTGATGAATTTCAAGTATTCAAAGCGGAAGCTGTGCGTATATCCGCCCTTCGTAGTGAAATCCGCACCCACCACGTTCGTCCGGGTATAGTTCTTATCCTCGAACGGCTGATAGCCAATAGTCCCGCCGGTGGCTACCGCCAAGCTGTCGAAATAACTGAAACGGTAAAACATGCGGACATTTTTCCACAAATTCCAATCGAGCCTTGCATCGTAATCGGTCTCACGAAAAGGAGTAGCGGTGTTTCCGCTATAGGGTATCGTGAACGGCGCAGCAGGCACGATCGGCGCCAGCAGGTTCTGATTGGTATGTTCCGCGTCGAGGAAGAAGAAAACCTTGTCTTTCAGAATCGGACCGCCAAAGTTGCCGCCGTCCTGGTTGCGCTGGTACGGGGAGGGTGGTCCCGGAAGAGCTGCGGAGACATCACTATCGCGAAAAAGCGCAAAACCCTCGCCGTGATAATTATTCGATCCAGAGCGCGTGGTGACGTTGACGGCGCCCGAGGAGGTAAGTTCGTTCGATAGGTCCAGAGTGGACTGGCTGATCTGAAATTCGTCGATCGCGCTTGCCGGAATATTTTCCGTGGTGGTACCAACTGTCTCATCGCTTACATCCACGCCATCCACTTCAATGCGTGCCGTGCGCCCAAAGCGGCCACCTACAGAAATGGAAGAGAAGCCCACTTTCGTTGGGTCGAAATCAGCGCCATCCTGAATCTGCACGCCGGGCTCGAGTTGCGCCAAGTCGAGAAAGTTTCTCCCATTAACCGGCAAATTCTCGATTTGTTCGCGGTTCAAAACTCCCTGGACGCTGGCCTGCTCGGTATTGACTGCGACAGATTGCTCGGCAACTTCGATCACGGTGTTTGCCGCACCCACCTGAAGAGCAAAATTAATACCCGAGACCACGCCGACTTTCACTATTACGCCTTCTTCCACAGTTTTGAAACCCGTGGCTTCGGCGCGCACAGAATAATTTCCCGGAACGAGCGCGCCGGAATTGTATGCGCCTGCGGACGAGGAGGCGACTTTTAGAGCTTGAGCGGTGTCTTTGTTGGTGATGGTAATCTTGGCTCCTTCCACAACTGCGCCGCTGGGGTCCGTCAGCGTTCCCTGAATGCTTCCGGTCGCAGTGGTGCTCTGCGCCAGCAGCGGCGTAGCCGACCAAAAGACATATGCTACGAGTATGACAAACGGGATTACTTTTCCAATTCGAGTAGACTGGTGCGAGACCATGTGACACCCCCGGGCGGTTGGCCTAATGCGTACTCGCGGTTTACATTTCACGCCGCGCCAAGTCAAGAAAAATCGATAATTTCGAGTGCATGCACAATGCCACATGCAACGGCAAATCCGCTGAAACGTCGCCTGCGACATCGGTCTGATTTGGTCGCCGGTTGCGGCAATCGCTTTTTCGCTGCGCTCAGGCGGCTAAACGGAAATGAGACTACTCCTGAGCAGCGCTGCCGAGTTCGCGAACGATCGCGCCGACGAAAGATTTTGCGTCTCCGAAGAGCATTAGGGTTTGATCGAGGTAGTAGAGCGGATTGTCTATTCCAGCGAAGCCGGGACTCATGCCGCGCTTGATCACCATTACGGTGCGGGCTTTATCGACGTCGAGAATGGGCATGCCGTAAATCGGGCTGCCCGTGTCGGTGCGAGCTGCGGGATTGGTGACGTCGTTCGCGCCGATCACCAGCGCAACATCCGTCTGCGGGAATTCGCCGTTAATTTCATCCAGGTCCAGCAGCTTGTCATACGGAATGTCCGCTTCGGCCAGCAAAACATTCATGTGCCCCGGCATGCGCCCCGCAACCGGATGAATGCCGAACTTCACGTCAACGCCTCGCTTTGTCAAAGCGTCATAAAGTTCGCGCACTTTGTGCTGTGCTTGCGCCACGGCGAGGCCGTAGCCAGGGACGATCACAACTCTGTTCGCCGCGGAAAGAATCGCGGCGGCTTCTTCGGCGGTGGCACTTCGTACGTTTCTCGTCTCTTGGGCGGCGGCACCGGCCGGCTGTTCCTGCCCGAACGCTCCAAACAGCACATTTGAAAACGAACGGTTCATGGCCTTCGACATATTCAAAGACAGAATGAAGCCCGAAGCTCCGTCCAGCGCGCCGGCGACGATCAAAAGTTTGCTATCGAGAACGAATCCCATTGCCGCCGCGGAAAGGCCGGCGTAAGAATTCAGGAGAGAAATCACCGTGGGCATGTCCGCGCCGCCGATCGGAATGATCATCAGCACGCCAAACAAAAGAGGAATTCCAACGATGAAAGGGAACACGTGCGTGTGGCCCGGATGGATCACAACAAAAGCCGCTAGGCCGACCGCGATTGCCAGAACGCCGAGGTTGACGATGTTCTGTCCCTTGTAAGTGATGGGGCGCTGCGGCAAAACTTCCTGAAGTTTTCCCGCGGCCATCAGGCTGCCGGTAAACGTGAGCGAGCCGAG
>PKWH01000278.1:16215-20915 GCA_003131985.1 Acidobacteriota bacterium | reverse complement strand
GAGCGATACTAAGTTCTCCACCGGAGGAAATGCACAAATGGCAGTCAACATTACGCCACTACACGACCGTGTGCTAGTGCGGCGGCTGGAAGAAAAAGAGACCGTAAAGGGCGGAATTATCATCCCGGATACGGCCAGAGAGAAACCACAAGAAGGTGAAGTGATTGCCGTAGGAGCAGGCCGCATTGAAAAAGGTACCCGGATTCCGCTCGACGTGAAGCCCGGAGACAAAATTCTGTTCGGCAAGTACAGCGGCAACGACATCAAGATCGACAACGAGGAATACATGATCATGAAGGAAGATGAAATCCTCGCGAAGATCGGCGGCCAAGCCAAAGCGGCGGGCGGCAAAAAGTAACCTCCGGAATCGGCCTCTGCCCCGAATCAATCGGGGCCTGAACCGCCCGGATAACAATTCCGAATAAATTAGGAGGAAGGAGAATTATGGCAAAGCAAATCGTGACTGGTGAAAATTCACGCCAGGCCATCTTGCGCGGCGTCAACCAATTGGCGGATGCCGTGAAGATCACGCTGGGCCCTAAGGGCCGCAATGCGGTGATCGAAAAGAAATTCGGTGCGCCTATCATTACCAAGGACGGCGTTACCGTTGCAAAAGAAATCGAGCTGCAGGATCCGCTCGAAAACATGGGCGCACAGATGGTCCGAGAAGTTGCTTCGAAGACCTCTGACGTGGCTGGCGATGGCACCACCACAGCAACCGTGCTGGCACAAGCCATCTTCCGCGAAGGCGTGAAGACGGTGGCGGCCGGCGCAAGCCCGATGGCACTGAAGCGCGGCATCGAAAAGGCCGTGGAAGTAGCCGTTGAAGAAATCAGGAAGTTCCACAAGGACGTGAAAGGCGACATGATCGCGCAAGTCGGCACGATCAGCGCCAATAACGACAAGCACATCGGCGGAATCATTGCCGAAGCGATGAAGAAAGTCGGCAAAGATGGCGTTATCACCGTTGAAGAATCCAAGACGATGGAAACGTCCCTGGAAGTGGTCGAGGGAATGCAGTTTGACCGCGGCTACCTCTCGCCTTACTTCGTCACCGACCCCGAACGCATGGAATGCGTGCTCGAAGACGTTCGCATTCTGATCCACGAAAAGAAAATCAGTTCGATGAAGGATTTGCTTCCTTTGCTCGAGCAAATCGCCAAGATGGGCAAGCCGCTATTGATCATCGCAGAGGACGTTGAGGGCGAAGCGCTCGCGACACTCGTGGTGAACAAGCTCCGCGGCACATTGCAGTGCGGTGCGGTAAAGGCTCCCGGCTTCGGCGACCGTCGCAAGGCCATGTTGGAAGACATCGCCACGCTGACGGGCGGCAAAGCCATCACGGAAGATCTCGGGATCAAGCTCGAGAACGTGAAGGTTGAAGATTTGGGCCGCGCAAAGAAAGTAACCATCGACAAGGACAACACCACGATCGTTGAAGGCGGCGGGAAATCCAGCGAGATCGAAGGCCGCGTTCGCCAGATTCGTACCCAAGTCGAAGACACCACATCGGACTACGACCGCGAGAAGTTGCAGGAGCGGTTGGCCAAGCTGGTCGGCGGCGTCGCCGTGATNNGCGCGGCTGTCGAGGAAGGCATTGTTCCCGGCGGCGGCGTAGCTCTCGTTCGCTGCATCTCGGCGCTCGAAAAGCTAAAGCTGCACGATGACGAAGCCATCGGCGTCAACATCGTGAAGCGCGCTCTCGAAGAGCCCATGCGTCAGATCGTTCGCAACGCCGGACACGAAGGCGCTGTGGTCGTCGGCCGCATCCGCGATTCGAAAGACGACAACTTCGGCTTCAACGCCGACACCGGCGAGTACGGTGACCTGGTCAAGGCTGGCGTAATCGACCCGGCCAAGGTAACTCGTCTCGCACTGCAGAACGCCGCTTCGATCGCCGGCCTGATGCTCACCACCGAAGCTTTGGTGGCCGACATCAAGGAAGACGAGAAGAAGGGCGCAGCAGGCGGAGCCGGCGGCGGTATGCCCGGCGGCGGCGGTATGGGCGGAATGTACTAAATCGCCCCACAGGGCGATTTATCCAGAGGCTCGGCGGTGCCGAGCCGAAGGAGCTAAACCCATCCGGCCGATTCCAACGGTCGTTTAATCCAAATCTACAAAGGGCGTCCCGGTGCAACCCACCGCGACGCCCTTTCTTTTTAGGTTTAAATGTAGCGCCGGCAGGCAGACGCCACATTAAAATCTTCGAGCGACGCACCGGCCGAACTGCTCAGCCTCTCGCCAGTTCTTCGGCCAGACCGTCCAAGCTTTGCGACCAGCCCGCTTCCATTCCGCCAAGGTATGCAACGGCATAATCGACCATAGCGGTAGCGCGCACTCGCAGCGTGAGTTTCGTTTTGCCGTTCTCTTCGAAGAACGTGACCGTCGCCAGCCCCGCGAGAATGACTTTGCCGTCTTTGTCCGTCGCTTCACTGGTGAAGACGAGCCGCTCGGGCTTGACGATCTCGCGATACACACCGCGGCCCGGATACTCTGCGCCATCAGGCCCGCGCATGACGATGCGCCAAGCGCCGCCTACCCGCACGTCCAACTCGCAGACAGTATTCGTGAACATTTTCGGACCATACCACTCCTTCATGATCTTCGGATCCGTCCACGCTTTGAACACAAGTTCTCGCGGCGCATCGAACACTCGCGTGATAACAACCTCGCGTTCCTTGTCTCCCGCGACGTAGTTGTCTTTCTCGCTCATCGTCGGCAAGTGCTCCCCGAGGCGATCCAGCGTCTGCGTCGCTCCTTCCACGGCCCCAAACGTCTTGACGACATGTTCCAGCGCCGCCGGTGACGGGAAAAGCATGCGCAAAGTCAGCTTGGTTTTGTCCCCTTGCGCCTCGAAAGTCCAGGTTTGCTCAAGTTGATGAACGGGATCACCCTCTTTGCCGCCCGTAAGCGTGTACGAGACACGTTCGGGCTTCACCACTTCGATGAAGACGTGTTTGCTGGGATAGTTGGTGCCGTCGGGCCCGTGCATTGTTTGTCGCCAGACTCCGCCAGGCCTCACGTCCATCTCGTGAATCGTAGTGGTGAAACCGCGGGGCCCCCACCATTGCGACACGTGTTGCGGTTCGGTCCACGCCTTCCACACAAGCTCGCGGGGCGCATCGAACATCCGCGTAAACACCAGTTCACGGTCCTTACTTTCTGCCATGCTGCTTGTTGCGGCCATGTTTTTTCTCCTTTTCTTTTAGCACCTGCAGATAATCGTCCAACCGATCGAAACTCTCCGTCCAGAACCGCCGGTACTCCGCAACCCAATCCGCGACGTCCTTCAGCGGCGCCGCTTCCAGCCGGCAAGGCCGCCACTGCGCGTCGCGCCCCCGCGCGATCAGTCCCGCCCGCTCCAAAACTTTCAGGTGCTTCGACACTGCAGGCAGGCTCATCTTGAACGGCTCGGCAAGCTCCATGACGGATACCTCGCCGGATGCGAGCCGCGCCAAAACCGCCCGCCGCGTAGGATCCGCCAGCGCCGCAAAAGTTGTACTCAGTCGATCGGAGCTCATTTGTATTTAACCTATAGGTTAAATACAACACCCCGCGCATCCCCTGTCAAGGCATTTTCCTGATTCCCTTCGAGGCTTGCTTCCGCCAGTTCCCCGCCGCGTGCTATTATCGCGCGCGAAAACATGACCATCCGCCGCCGCGTTCTCACTGCACTCGCAACGTTCTTTCTCTGCTGCGCCTTGGTCTTTGCTCCATCAATCTACGGGCAAACAAACGAGCCGCAGTCCACGCCCGCCCCGGCTCCGCGCGCCATCGTCCTCCACGCCGCGCGCTTGCTCGACGTAGAAACNNGACACCACACTTCTCCCCGGCCTGATCGACGCGCACGTCCACCTCTTCCTGCATCCCGGCGCGGAAGATTTGCAAACCGTTCAAGAATCCGTTCCGCAGCGCACGATTCTCGCCACCCTCGCCGCTCGCGACGATTTGCTCGCCGGATTCACCGCCGAACGCGACATGGGCACCGAAGGCGCCGGCTCCGCAGACACAGCCGTCCGCAACGCAATCAACCAGGGCCTGATTCCCGGCCCGCGCCTGCGCATCAGCGGCAACGCCATCAGCATTCTCGGCGGCCACGAAGACGCCATCGGCTACAACCCCGAGCAACACGTCCTCGGAAACGCCACCTACGCGAACAACGACGCCGAACTCGTCACCGCAATTCGCGCCGAACTGAAAGAGGGCGCCGACTTTATCAAAGTTTACGAAACCGGTCCCGATAAGGTCGTCGACGGCCGCCTCACCACTCCTTACCAGTACACCGAAGAAGAACTCGCCACCGCCGTCCGTGAAGCCGCGCGCACCGGCAACCGCGTCGCCGTCCACGCGACGGGCGAGCCTGGCACTCTGTACGCCGCCCGCGCCGGAGTCGAATCTATCGACCACGCTCTTCAGCTCAGCGACGAGACCATGCGCCTGATGCGCGAAAAACAAATTTTCGCCGTGCCCACTTTCACCATTTTCGACTATTTCGCCGATCATGCCGCGTCACCAGCCCAGGCAGCGCGCGAACACCAGATGCTCGATCTCCACGCCCAGGAATTCAAGAAGCAGCTAGCCGCAGGCGTGCCTATGGCCATCGGCTCCGACGTCGGCCCGTTTCCCCACGGTACGCAAGCCCGCGAATTTGTCTTAATGGTGAAATTCGGAATGTCGCCGCTCGCCGCGCTCCAAGCCGG
>PKWH01000278.1:1815-16182 GCA_003131985.1 Acidobacteriota bacterium | reverse complement strand
ACGGAGTCATTTACCGCAAGTAGGACATCCGTTAGAGGGTTGTGGGTCGCGGCTTTAACCGCGACATAAGGCGTCTAAGAAAACTTCCTTTCGGCGGAATTTTCGCCGAGCCTTCCGGTGTGCCTTTGAGCTTGACTCTCGGAATTTTCGCGGTTAATGCTTCGCCTTGCTTCCCGTATGGCTGCCCGTCTTGGCCCCGCTCGATTTCGTCGAGACTTTGCTTTTCGTCTTGCCCAGTCCTTGGCTCGGAGTTTTGCTCGACGCCTTGCTCTGCGTTTTCGCTCCACTCTTCTTCGCCGTACCGCTCGTCATTAGCTGCCCGGTCTTCAGGTTCACGCAAACGGAGTCCAACTGTGCCAACCCTCCATTCGCCGACGGTGAGTTAAACGAAATATAAAGCGTCTTCGCATCGCAAGTCACGTCAAGTATCCAAATTTCACAATGGGATCGATCACCCCTCACCTACAAACCTCCGGCGAAATCGCCTTCCGTCTCACATACAACGTCCAGTGTCAGCATCGCATCTGCTGAAGAAATGAAAGCCGATCCCAGGCATCCGGCTGTACTCGCTTGCGCGGAGCGCTAAGTTGACACCTTCGACCTCCATCGCCGCTGGTGTGGAAAATTCGCGAGCATTCGCGGCCATCTTCTCCGCCGGCCTGCTCTGTGGCGCTATGGACATCACCGCCGCCTTCATCACCTGGTGGCCTAAAGGCGTCAAGCCCGCTCGNNGGCGGAATGGCCACCGCCGCTCTCGGCCTCGCGTTCCATTTTCTGATCGCCTTCACCGCGGCCACCGTATTTTACGTGGCAAGCCGGCAACTTACTTTCATGATCAACCGCCCTGTCGTCTCAGGTGTGCTCTACGGCATTGCCGTTTACCTCGTAATGTACTGGGTCGTGATGCCCCTCTCGAATTTTCACGGCACCAAAACCGTCACATCATCAATCATCGCCATCATCACGCACATCGTCTGCGTCGGCCTCCCCATCTCCTTGGTCATCCACCGCTTTTCGCGCTAGCCCGCCCCAGCTAATGACGAATTTGAAATTCATCACTTGTATCCCCTGCTGGCTGGGATCGCCCGTTCTGGCAACCCGCCCTGCTACTTGTGTTATATTCCCCCCCGCGTCGTAGATTCTTGGCTTCAGGCATACCTTGGCCATCCGAAGGCGAAGTCGTGCATCACTTTCCATTCGCGCGCAAGAGCAACCTATGTCTCGCCCTTCGGTTCAAAGAGGAATCTTCACGGAGGCTTTATGAAATCGCGGTTCCCGGCTTTTGGGCTCTTCGTAGTTTTGGCCCTGTGTCTATTCGCAACGCCGGCTCATGCGCAGACAGCCGAGGGAACCCCCGGTTCCGCTGTATCGCCCAAGTACGACATCACCCAGGAAGTAACACTCGCCGGCACGGTGAGCAGTGTGGTGAAGAGTACAACCCCCGAAATGCAGATGCTTGGTGGCTCTCATCTCATCGTGCAAACAACTTCCGGCAAAATAGATGCAAGTTTGGGAGGGTACGCCGTGAAAGCGGTTGGCGCTCTCTCCGTTACGCCCGGACAGCAAGTTCAAGTTACCGGTGTGATGAAGACAATCAGGGACCAACAAGTTTTTGTCACTCGCCTCGTTCAGGTAAATGGCCACGTATACAAAATCCGCAACGAACACGGCTTCGTTCTCGCGCCGGAACCGCGCAAGGGCGTTACAAAGCCCGAGGCGAAAGGAGCGCAACTGTGAACCGGCGAAATCTCCTAATCGTTCTCGTTGCTCTCTGTGCCTTGGTCAACGCGGCATGCGGCGGCAACAGTTCGTCGACCCTTGCGATCATAATCACAACTGCTCCCACGAGTATGGTTGTCGGTTCAACCGCCAACGTAGCTGCTACCGTCACCGACGACCCTAAGAACGGCGGAGTTACTTGGAATTGCACGCCTACCCCTTTTTGCGACGCCGCTTCGTTCAATCCCGGCCAAACAGCTAGCGGGGCGAACAGCACCTTCACGGCTCCCTCAACTGTCCCGCCGGGCAGCGCCCAAGTAACAATCACAGCCACTTCTGTAACCGACACCTCCATCAGCAGCAATTCCGTAAATATAACCATCGGCGTCGCCTCAAACAATTTCTCATTCTACGTAACCGGCAAGGAAGCAAACGACGTCGGAGACACCTACTCGATCGCCGGAGTTGTGACGATTTCCGCGGATGGTTCGGGCAACGTTCTTGGCGGCATAGAGGACTACAACGACGGTGACGGAATTACGTCCCCGCAGCCCAATGGTGACTCGATCACAGGCGGATCGTTAGCTCTGACGGATGACGGTTCCGGCAACGGAATCTTGACCCTGATGATCCCCGGCAATACGAAATTGGGCGTTAATGGCGTGGAATCTTTCGCCGTGAACTTCCCGAACTCCAGCCATGCACTCATTACGCAGTTCGACGGAACCGCAACGTCGAGTGGAAGCCTCGACCTTCAGACGTTGACAACCATTCCTTCCTCTGGCAGTTTTTCCTTTGTTGCCTCCGGTGCGGGAGTTGACGGTGAGCCGGTCGCAGACGGCGGCATTTTCACCATCACTGGTTCTTCCATCGCGGGAATCGTGGACGTCAATGACGGTGGAGCTTTTTCGAGAAACACTGCCTTCTCCGGAATGCTGGGGATCGCGGACACGTTCGGTCGCGGCACCGTAACCAATAACTCCGCCTTCCCCGTTTCACTTAACTACTACGTCGTTGCTCCCGAAGTGATTCGGATCATCAACGTCGATAAGACCGACACGGCCGTCGGCTCGGCATTCGGTCAAGGCAGTAACTCAAATTTCTCGAACGACTCAATCCGCCAGTCCGTATTCTCCCTTGAAAACAATCCATCGGGATACGCGGCAGCGGGTCAGTTTTCTACTTCAGCTGGAGCCGCCGCGATTCGGTCTAACTCTAACGCTATCGTCCGCGAGATTCAGCCCGCCAACGAGTTCAATGGCGTCGGGGATTTGAACGAATTGGACGGGGCAGTGTTGACCGCTGCGCCCATCACCGGCACATACAATCTTGCCTCCAACGGATATGGAACCTTTAATTTTGATGCCGGCTTTGGGGATGTCAGCACTCTTGGAATATATGCTGTCGATCCGGCCCTCAACATACTCGATCCCAATAACCCGTCAGCCGGTGGAGGAGGTGCTGTCCTTGCCGAAATGGATGGAAACCTTGTAGGCGTTGGGGCTCTGCTTCCGCAAACCGATATCACCGTCGCTCACTTCGCAGGGTTCTACGCTTTCGGAGGCCAGGGTCAAACTTTCGCCGGCTTCAAAGAATTCGATTTCCTCGGCGGCGCTTCGGTCTCGGAGGCGAACGCTGCACTCGCTGGAACAGGTTTTCTTAGCGACCCGTTCGCAACACTCACCGCCGGCGTGGAATCTCAAACCGCTACGTTCACGGCAACCGCTTCTCCCGACCGCGCAAACCCGGGGCGCTACACACTCAATCCGGTTGCTGTCGCCAGCTCCGCGAGTGACTTTGCGCCATTTGATTTCACCACCGTCACCGCCTATCAGGCCAACGGCCAACAGTTGTTCTGGCTCGCAGTCGATCCGCACACCGAATTCGGCGGCTCCCTGCAGCAGAACCCGGCGTCGGTCCCTCCGGATGCAAAGAAGGCGAAGCTGAAGAACCAGAAACGCTAGCCCAACGAAGCCACCCGGTGGAACGCGGCCGGTTTCAATTAGGCCGTGTCACTCGAGTCATCCGCTTCCCCCCTGGCGCCGGTTCCCAATTCGGGAGCCCCTTGTCTCTCGCGATAAAATAGAATTGACTCTTTTGTCATCGAACGTCCTTATTCGTGTTATATTCCGCCCAGCGGTTACGGGTTCCTAGACACCTGTTCCATCTTGGCATCGAACGAGAGGTCTTTGATTCGTTACTATTCTGAAGAATGTGGGGCGATCGAAGTTTTCTCCTTTCGGTTACAAGAAAAAATTCCATGGAGGCACCTATGAAATGGCGGTTCCCGGTTTTGGGGCTATTTGCAGTTCTGGCCTTGTGTCTTTTTGCTTTGCCCATCTATGCGCAGACAGCCGCAGTCACAACTCGACCCGTCGCACCACTCAGGTACGACATCACAAAGGAAGTAAAACTTTCCGGTACGGTAAGCGAAGTGGCGAAATCGCCGACCCGCGGAATGAACAAGGCGGCCGGCTCTCATCTCATCTTGGAGACAGAGAAGGGCCCAGTAGATGCAGATTTGGGAGCAAGGTCGATAAGGGCCAAAAGCGCCTTCTCCGTTACAGCGGGTGAATACGTTGAAGTGACCGGCGTGATGAAGACCGTGAACAATAAGCAAGTCTTTGTAGCTCGCCTCGTTGAGCTGAATGGTCACGTCTACAAAATCCGCAACGAACACGGCTTCGTCTACCATCGAATATCGCGTGACGGCGTCACGAACTCAGAATCGAAGGGAGGGCAGCTATGAGGCGAGGAAGTCTGTGGATTGCACTCGTTGTACTCTGCGTGATGGGTAATGCGGCCTGTGGCGGCAACAGCCACCATATAACGCCTCCGGTGCTCACGAACAATTTCGTGTTCTACGCGGCTGGCGAGGATAGTCTCGGCAACACTTACTCCATCGTTGGAGTTGTGAACGTTACTGCCGATGGCAATAACACCATCACTGGCGGCGAACAGGACTTTAACGATGGACTCGACCCTGCCGACGGCGGCATCGGCACCTCACCCCAGCCCACAGGTGACACGATCTCGGCTACTGGATCGTCTTTGGTCTTTAACCCCGACGGTTCTGGAAACGCGATCCTGACTCTGGTCACGAGCAATGGGGCCTTGGGCGTTAGCGGCACCGAAACTTTTGCATTATCCTTCGCCAACGGTGACCATGCGCTCATTTCCCAGTTCGACGGTAGCGCAGTATCGAGTGGAAGCTATGACCTTCAGAAGCTCCCAACCAGCCCGATAAGTGCTACTTCGTTTTCATTTACCACTTCCGGCGTCGGTCCTGCGCAAGAATCGGTGGTCGAAGGAGGCGTGCTCGAGTTGGATGCTTCCGGTAACGTGACCGGTTCCGTGGACATCAATGATGGCGGAGCTGTTTCGTTTGCCAATTCTCCCACTGGGGGTACGGTTTTATCGGCAAGCGACACTTTCGGCCGCGGCATTGTTTCCGGCAGTATTGACGGCACTCCTGCAGTCGTCAACTTCTACGTCGTCAACTCCGAAGTGCTTCGCATCATCGATGTAGACACTACCGACACAGCCGTCGGTTCGCTCTACGGTCAAGGTGCTCAGCCAACTAGCTTCAGTACTGCTTCAATCACCCAATCCGCCTTCACGATTTCGGGCGTCAATACCTTGGAGCCCTATGCGGCAGCGGGTCAGTTCTTTACCTTCGCTGGAACCCCTGATGCTAAACCTCGCCCAATGGGCCGTGTTCACTCTGACGGTGAGACTGCATGTTCGGGCGGTTCTTGTTTCATCGAGGGAATCGCGGATGTGAATGAATCGCTTCTGGACGGACCTATTGTGCTGGCACAACCGTTCAGCGCCACATCCCAAATGAACGCAAGCGGGTATGGGGCATTCATCTTTGACGGGGACGGCCCGACATCCGATATCGTTCGGTTCGGAGTATATGCGGTCGACCCAACCCTCAACATACTCGATCCCAANNCAAACCTTGTCGGCAATGGACTCCTGATTCCTCAAACCGATGAGACCTTGAGTGACATCGCGGCAAATGTTGTGTTCAATGCGCAGGGAAATGGTCTTACCGACACCGATAGCACTGAGTTCCTCGACGAGTTCGATTTACTCGGCGCATCCTCGGTAGCAGCGGNNTGTGGCGACTCCGGGCTCTGCCGGCCCGCCAGTCGTAGCACCCACACCAGCTACGGCTACTTTCGCTGGTGAAGGCTTCATCGACGATCCGGCTGGGATACTCGCCAGCGGCGGGATCCTGGACAGCGGCAGTACCTTCGGTGCAACCTTCACGGATGACGGCTCGGGATTTGGACGCTCCACATCCGGCGCTGGGGGCTTTACGGCCACCAGTAGCACCGACGCAGGAGCCACATTTAGTGTCACCGCCTACATGGCCAATGGCAGCCAGTTCTTCTGGGTCGAAACGGACGTAGACAGCACGTTCGCCGGTTCGATACAGTCGAGTACCTTCACCGTTCCAGTTTCCACGAAGGCACCGGCAAAACCGAAGAACAAATAACAATAACCCTCAAGAACCAAAGTGTGGCACGGCCGGTCCAATCCGGCCGTGCCACAATCAATTCTTCATTAAGCTTTCAATTCCGCCCGGTGTAACCTTTGTGTCGAGGTGTTTTCTTAATGCGACCACTTGCAGCGTTCATCCTTTTATCTTTAGCGGCATTCTGCTTGCCCGCTCAACCGCAGGGTCCTCCCACAAGCATCGTGGTCAAAGAGCAGAGCCGAATCGAATTCCACAGCAGCTCGACGTTCGGCAAGACGGTCGGGGTATTTCATTCCTGGGACGCAGATCTGAAGATGCCCACCGAAAATTTTGCCGACGCTTCTCTAACTTTGGAAATCGACGCAGCCAGCGTGGAGACCGGAAGCGGTCTCAAGGACAAAGAGGCCAAAGGAAAGAACTTCTTCAACGTGAAAGAGTATCCGAAGATTCGTTTTGTATCGAAGACCATTTCTCCTGACGCCGATCCCTCCAAACTGCACATGGATGCGGAGCTTACGCTGCGCGGAGTCACCAAGCCGGTTTCCATCGCTATCATCCTCCACCCGCGCGAGAATGGCCTCCAGCAGATTGAAGGAAATTTCTCTTTCGACCGGCGGGAGTTTGGAATGATCCATAATGTCTTGTTCGACAAAATAGCCAACACCGTCTTGGTTCAATTTCAACTGGCGGTCAGGAACGCCTCCCCGGTCGTCAACCCAGCTACAAGCCCGTGATTGCAGCAGCCGGTAAAATCTGTTGACTTCGCCGTTCCCCTCCTGCAATCTATTCGTGCAATGATGAATCTCAGCCGGATGACAATGTGCATGGCGTGTTGTCGCAATTGTTGCGTACGCCTGTCGTCCGCGCCTGGGGCCAGCTAGAACAGCATCTAAATTCTAAACGCTGAGTTCAAGCCCACCGCCAGACGGCAAATCTGGTAGGTGGGCTTTTTGTTTTTGGGGGGCCTTATGGAAACTAAAGAGACAAAAGCCCAGAAAGTCGAGCGGCTGAAAAGATCGCTGAATCCCTGGCAGTATCTCGCGGAAATTCGGCGCTTCGCTCGCGAAGGCTATGGCGCGATTCCGCCGGAGTGGCTCGGCACTTACTTCCGATGGTGGGGCGTCTATCCTCAGGGTGACGGTGCCGGAGCCGTCGGCGGCACCGCCGGTGAAGGCAAAGCCGTGCCGTTTTTCATGGTGCGCATCCGCATTCGGAACGGCTTGCTCAACTCGAACCAGCTTCGCACCATTGCGGACCTCGCTGAAAAATACGGTGGCGGCGTTGCTGACCTCACCGTGCGCCAGAACATCCAGCTTCACTGGGTTACGATTGAGGGTCTGGCCGAAGTGCTCCACGGCCTCGAACGTTGCGGCCTCTCCTCGCTCGCTTCCTGCGGCGACGTCACGCGCAATATCACCGGCTGCCCGCTCGCGGGAATGGACGCGGATGAAATCTGCGACGCTTCTCCGCTCGTCGACCAAGCTACCCATCTGCTTGCCGGCAATTCGGAGTTCTATAATCTTCCGCGCAAATTCAAAATCTCCATCACCGGCTGCCGCGTCTGGTGCACCTATCCCGAAATTAATGATGTCGGCCTCACCGCCGTCGTGCGCAAACGGCTCGAGGGTTTCGAAACTGGTTTCTCCCTCCGCGTGGGTGGTGGCCTTTCCACCAAGCCCCATCTCGCTGAGCGTTTAAACGCATTCGTCCGGAGGGACCAGGTGCTTCCGGTAATTCGAGGTGTAGCGGAAATTTTCCGCGGCGCCGATGTTCTGCGCGAGAGCCGCGACCGTGCCCGCCTGAAATTCCTCTTCCTCGAGCATGGCTGGACCCCGGAACATTTTCAGGAGGAACTCGAACGCCGTATAGGCTTCCAGCTTGATCCGGCCGAGCCGGAAGATCCTCCTGCAGACATCTACCGCGATCACACCGGCATCCATTCGCAAAAACAGGATGCCTATTCCTACGTCGGAGCGGCCGTGCTTCGCGGTCGCATCGAGCCACGCCAGATGCGCGCTGCTGCCGATCTGGCGGACCGCTTCGCCTCCGGCCAGCTTCGCACCACCAACATGCAGAATCTCTTAATCGTAAACGTTCCGAAGAACGCAGCCGCTCCACTCGCCGATGCACTCAACTCCGTCGGTCTCAGCGTGGACGCATCTTCCTTCCGCCGCGGCGCTGTCGCCTGCACCGGCACGGAATTCTGCAAGCTCGCCATCACGGAAACGAAAGCTTTTTCCCGTTGGCTTGTGGAAGATCTCGAAGAGCGCCTTCCCGGCTTCGCCCAGCACCTCAAGCTTCACGTCACCGGTTGTCCGAATAGCTGCGGCCAGCACTGGATCGCCGACATCGGCATCGAAGGCAAAAAACAACGCGTGAATGGAGAAATGGTGGACGCCTACTATTTCTGTGTCGGCGGCGCCGTCGGTCAGTTTGCGTCCATCGCGCGGCCCATCGGCTACCGCTGCCCGGCGAGTGACGTTCCGGCTGCCATCGAGCGGCTGCTGCACTCTTATATGGAACTTCGGCGGGGCGACGAAAATCTCCGCAAGTTCTTCGCCCGCCACTCCGACGAGAAGCTGCGCACTTTTCTCGCCGGACAGGAAGTCGAGGCCGTGCCGCGCGAGGCCGCTCCAGGGCCAGCACCTCACGGAGTGAACGGCTGATCTATGCGCGGACCTCGTTCAACTCGAAGACGAATTTCGCGCGCCTCGCTTGCGCTGGTTCAAGAAGATCGCGTGCGTCCCGCGCGCAAAGGAATAGAACGCATGCCTCTTTTCCCATTGTTCCTTAGGCTCGAAAATCGCTCCTGCTTGGTCGTTGGTGCAGGCGTGATCGCGGAAGGCAAGATACGAAGCTTGCTCGAAGCGGGCGCCACCATCTCCGTCGTAGCGCCGCGCGCCACTCCGCAGGTCCGTGAATGGGCCGCAACTAATGCGATCGCCTGGCTGCGCCGAAAGTTCACGCCCGCCGATCTCGACGAGAAGTTCCTGGTGGTCGCCGCCACGCCTGTAGCCACCGTGAACGCGCTTGTCTTCGAGGAAGCTCGCCGGAGGAAGATTCTGTGCAATTCCGTTGACGATCCCCCCCACTGTGACTTCTTCTATCCCGCAATCGTCCGCCGCGGAGATTTGCAAATCGCCATTTCGACAAATGGCAAGAGCCCTGCCTTGGCGCAGCGATTGCGAGAGCAGCTTGAGCGGCAGTTCGGCCCCGAATACGCAGAAAAGCTCAGCGAACTCGGCGCGGCACGAGAGCGCTTGTTCCTTTCTCGAATGAATCCTGTGCGTCGCCGAAAACTGCTGCTGCGCATGGCGCGAGAAGTTCGATTGTCCGGAGGCAGATGAACGCGACGGTCTATCTTGTTGGCGCCGGACCTGGCGACCCCGACTTGCTAACCCGCAAGGCGCTGCGCTTGTTGCAGTGCGCAGATGTTGTGCTGCATGACGATTTGGTCTCGCCCGAAATCCTGCAACTGGTCCGCTCGGGCGCGCTGACACAGAACGTCGGCAAGCGCTGCGGCCAGAAGCGAATCACGCAGCAGCAAATTCACGCGCGCATGATTGATGCTGCTCGCCAGGGAAAAATCGTGATTCGCTTGCAAGGTGGTGACCCGCTGCTCTATGGACGCGCTGGCGAAGAGATGGACGCGCTTCGAAATGCCGGCATCCAATTTGAAATTGTCCCGGGAATAACCGCCGCGTTCGCCGCCGCAGCCTCCGCCAAAATTCCTTTGACCGACCGTCGCCTAGCTTCAAAAGTGATTTTCCATACCGCCCATCACTGCAAAGAAGATGTTCCGGCAGACTTTGGCTCCGCCATTTCTTCCGACTCCACGCTAGCAATCTATATGCCCGGACATGACTACGCCCGTCTCCAAAACCAATTGCTCGCGAGCGGCGTAGATCCGGAAACGCCTTGCCTCCTAATCTCCCGCGCGATGCGGCCCGGCGAATCTTTTCACGCGACTGTGGTCGGAAAGCTTTCTCTCGCTCCGCGCGTCTCTGCCCCCTCGATCCTTTTGGTCGGCCTGTTAGCCAAACCGCCTCACCGCGCTGACGCCGCTATCGCTTTCTCGCGAATCGAGGCCAATCAGAGTTATTCAGCACTTGAAAATATGACGATGCAATGTGCTTCCGTGCTCGGCGATGGCCCGGCGCCTTCCCCTACGATTCGAAATTCAGGAAGAGGTTGTTGAGGGATTCCGCGAGTGTAGGGTGCGCGAACGTGGCATTGTGCAGGGCGCTGCAGGGCAGTTTGCCCATCATCGCCACTTCCAGGATCGACATGATTTCTCCGCCTTCCAGCCCAAGTATCGCCGCGCCCAGAATTTGATCCGTGCTGGGATCAACCAGGGCTTTCATGAATCCGCGAGTTTCATCCGTTTCCAGCGCCCGCGCCACGGAAGTCATCGGCATTCTCGCCACGCGAACTTTTTTGTTCTGTGCGCGAGCTTCGCTTTCCGTCAGCCCGATTCGCCCGAGTTGCGGATCGATGTACAGCGTGTAAGGAACCATCCGTCCGTCGGTTGACGCGTTTCCCTTCTCGATCAGGTTCGTGCGCAGTATGCGGAAGTCGTCGTAGGAAATGTGCGTGAACGCCGGCCCGCCCTTAATATCGCCCAGCGCAAAAATCCCCGGCACGTTCGTTTCCAATTTCGAATTCACTTGAATGAACCCATGCTTGTCAATCTTGACGCCCGCCGCCGCAACATTCAACGTATCCGTGTTCGGAGTTCGCCCCGTAGCCACCAGCAAGTGCGAGCCATCCAAGTCCCACGATTCGTTGCTCATTTCCATGCTAACGGTAACGCGAATCTTCGCTCTCTCTTTGGTAACTCTGGTTGCCTTCGTGTTCAGCAAAACTTCAATGCCGTCTTGCTTCAAGATAGCGGCAACCGCACCAGCCACGTCCGCGTCCTCCCCCTCGAGCAGTTGCCCGCCCGACTGCAAGATCGTCACGTGGCTGCCGAACCGCCGAAACATCTGCCCAAACTCCAGCCCAACGTATCCGCCTCCGAGAACGATCAAATGTTCCGGCACGCTGCTCAATTCCATGATCGATGTGCTGTCGAGAAACGGCGCGCCTTTCAGCCCCTCGATTGCCGGCACCTTCGGCCGCGCCCCCGCGTTAATAAAAATCCTCTCCCCGGTAAGCAAGCGCTCTCCGCCATCGCGCAGCCGCACCAGCACCGACTTCGCTCCGGTAAAACTCGCTTCGCCAAAGATCAACTCGAGATTCGGGGTGTGTTTAATGCCTTCTTCATTGCGCGTGCGAAACGCGTCCACAATATTGCGCTTGCGCTCCCGGATGCGTTCCATGTCGATGCGAATGTCGCCGGTGTGAACGCCGTAGTCAGCGCCGCGTCCCGCGAGATACGCCACTCGCGCGCTCGCCACCATTGTTTTCGTCGGCGTGCACCCTTCGTTGACGCATGTCCCGCCTACGTGTTTGCGCTCGATCAGCGCCGTCCGAATTCCCGCGCGCGCCAAGGACATGCACAGCGGATTCCCGCCCTGGCCGGAGCCAATGACAATCGCTTGGAATTGATCGGAGGGGTTCATCGAAGAAATTCCTCAAGTTCCCAAAATAATTACGCAGCCGTCAAGTTAGGTGCGCGCCGCCCGCTTAGAAGCACGAGACAATTACGATCGCGCCGCCAATCGCGATCGCATCTTCCAAAAGCGCGATCGGCAGATCCCGACCCTTCAACGCCTTCACTAGCCCGGTGCGTGCGTGATATCCCGCAAACGCGCCGACCACGCCGCCAACCGCACCCAGCAGAGCGCCGAGCGCAATCGTTTGTGCCCCCGCTGCTGCAAGGCACGCCCCCGAAAGTCCGCCCGTAACAATTCGCGTAATCAGTCCCGCCGGTGCCAAGCGGCTGGGAGTGGACGGAAGCTGATCCGCATATAATTCAAGCAGAGCCAGCACCGTGAAAATAATCGCGGCAGGAAGCCTCCCCATAAACGAAAGCGGTGTGCCGTGCAGGAACTCATGCCAATATCCAGCACACGCGATGACCGCAAGCGGAGTCAGCGCCCTCAACCCCGCGATCACCCCAATCAAAAACGCCAGAATCAGCACCTCAGTAGAACTCATCGCCCCTCCTTTTTGATCGCGCCCGTAAACGCGATCCGACTCATCGTCAGGGCACGGCTTTAGCCGTGCCATACTGCCCCGCAGCCGAAGGGGTTTTAACCCCTGAGGCTCTCTCCCGGGACCGCCAATCTCCCGATTGGCGCCGTCTCATCGCCTCGTCCTCACATTCGCCGACATTACCGATCGCCAAATTTCACTTCGCCGCAGCGACCGAAAGATTCACCCTCGGCGCATTGGGCGAACGGCCCACTCGGCCTGCTTCGCCTTCGCGCGCTTGCTCCTTCACGTCGCAGCCTCCGTCAACAGCGCTTCCATCTTCGCATCCAGATCCTTCGCCACCTTCATCGCTTCCGCATTCCCGTACGTCTCCAGAAAACTCGCCATCGTGTCGTAGCTCAGATGCACTCCATCCGCGCGCTCATCGACCAGCACCGTCGTTGGCGCATACGAGCCCGCGTCCGGCACATGTTCCACCATTTTCTTCATCACCAGCGGATTGCCAATCAAAAGCCGCATCACCCGNNCCGGCTGGATCGCTTGTTCCACTTCCCCGTAAGTTTTCGCTGCGCCGATTTTCGCAAACATCGCGCGCATATCCGGATGCCCCACCCCCGCAGCCAACTTCGCCACCACCTCCTCAAATCTCTTCGAAGAGGTAACGCTAAACCGCTGCACGCTAATCTGTTTGCTTCCCATTCTTGTTTCAATCCTTCCTGATCCGCGCGAAAAGTTCGCTCGCAGTATACCCCGATTTATCTGGAGTGGTTACGCCGCGAAATCGAGCAACAGATCTATGGCGAGATGCCAGTCGCAAGCCGATTACAGTGGTGATATTATCTGGCGGATGAAGCAAACGGCCCCTTGGATACGGCGGACGTCAGTGCACTTGACCCCCCGAAACGCAGGGAGGGCAGTCATTGGTCTCGGAATATTGTGCCTCGTGGTTCCGTTCCTCATCGCCGTGGCAGTACTTCCCATCGCAGCCTACAAATTGAGAACTATGGAGCTGTCAGGACTTGATTCTCGGGCAAAAGCTCTCCAGAGCGAAATCACCGCAATTCAGAACCTGGCTCGCCTTAAATCTTCACTTGAACGCGATCTTAAACACCCCGGCGTTGACTCCAGCCCTCCAAACGAGAAGAAGTAACCGGCGGTCTGCGATTTCTCGCCGAGCTTTTCCGTTCGCCCCGTTCTACAATCACCCCACCCATGAGCCTGCGCAAATCTGACTTGCAACTCCTCGCAGCCTCTTGCGCCGCGATCGCCGTTGTATACGTCGGGATCAACGGCCCCTGGACGCCCCGTCACATCGCAGGTCTCGCTCTAATCGCTCTAGGATATTCCGGTTGGCTCACGGCCCGCTTGCAAATCCGGGAATTTTTCACCGCGCGGGCGGAGGCGCGTGGACTCGTGACCACCGGCATCTACTCCAAAATCCGCAATCCCATCTACGTTTTCGGCTTGCTCCTTTTTGCCGGAATCGTGCTCTATTTGGCCGCGCCGTGGTGGTGGCTGTTTTTCCTGGCCCCGATAATTCTCGTCCAGCTCTGGCGCGCCCGGAACGAAGCCCGCGTCCTCGAAGCCAAATTCGGCGACTCCTACCGCCGGTACCGCGCCAGGACCTGGTTCTAAACCCCCAGTTTCCGGTTCCCCGCTCACAATGCACAAAACGGACGCGCGAACTGCTAGGAAAAGCAACCAGCGCCCCAGGGCAGCAGAAGAACGGAGTGGCGATCGTTACTACATTAGAAAACTCTAATAGATTGTGCACTGTCTTGTTTAGGACAGTTTCGCAGACCTCATCGTGTGAAAATGAAATTCACATTCGCAAAAACATCATTGCATAGAACCGTTCAGCCGATTGACAAGACAGACTTGTGAGACAGGAAGGGTCAAATGAACAAATCTGTAGAATTCCGCGGACGCGTCAAGGGGAACGGAGGTGCTGTCGCGGTTGAGAGTGTCGCAGACATCCTCGAGCGTGAAATCCCAAATCTGATTAACGAATGGCTTGCTCGAGTCGAGCAGGAACCGGACCTGACGCGTATCCCGCTGAA
>PKWH01000278.1:0-1789 GCA_003131985.1 Acidobacteriota bacterium | reverse complement strand
AATCAGTTGGAATTCAGCGCGCTGCTTCCGGACGTTGTGACCATCGCGGACGAGGTGGACGCGCAATTGAAAGAACAGATGCTGCGTTTCATGGCCGCAGATGCTGCTGAAAAAGCCAGCGGCAAGTAACACGTTCCCGATCGGTTGGGTTGAGCAAGATGCCAAGCCTGGATCTCAGAACTGAAAACCGTAAGATCGCCAAGCATCGCCACGAGTGTGTCCTGCTCATTGATCCTGAGGCAGACGACGCGGCGAGAATTTTAGAGGAACTGACTTCGGTAACGGACGAACGGTTCGATGTGGAGTGGGTTCCCGAACTCTCCAGCGGCATAGAACGTTTGCGTACCGGGGGAGTAGGGGCGGTCGTATTCGACATGACATCACTCGGCAGCCGTGGCATCGAGACCTTCGACAAGCTTTTTCAGGCAGCGCCTGGCGTCCCGATTCTGATCCTGGTTGCAGCCGACGCGGAAGAAATGGCGCGGAAAGCAGTACACCGCGGGGCTCAAGATTACCTGGTGAAGAATCAAGCGGACGGCTATCGGTTGAAACAGGCCGTGCGCACCATGATGGAACGCCGTTCCACTGAAGCAATGTTGCTGGAAAATCAAGTCGCCAACGTAACGCTTGATGCCATCGGAGAGGCGGTCCTACGCACCGATACACATGGCAACATCGCATACTTAAATCGGATCGCGGAAAACTTGACCGGGTGGCGCCAGGAGAAGGCACTGGGGCGTCCCGTTGCGGATGTGCTCCGAATCGTCGATGCCGCTAGCGGCGCAGCGGTTCGCGATGCTTTGGAAATCGTAATGCGGGAAGACAAGACCGCAGGCGTGACTGCGAACTGCATAAACTGCATTCTCGTTCGACCGGACGGGTTCAAGCTGGGGATTGAGATTACGGTTACGCCGATCCACGACCAGGACGGCGCTGCAACAGGAGCGGTCGTGGCTTTTCGCGATGTAAGCGTGGCGCGTGCCACGTCGCTCGAAATGTCGCACCTGGCGCAACACGATTTCCTCACTGATCTGCCGAACAGGATGCTGTTCAACGACAGGCTGAAGCAAGCGATTTCACTGGCAGTGCGCCAGAGCAAGCAACTCGCAGTGATGTTCGTCGATTTAGACCACTTTAAGAAAATCAATGACTCTCTGGGTCACGGCGTGGGCGACAAACTGCTGCAGTCCGTAGCCGGGCGATTAGTGACTTGTGTCCGGCGGACGGATACCGTGAGCCGTATGGGCGGTGACGAATTTGTTGTGCTCCTCTCGCAAGTCGAGAATGGGGAAGATGCGGCTGTGAGCGCGCGAAAAATTCTCAGAGCGCTGGCGTTGCCCCATATCATCGACAACAAGAGTCTGGATGTTAACGTGAGCATCGGAGTCAGCACCTTCCCCAGCGACGGCCCGGACGCGGAAAGCTTGATGAACAAAGCCGACACCGCGATGTATGAAGCCAAACAACACGGGCGCAACAATTATCAGTTCTTCCGGCGGGACATGCACGCACGACTTGCTGACCGGCAATCGCTCGAACGGGATTTGCGCTACGCGCTTGGCCGAAATGAGTTTTTGCTGCACTACCAACCTAAATTCAATCTTCAAACCGGACACATCACGGGTGTAGAAGCGTTGATACGTTGGGAGCACCCGCAGCGCGGACTGGTATATCCCGGCGAGTTCGTTCCCATCGCCGAAGAGTGTGGGTTGATATTGGCTACAGGTCGATGGGTGCTTCTGGAAGCATGCCGGCAGGCTCGAGCCTGGAGCGATGCCGGGCTTGGGAT
>PKWH01000179.1 GCA_003131985.1 Acidobacteriota bacterium | reverse complement strand
CGAAAAGACGGCGAAGCCATCCCCGAACCTTTGCCGTTCAAATGACCGTTCGTCGTTCGCATCCTCTTAACACCTCCGCAATTGTCCGCTCGCGTGTCCTAAGTGTCATGGAATCTGCAATTTTGGTACGAACGTACCATTGTCGCCCAGTTCACACCCAGCTAGATTCAAGCGTCGGGAGAACTGGGCACCCGCCATTTTCACGTCCAGGACCATGTCGAGCAAAACAATCAAGTTGCGGCCAAACCAGAAGGCGTCCTTGCGCCCCACAAGGGGTGAACGCGAGCACGCCCCCACGCGCGCTCACGCCGACTCCGCAGCGCCCGACGCGTTCGGAGTCGCGAATTCTGAGCTTCTGTTTTCCGCCAATCCCCAGCCGATGTACATTTACGACCCGAAAACATTGGCGTTCCTCGACGTTAACGCCGCGGCGCTCACACAATACGGATACACGCGCGAGGAACTCCTGCGCATGCGTATCACCGACATACGTCCGGTCGAAGACGTTCCGCGCGTTCTCGAATCCGTCCGCAAGAACCCAACGGCTTTGGCTTTCCGCGGGTACTGGCGTCACCGCCGAAAGAACGGCCAGATCTTCGACGTCGAAGTCACCACCCAAGGAATTCTTTTCGCAGGATGCAAAGCGACCCTCGCCTCAGTTCAAGACATCAGCGCGCGCCGCGCCGCCGAAGAAATAGTCGCGGAGCACAATGCTTACCTGCATGCGCTGACGGAAAACAATCCGCTCGCCATCGTCGTCCTGGATGCGGATCGCCGCGTCAAAATGTGCAATCCAGCTTTTGAAACTCTCTTCGGCTACCACCAATCTGAAATTCTCGGCGCGGAGCTGGATTTGTTGGTGGCCCCGGCACGCGACGCGAGCGAAGCCCTCGACCTGAGCAGACGCGCCACGAATGGCGAGGTTGTCCGCGCGGAAGGCAAGCGTCGCCGTAGCGACGGTTCGCTGGTGGACGTCCAGATAGTCGGGGTGCCCCTGACCGCAAACGCAAAACGCATCGGCAGCTTCGGAATGTATGAAGACATCACGGAACGGTGCCACGCGGAAGAGGCTCAGCAACGCGCCGAAGAACGGCTGAGGCTCTTGTTTGAGAATGCAGTGGAAGGAATCTTTCAGACTACACCGCAAGGCCGCATTCTGAGCCTGAATCCCGCGCTTGCGCGAATGTGCGGCTATTCCAGTTGCGCGGAAATGATGGAGTGCATCACCGACGTGGCCCGGGACGCGTATGCTGATCCCGAATTTCGCGAGGAATTCAAACGGCGGATTGAGAAGAAAGGAGTAGTGGAACAATTCGAATATCAGCTCCGCCGCAAAGATGGCGCGCAGATCTGGGTTTCTGAAAACGCGCGCGCGGTGCGGGATGCGCACGGGAAGATCGTTTGTTACGAGGGCACGGTCGAAGACATAAGCGAGCACAAGCGCGCGGAACTCGAGCGCCAGGTGAACTTTGAAATCATTCGCGGCGTGAATTTAACCGACAACCTCGACGACCTGCTGCGGCTGATTCACATTGCACTGAAGAAAGTGCTCTACGCTGAAAATTGCTTTGTGGCGTTGTATGAGCCGGCGTCGGAAATGTTCCATTTTCCGTTCTTCGTAGACCAATTTGACGTTGCGCCGCCTCCCCAGCAGGTGGGCAGAAGCTGTACCGCGTATGTGTACCGCACCGGGCGCGCCATGCTGATTCCCCAAAAGGCATTCGACAAGCTTGCCGAGCATGGAGAAGTGGAGCTCGTAGGCACGCCGTCGCCGTCTTGGTTGGGAGTGCCACTTCGAACGCCGGCGGCCACGATAGGCGTTTTGGTCGTTCAGCATTATGAGAGCGAAAGTGCATACACGGAGCGCGATCTTGAATTCCTCGGCTCGGTCGGCGGTCAGATCGCTCTGGCCATAGAAAGGAAACGCGCGGAGGAAAAAGTACGGGAGAGCGAAGCTCGTCTTCGCGTGCTGGTCGAACAACTGCCCGCTGTTCTTTGGACTGTTGGAAAAGATCTTCGCTTCACTTCTGCGATGGGAGCAGGATTGACACGGCTCGGACTGAAGCAAAATCAGGTTGTGGGTATGTCGCTGCTGGAATATTTTGAGACCTCCGATCAGAGCTTCAAGCCGATCGCAGCACACCGTCGCGCCATGGCGGGCGAGCCGACCACGTTCCACGTCGAGTGGAAAGGCGGATCCTATGCGTGCCACGTCGAGCCGTTGCGAGACGCCCATGGCCAGTTGCAAGGCGCGATTTGCATGGCTCTCGATATTACGGATCGCCGGCAATTGGAGGAGCAGCTTCGTCAGTCCCAGAAAATGGAAGCAGTCGGCCGGTTGGCGGGGGGAATCGCTCACGATTTCAACAATCTNNGATCCGTTGCGGCGAAACGCCGAGCAAATCCAAACGGCCTCACAGCGCGCCACCTCGCTCACCCGCCAGCTGCTTGCTTTCAGCCGCAAGCAGATGCTGGCACCCAAGATAATCAGCATTCAAAGCATTTTTGCGGACATGGAGAAGATTCTGCGAAGGCTGATCGGGGAGGACATTCAGCTCGAAACTTCTTCCGCGCCCGACGTGGGCCTGATCAAAGCAGACCGCAGCCAGATCGAGCAGGTGATTCTGAATCTTGCCGTGAACGCGCGCGACGCGATGCCGCAAGGCGGCCGGCTGACGATCGAAACTGCGAACGTGGATTTAGATGCCTCCTATTCGAGGTCGCCCGCCGTGTTGGCTCCGGGCAAATACGTGATGCTCGCGGTTACCGACAATGGCTCCGGCATGGACGCCGAAACACAAACGCACATCTTCGAACCGTTCTTCACGACTAAGGAGAAGGGAAAAGGAACGGGGCTTGGTCTCGCGACGGTGTACGGAATCGTGAAACAGAGTGGCGGCTACGTCTGGGTGTACAGCGAGCCTGGCCGCGGAACCAGTTTCAAAATTTATCTGCCCAGAATCGAGGATGAAGAAGGAGATCGTGGTCGCGACCGCCGCACGGACGTTCAACCCATGGAACGCGGCTCGGAAACCATTCTTCTGGTGGAAGACGAGAAAGGCGTTCGCGAACTGGCACGCGAATATCTGGAAATGAGCGGATATACGGTGATTGAAGCGGAAGATGGCCACACCGCACTCGAATTAGCTGCGATGCACGCGGGGACTATTCATCTCTTGATGACGGACGTTGTGATGCCGGGCATAAGCGGCCGAGAGCTGGCCGAACGCGCGAAACTCATTCGGCCAAAAATCAAAGTCCTTTATATGTCGGGATACACGGACCAAGCCGTGGTGCATCACGGGATACTCGAAACGGATGCGGTACTTCTTCAAAAGCCCTTTACTATGACTACGCTTTCGACAAAGCTTCGCGAAATTCTCACTGCTGAAACAGTGCAATAGTCCTCGTCTTGTAGCTTCCATTTCTCAACTGATTGTGAGCTTTATGTGGGGTCGCCGGATTACTCTGCGTGCACCGCTACGACACATATGACCGCCAGCGCACAGTCGTGCTGAGTTCAGAATTCCGTTCGTTTTCCTCTTCCGCCTGTAGCGCCGTGAAAATGAAGCCGTTCCGAGGTGCGGCTGCCTGCGCGGGAATCGGCTCACACATGGCGCCGAAGCTGCTGTTGTAAGAAGTATACGTTTCGCCGCTTCGCCAGAATGAGGACGACGGGACGTGGCGCAAGGGGATGCTATGGCGAAAAGCGGAGCGCAGTATCAAATCGACTCTCAAAACACGGTGACCGAGGATCTAATCGGCGAGCGAAGACTCTGGACCGCAGTGGTGATATCAGCCGTGGAAGATTGGCGTAACGGAAGCCTGAGAACCCAGAGAAAAGCTCAAGAATTTCTTTTCGGCGACGACACAGATTTTCAGACGGTTTGTGCGCGCGCCGGCCTTGAACCAGGCAGTTTCCGAGCAAGGCTGCTCAAAATCGGAAAGCTTGTTGAAATGCACGGCACGGTCCCGCCAGGCATCGCTGCATGAATCAAACTGGATCGCTATGAAGCGAGCCAGTGCAACGGGAGCCGTGGGCAATTGAAATACGAATTCGGAAATTGCGTCATCAGGCCTTCGCTACTGCATTACTTGTTCTACAGAAGAAAGGGTATCTTCATAGAGAATCCTCCAGCCCCAGATATTGAAATAGCGTAGAATTTCCTATTCACTCGCGATACGAAAATATTGATGACTTCCGCCGTTAGCAATTCCGCCTGTCACGAGAAACAGTTCCTTGTCTACTGCTCGCATAGTCAGCTAGATCCCTTGTTAGCGGAGAAAATCGGCCGACTCTTAGAACGCGATCTTGACTGGGATTATGTGCTCAACGAGGCGGAGGAAAACTCAATCACACCGCTTGTTGGCAGGCAATTGCACGCGATTGCGACAGGCGGCGTGCCGACGTCCGCTGCGGACCGCCTGACAAATGCGTGCCGCGCAAACACGATCCGATGTTTGTTCCTTAGCGCCGAACTGATCAAGATTCTTGATCTTTTTCGTGCTCACGGAATACAGGCCATTCCTTACAAGGGTCCTGTACTGGCGGTGCAGGCATACGATGATGTGACACTTCGCGAATTCGAAGATTTAGACGTCATTTTGCGGCAAAGCGATTTGCCGAAGGCGCATGAAGTGATGCTTGGACTCGGGTATCGTCCAAAATTCGATTGGATACTTTCACCTGGCGCGGCTGCTTCGACGGTTCCGGGCGAATACAACTATCGCGACGAAGAACGCCGCGTAATGGTGGAGCTTCACACGGAATTGACACTGCGCCATTTTCCAAGGCCTCCCAATCTCGACGAGCTTTCGCAGCGGCTTGTATCTGTAAATCTGAACGATCATGAGGTTCGGACTTTCTCTGTTGAAGACGGACTCCCCATACTGTGTATTCACGGCGCGAAGGATTTCTGGGAGCGATTTTCGTGGATCGCGGACATTTCCGAATTAGTGACGCGTTACCCGAACCTGAACTGGGATATCACGATACAGCGAGCAAGAGCCCTAAACGCGGAACGTATGCTTCATGTCGGACTTTCGCTCGCGGCGGGATTGCTCGATGCGCCAGTTGCGAGTGAAATTCGGCAACGACTGCAAGGGGATCAGGTCGCCACCGATGTCGCCTCGGAAATAGCGAACCGTCTTATGAGGCTTAACTATCGATCGCTCGACGCTCCTGGCCGTTTCAATTTTCGCCGCCGGATGTTGCCTGGAACCTTTGAAGGGTGGCGTTATGCCATGCGACTTTCCGTGGTACCTGCCGAAGAAGACTGGCAAATGATGCGCCTGCCGGGTCCGTTAGCGCCTCTTTACATCGCGCTGCGGCCTCTTCGCCTTCTGAGGAAGTACGGCTGGGCCAGCCGTCGCGCCTGAGCCCCCTTCATCCCCCTTCATCCCGCTCACGTCCCTCTACCGTTAGTGGCAGATACGAATCGACGCCCCCGTATGCAGTTGACGCGTTATATGGGACCAAACGAGACTAGCTTCTAGCACCTGTCTTTTATTGGACGAATTTAGAATTTTGGGGGAACTGCGAGGACGCCCTCACGTCCCGCAGTTATAAGCATTACCGCCGTGAACTTGGGAACGATTGCCGAATTGGACTATCCGGTCAAGCAACTGGATAGTTGCGCGCCGCTACAAATCTCCATCGGAAATGTACCGCTGGACCTTTTTATCCACGAAGAAGCGCTGCTCGCGCCGGCTTTAAGACGTTATCGTGAATTTGCGCAGAGCTCTGGGAACGGCTTTCCTATTCTTCTAAATCAACGAGAAACGCCGACGAAAGAGAGTGGCGGATTCTCATATCTGCTGGACGATGCGGAGCTGGTCTTGGGAGCGCGAGGCGCTGAATTTCACGGGGTGCGCCACGAATATGCGCTGGACTCGCTGCTCCGAATTTTGTTGACGATGGTGCTCCTCCCGCAGCGAGGATTCCTTCTGCACGGCGCAACGGTTGTGCGGGACGGCCGCGCGTACATTTTTTTTGGCCGGTCGGGAGCGGGGAAAAGCACGGTTGCTTCGCTGTCACCGGAAGGCAGCGTCCTTACAGACGAAATTTCGCTGGTGCGCTATTCAAATGGCTGTTGGCAGGCGCATGGGACGCCTTTCTGGGGAGAATTTAGAGCCGCCGGAATCAACCGGCTATTTCCTATCGCAGGTTTGTACTTGCTGAAGCAGGCGAAAGACGATCGCGCTGAGCCGCTTTCCTTGAAGCAAGGGCTCCGAGCACTGTTGCCCTGCGTCCTGTTTTTCACTGCCGAAAAGCGCGCGCATGAAACATTACTGCACACGTTGATGGGGCTGATCGAGGAAATACCGTGCCACCGGCTGCATTTTCGCCGGAACGCGGAATTCTGGAAGGTGATCGCGGCATGAAAGGACACATCGTTCGAAATCCAAAACTCGCCTGGCGGGAAGTTGACGGCGAAATGGTGATTATTTCGCCCGAGGACAGCCAAGTGCATGAGTTGAATGAAACGGCGAGCCTGATCTGGAAACACGCCGAGAGCGAGAGCGTGGAAGAACTCGCGGAAAGAATTTCCGCGGAATATGACGTTAGCTTGGAAGCGGCGCGTGCCGACATCGGCGAACTGGTGGCCGCGCTGGAACAGAAGCAGTTGGTATTCTTGGCTACAGAAGTGAAGAGCTAAGGAATGGCGAATACTCCAGTGATGGACGGCTTGATTCGGAGGACGGTGGAGCGGCACCTTCCGTGGAGCGTCCATGTAGATCTCACCTACCGTTGCAACGAACGGTGCATCCATTGCTATCTCGATCACGAAGATCATGGTGAGATGAAAACGGATGAGATCAAAAATGTGCTGGAGCAACTGGCGCAATCCGGGACGCTGTTTCTCACATTGAGCGGCGGCGAGATTTTTTTGCGCGACGATCTTTTCGAGTTGCTGGAGTTCGCACGCTCTCTTCACTTCGATATCAGCCTGAAGACTAACGCGCTCTTAATTGATGCCGAGCGCGCCAGCAAGCTACGCGCGCTGAGCGTACGTCGCATTCAAATCAGCATTTATAGCGCCGAGCCGGCAGTTCACGACGCGATTACAAAGGTCCGCGGATCGCTGGAGCGCTCCTTGACTGCTATTCGATTCCTGCAGGCGGAGGGCTTGCAGGTAAAGATTGCGTGCCCCCTGATGAAGCAGAACTTGATGGCTTATCGAAATGTTCAAGCGCTCGCGGCAGAACTCGGCGTTCCTTACGTTTTGGATATGACGATCACGCCCAAGATGGACGGGGACATGAGCCTTCTGCAACTGCGCAATTCGGTGCAGGACCTTTTGCCGATCCTTCAGGATCCAACTCTCAACCCTCCATCATCGAGGTCGCAGGACAGCGCGCAAGCGATGCCGCTTGCGACAGGAAGCGCTACTTCGAGCGGGATTGAAAGCGAGGCGTATGAAGACATCCCTTGCAGTGCGGGCCACAATAGTTGCTACATTTCCCCGTATGGAGATGTTTTTCCTTGCGTGCAGATGCCGGTCGCCACGGGCAACTTGCGGCGCCAGCGATTCGAGGAGATTTGGTTCAGATCGCCGGAGATGAATCGCGTACGAGCCGTGCGAGAGTCACAGCTGCCAGTCTGCTCCAAATGTTCGATTCGACAATACTGCGAACGCTGTCCCGGACTTGCGCAGATGGAAGGCGGGGACTTATTGGGAGCGTACGAACGCGCGTGTGATTTAGCGGAACTAAAAGCGCGGTTGGCCGGCGTACAGAGTCCCGTCAGCGCTATGCACGCGCAGAAACCGAGCAGAAAAGGATTGTGTTCGATTCCGTCGCCGGCCGCTGCGCCGGAAGCGCAAATCAGCGGTAACTGACCCAGGGGAAATAATGGAAAGAACGCAAAAAATCGTGCATGCCAACGGAAAGCAGCCGAAAAAGAAACGCGCTTACGTTAAGCCGCAGTGTCTTTCGGAACCGATTTACGAGACCTTGGCCCTCGCTTGCGGGAAGCATCCTGGCCAAGGCGGAGTTTGCAACGCGGCGCCGCGCCGCTCGTAGGCGGACGATGGTTTTGGCGCAAAGTTTGCCGGAGGCAGTGGGGTCCATGGCTAGACAACGTCCAGTGATCGAAATTCGAAGCATTTGCCGGCGCCGGTGGTTCAGTTTGGCAATGGCGCTGCTGCTGGCTGCGCCGGTAATCGCGCGCGAGACAATCGTATTGCAGAAATCGGCCACGGACTCGCAGGCGCGCGGCGCAGACGCCACACTCAATCAGGCGTCCGCGACGACGAACAATGTGGGACCTACTCTTACAGTTGCTTCGGCCACTAACGCAGCCGAGCACGCACTTGTCGAGTTTGATTTGTCGCGCATTCCGAATGTGGGCATTAAGGCGGCGACGTTGACACTGCATGTGATTACGCCGCCGGCTGGAACTGTAACCTACCAGGCGTTTGACGTCACCAATTTCTGGCAGCCCAACGTGGTGAGCTGGGATACTCGCGTGGCGACAACAGCCTGGACTACGGCGGGCGGTGACATTGCGGGAACCGCCACCGACACGGAAACCGTACGGCACAACAGCACAAGCGTCGGATTTAACATTACCGCCGATGTACAGAACTGGTACAACGGCAGCACAAATTACGGAACGCTCATCACAGATGAAAACACAAACGATGGCCGTACGACGGTTTTCGGATCAAAGGAAGCTACTACCAGTACAAATGCGCCCGAACTGGACGTAACCTTCGTTCAGAACGTGACGGGACTGACTGCAACTCCGGGCAGCGGCAGCGTCACGCTGAATTGGAATATTCCCGCGCTGATCGGTACCGCCTTTAACGGCGAAAAATATACGGGAGTGCTCATCCTTCGGCGCACTAGCTCTCCAGTAGATAAGACGTCCATTCCGACTGACACAACGGATCCCGGACTGTGCTCCACTGTGGGTTCGGGAGTTGTTGTTTTCGATGACGCAACAGGAAAAACAACCTTTACCGACAACGCTTCAGACACGTGCGCCAACGCAGGCGAGCCGGCGAACGGAACGACTTACTTCTACAAAGTGTTTTTGCGTGATAGCTCGAACTATTATTCTGCGCAAGATATAACCAACGGCTCAACGTTTGTGGAGGAAATTTCAGCTACTCCGGCGGCTACGACTGCCGCGCAACAAAACACGCAGTGGATTGCGGCCACCTTCGCTACGGATCTGGCGAGTCCTGCGTTGATTCCCGGAACGGTTGTCGGAGTGGGATCGGAAATCAATCTTTTATTCTTGATCAATGCTTCCACCGGACTGCGAGAGTTTGTTCCGGTGTCAGTTGGGGGATCCATCGTTTCGCGTTCACCGGTAATCGATGCTTCGTCTTCATCCACGGGACAAGACATCCTTTATCTGGCGGACCAGGATGGCCTGATTTACGCAATTAATGCCGATACGGGAGTGTTCGACTGGGTCGTGAATCCGATAGGCACCGGTACCTTGTCGCTCCAGGGCGGTCCCGCCGTTGAGTTGAAATCCGTCGCGGGGGGATTGAATGACCAGGTCTTCTTCGGCACACGCAACACGGGGACGACTATGGGAAACCAAATTTTTGGATTGAACGGCAATACTGGAACAAATGCGTCGTGGTCACCCATAACCGGAGCAACGGGGAGCATCCCAAAGTTGGACATTATCAATTCGACGCCGCTGGTGGATTACGTTCATAGCGCGATATGGGTAACCAGCCGAAGCGCGTGCGCAACTGCGCAACCAAGTCTATGGAAAATTAATCCGAGCACTGGGGCCGTGCTGGCTACCGCGGATCTTGGGGATATTGACGCGTCGCCAACACTCACTGCGGCGAGCGATGTTTTGTTCACGGCCAATAATGGTGACGCGATCGTCGGCGGAACGTGCACCGCCGGGAACAGCACCATCTATGCGATTAATCCCACGACCGGCGCCACTTTGGCTACCTTTGTGTCCACTGACGGGCCCGTAGTGAGCTATCCGATCGTTCTGGGAGACGCGCCACCATACACGGTGGTGTACTCCGGCGCCACGGGCGTCCATTTGTTGACTATCGATACATCGAGGACGGCACCAGCTTTTCTGTCGGTCTGGACCACGGCAATCACAGACCCTTCCGCGCCGATTTCTGTCACAGGTCTATCATTCATTTTTGTGGGATCGAGTGATGGCCAGATTCACGAACTCGCTCTAGGCACGGGCGCCGACGTTAAAGATGAGGTAGTAAATACCGGGCCAACGATGGGAACCGTAGGCGACCCGTCGATCGACGAAGCGCTTTCGCGCATTTACGTTACGACGACCGATCAACGCGCATACGCGTTTATTATTCCATTTTAGCGAGGGATTCATGCCGCCTTTGATACGACCAAACAACAAACGTCTCGGAAGCACAATGTTGCCGGTAGTCTTTGTTCTTTCGGCCGCGATCGGATTTTCCGGGTGCCAAATGACTTCCGCGGACGGAGGAACTCCCGCCGCTGCACAGCCCAGCGCGACATTTTCATTCTGCGACAAGGAAGCTTCCGGCTGCAACGGTGAAACAAGCTTCAGCGCCGCGGCAACTCGCGACTTGGAGGTGAAAGTTTCCTGGCAGAATGTGCCGGCTGGGAATCACGTTCAAACGCTCGAAATTTTGATTCCGGGCGGCGACTTATACCAACAAACGCAAATGGCCTTTGGCGTGCCGCAAGGCTCGACCGAACCTCTAGTGGCCATCCAAACTCTGCCAGTGGCTGGAACGTGGATTCAGCAGCGGCACATTATGGGCGAGTGGACTGCTCGCGTTTCGTTGGACGGCCAGGTGGTCGCCACTCAAACCGTGCAATTGACTCCCTGATGAGCGCTACATCCGCTGTTTCCCAAGTTCGAATCGAAAGAAAAGAGCCATTTGTTTCGCCGGCTCCGGACGCCGCCCTACCAGTTGCGGAGAAAATGCGCTCGCAGGGATCAGCCTGTTTGCGAGTATCGGGCGGCAGCATGACCCCGTGGATGCGCTCAGGAGATTTTGTCTTCATTCGCCGCTCTGAGTTCGCGCAGGTCTCGGCAGGTGACGTGATCGTTTTCCATCGCAACGGGCTGCTTGTCGTTCACCGAACTATTCGCCGCGTCGAAGGATCACCTTCGGAGAAAATCGCAAGTGTGCTAATCACTAAGGGCGACGCTTCCGACGAAATGGATGCTCCTGTTTCGGAGCAGGAGTATCTGGGGCGAGTAACGCGCATTCATCGCGGCCGGCGCCACGTCGACCTGGAATCTCTCACGCAGAAAATATTAGGACGCCTGCTCGCACGCGTCTCACGTCTGAGCCGGGTGGTATATTTCCCTCTGCGCTTCTCGAAGCACCTGTTGTTCCGCTAAAGAACTAGTCTCCCAAATTTCCACGGACAAAGCGCAAAGTGCTGTGGCCCGCAGAACTCGGTGAATTCCAGGTGTACTTGAATCACAATTTCTTCAGACGGGCTTTAGGGAACGTACCTTGTTTAAACGGCGTTCATAATCTTTGCGGTAGAATGTCGGCTGAAGAAGGGCGACAACTTGTGGCGGCAAGGCTATCATTGGAGGTTGCCCAGAATTGCTAAATCGTCGTAAATTAGCGAACGTTAAGACTCAGTTCCGGAAATGTGGCCGCGAGAGCCCGTCAGTGCGATGCGCCTGAGGCATGGAAACCGAGTTGTTAAGGGAGAATTACGATGAGCACCGTTATTAAGCCAACTCCGGTATCGCGCGAAGCCAACGCGTCCGGGAATCCTTTGAAAGCGTTAGTTGGATTCGGGCAGTCGGTTTGGCTTGATTACATTCGTCGCAGCCTAATCTCGACAGGAGAACTCAAGCGACTCATCGAAGAAGACGGGCTGCGCGGGGTGACTTCCAATCCCTCGATTTTCGAGAAGGCCATCGCGGGAAGCACTGACTATACAAAAGCTCTTGAAGATCTGGAAAAAAGAAAAGACCTGGATGCGAAGGGCATTTTCGAACAGCTCGCGGCGAAAGACATTCAGGACGCCACCGATGCTTTCCGCCAGGTGTACGAGCAAACCAAGCGACGCGATGGATACGTCAGCCTGGAAGTCTCGCCGTATCTCGCGCACAAAACGAAAGAAACTCTGGATGAAGCGCGGCGTCTGTGGAAGATCCTGGGGCGCGAGAACGCTATGATTAAAGTTCCGGGCACGCCGGAAGGCGTACCTGCTTTCCAGCAGCTCATAAGCGAAGGCGTCAACGTCAATGTAACACTGTTATTCGCCCAGGAAGTGTACGAGCACGTAGCCATTGCGTACATCGCAGGACTGGAAGCGTTTGCTAAACAGAACGCTGATTTGAGCCGCATCGCCAGCGTCGCGAGTTTCTTCGTTAGCCGGATCGACACCCTGATCGATAGCGAGATCGACGACAAAATCAAGAAGGCCACGGATCCGTCCGAGCTGGAAACGCTGCGCGACCTGAAGGGCAAGGTTGCGATCGCCAACGCGAAGCTTGCGTATCAGAGTTACAAGAAAATCTTCAGCGGCCCGCGCTGGTCTGCGCTTGCCGCTCGTGGTGCGCAAACACAGCGCGTCCTTTGGGCCAGCACGAGCACTAAGAATCCCGCATTCCCCGACACGTATTATGTGGAAGAACTGATCGGGCCCGACACAGTTGATACAATTCCTCCCGCGACCTTCGACGCATTTCGTGACCACGGAAGGCCGCGAGCAAGTCTGGAAGAAGACGTCCCGTCCGCCCGCGCGACCATGGAAACTTTAGCTCGCGTGGGAATATCGATGAAGCAGGCCACAGACAAATTGACCGAAGACGGCGTCAAGCAATTTGCGGACGCCTTCGACAAGTTGCTGGCAGCGGTGAGCAAACACACGGAGAAGGCCGCCTCATAATATGTTTAAGCGGAGGAAAAATTGACTCAGGATTCCAGCCCAGTGAAGGTCTCACAAGAAACGCTTGGACGCCCGACTCCTCCGTGCGCGATGGTTATCTTCGGCGCGGGCGGCGATCTGACCAAGCGCAAGTTGATTCCGGCGCTGTATAACCTTGCGAGAGGAGGGTTACTTGCGCAGCAATTTGCGATTATCGGCGTCTCGCGCGAACAATTCTCGTCCGAAGATTTCCGGCAGCGCACAGCGCAGGAGATTCGGGAATATGCCACGGGCGAAATAGACCAAGCTTCTTGGGACCAGTTTGTAAAGCGCCTTTACTATACTCCGGGAGATTTTCAGGACCCCGAGTTGTACAAGAAACTGGGCGAGCTGCTTGCCCAGGTGGAAAAAGAACAAAACACGCAGGGAAATTGCCTTTTCTATCTGGCCACCAGCCCGACTTTTTTCCCCATCGCAGTGAAACAACTTGGCGCCGCCAAGCTCACTAATGAGGAAAACGGCAAGTGGAAGCGCGTGGTGATTGAAAAGCCTTTCGGACACGATCTCGATTCAGCCGTTGCATTGAATCATGAAATCGGCCAAGTGCTGCGTGAAGACCAGGTTTACCGTATCGACCATTATCTCGGGAAAGAGACGGTTCAGAACATTTTGGCGTTCCGCTTCGCGAACGGCATTTTCGAGCCGGTTTGGAATCGCCGCTACGTGGATCACGTGCAGGTGACGGTGGCGGAGGAACTCGGAGTGGAGATGCGCGGAGATTATTACGAACATGCCGGCGCGTTGCGCGATATGGTGCCGAATCACATCTTTCAACTCATCACGCTTACGGCAATGGAACCGCCTATTTCTTTTGACGCACAAGCGGTTCACGACGAACAGACGAAGATATTGCGCGCTATCCAGCCTCTGAATCCCGAGAGAGTTCTAGATCACGCCGTTCGCGGGCAATACGGCGAAGGTGAGATCGACGGCAAACCCGTCCCGGGTTATCGGACGGAGCCGAACGTAGACCCAGCATCGACGACGGAGACTTTCGTCGCGCTCGCTTTAAATATCGATAATTGGCGGTGGGCAGGTGTCCCGTTCTATCTGCGTACCGGCAAGAGGCTGCCAACCCGGGCCACCGAAATCGTCATTCGTTTTCGGCGGCCGCCCTTCGTTTTGTTCCGCAAAACATCCGTGGAAAAAATTGCGCCAAACGAGCTGGTGATCAACATTCAGCCGAATGAGGGGATTTCACTCAGCTTCGAGGCCAAAGTTCCCGGGCCCATCGTGCGGCTCGGCGCGGTGAACATGGATTTTCAGTACGCGGACTATTTTGGTAGCACGCCGTCCACCGGATATGAAACGCTCCTTTACGACTGCATGATGGGCGATCCAACGCTGTTCCAGCGCGCCGATATGGTGGAGGCTTCCTGGACGATTGTGCAACCCATACTCGATTTATGGAAAGCGCTTCCGCCGCGGGATTTTCCCAACTACGCCGCGGGAAGCTGGGGTCCGGAACAAGCGCAGGAATTGCTTCGGCGTGAAGGACGCGAGTGGCACGATCCCCATCAAAAAGCCGCGTCATTGAGAAATGCCGCAGCGGGAAAGTCTGCGCTTGGAACGAAGGCCTAAGCGAGAATATGCCGGTGGAGTTCCCGCGGGCCTGGACTTCTGTCCGCTCGGTTTCTTGCGCAGCGTCTAATCGTTCCTCGATGAACGCAATTATAATCTCGCCTGCTACGCAATCTTTCGAAACAGCAATCTGCCAGGATGGCTTTTTGCCAGGGTCTCCAAGTCCTATTACATATCAACGAAGAAAAGCGGCCGCATGAAAACTCGCGAGGAAGCCCTGCGTGCTATCGAAGGAAAAACGTTCGATGTTTGCGTGATTGGAGGCGGAGCGACTGGCTCCGGCTGCGCGCTAGATTCGCAGCTTCGCGGTTTAAAGACGGTGCAGCTCGAGGCTGAAGACTTTGCCAGCGGCGCTTCCAGCGCATCCACGAAGATGGTCCATGGAGGTGTGCGATATCTGCAGGAAGCAATTCGCAACCTCGACTTCAAGGAATATCGCGTCCTAAAAGAAGCACTCCACGAACGGGTTCATATGCTGCAAAACGCTCCGTTCCTGACGAACACGAGATTCTTCCTAACGCCTTGTTATCGTTGGCTCGACGTCGCTTACTTTGCGACCGGTTTGAAACTGTATGACTGGATCGCGGGCCGGGATGGGTTGGCTCCAAGTACCTTCCTGTCGCGCGAGCAGGCTCTTCACCGGATGCCCTCGCTTGCTTCGAGCGGCCTGGTGGGAGCAGTGATGTATGCCGACGGCCAATTTAACGACGCACGCTATAACATTACTTTAGTTAAGACTTTCGCGGACGCTGGTGGTGAAACGCTGAACTATGCGCGCGTAGTTGCATTTGAAAGAGGCGCTGCCGGGAGACTTGCCACCGCGATTGTCGCAGACAAAATTTCGCGGCGGGACTTCGTCGTCCACGCGCGGAGTTTCGTCAATGCCACAGGCTCCTACGCGGACAATATCCGTAGGATGGCGACGCCGGATGTTCCGCTGCGAATAAAGTTCAGCAAGGGAGTACACCTAGTTCTTCCCTTAGAAATACTTTGCAGCACGGAAGCGATGCTAATCCCGAAGACCGAAGACGGAAGGGTGCTGTTTGCCATCCCGTGGCTCGGCAGCTTGCTGGTGGGCACTACGGACGATGAAATCGACTCTCCCGACCGTCTCCATCTTGAGGCTGAAGAAGTTCAGTACCTGCTTCGGCATCTCAATCGCTACCTCGCGCAACCTGTTAGTGCTGCCCAGATCGCCAGCGCCATGGTTGGCGTGCGTCCACTGGTTAGTTCCGGCGAATCAAGGAGCACGAAAAAGATCGCACGAACTCACGAAGTGGAACTCGATTCGAAGTCAGGATTAATCAGTATTATGGGTGGCAAATGGACAACCTATCGAGCCATGGCGCAGGACACTATCGATGCCGTGCAAAAATACCTAGGCATTGCCATTTCTCAGTGCCAAACGCTCAGACACATGCTCTCGGGCTCGGAAGATTACTCGACGGACTACTGGAAAGCGTTAGCAAAACTCGATGGTGTGACGGAGTTGTCCGCACGGCATTTGGCAGAACAATTCGGCACGCGCGCTTCGAAGGTGATGGACCTAGCGAGAGAGCAGGCGGAACTCGCAGCACCTTTGGTTGAAGGGTTGGCACCGACGCGCGCAGAAGCTGCCTTCGCGATTCGAGACGAAATGGCGGTGTCAATTGAGGATGTGCTGTCGCGCAGAATTGGATTGCAAACGCACAGCTGGAAGCACGCAATCAGAGCGGCGCCAGCTGTGGCCGAGCTTCTCGCGCGCGAGTTAGGTTGGTCAGAAAAAAGAAAACAGGAAGCACTGGATCAATATGTGGCAAAAATACACGAGATCATGGCGGAAGCAGGTCTAGCACGAGAACCGTAAACTAGGCTCGTAAATTTTTAATTGTCGGGGATCACTCTAGCTAACGCCGCTGTGCCGACCGGAGAGGGGTCTGCAACCATCGGACGATGGGTTCCGCTCTGCCCCGAAGATTATTGCTCACGGCCGCGAAACGGCTGGACGGTTCGCGGTGCGTTCTTAAATTTGCTCGAACGAGCAGCGCGGGAGGCCGCGGTTCCTTCAGCCACGAGATGAATGGCGCTGTAATGCGTTTGAAGACTGGCGAGGCCAACGCGACGCAATGGCTAGACCATCGCCGACAGTTGGAACGCAGCGAAAACAATACGTCGCGAGTCCGGCGTCTGAGTGCCGCTGTGTTTTCTGCAATAAATGCCAGCAGGAGCGCTGTCGTTTTAACTAGCCAGGAAATCGATTCTCGAATTGATGCCGCGGCAAGATTCGAACTGTTTTTCGCTCTTGCGCGGTTGACGAGAAGAGGAGCGCTCGCAGCCGCGCCCGCCGAAAGTTCCGCCATTATTTGGCCAACATTGGCAGGACGATGTGCTGCCGAGTTTGGGCGATTCGTAGTTTCTTGCCCTTTCGTGCTGAATGTTTCCGCCGGACGAGAAGGAACCGCTTTGATGTGGGTATCAACGTCTCGATAGTTCGGAGTCAGGATCAGTGGCACTTTGGCCGATGGAGGCGGGACACGGATCGTCTTGGCGTCTTGTCGCCGATCCAAGTCCGCGCCTGCCGCTGCCGCAAAGGTCATCGCAGGATTGCTCATGCTCGATTGCATGGGGATCACGCTCGTTCGCGCGGATTCGTCAACCTTCGATGGCGGGGCTACCGGGCGATCTCCGTCAAATTGAAACTCGCGTGAAGCGTCCTCGATCATGCCCGCTGAAACCGGACGGATCCCGCTGTAGTAGGCTTTCAAGAGCGCCTGCTCGCAGAGCAAGTTTATTATCCGCGGGATTCCACGCGAATAAAAATGCGCGCTATCCATCGCTTCGGGCGTAAAAAGCTCATCGTCTTGAGCGCCCGCGACGCGCAGGCGATGTTGGATGCAGCCGCGCGTTTCTTCCAGCGTCATTGGCATGGTCCTGCAACGAAGCGAAATGCGCTGATGGAGTGGCCGCAGATCGAGCCGTTTGAGCCTTTCATTCAGATCCGACTGCCCCGAAAGAATGATCTGAAGCAATTTGCCGTTCGGCGTTTCGAGATTCAGCAACAATCGAATTTCCTCGATTGTATGCGACGGAAGCCCTTGCGCCTCGTCGACAATGAGCACAGCGGTCTCGCCGGCACGATAGCGCTCGAGCAGCCAGGCATTTAGGTGTGACACCGCGCTGCTTGTAGTGCGCGCTTCGGACGCAATATGAAAATCAGCGAGCATCAACTCAAATAGCTCGCGGGCCTCGAGGTGGGAATTGAAAATAAACGCAGTGGGTACTCCATTCTGTTGCAGCCATTCCAGCAGGGAATTGATTAATGTGGTCTTCCCAGTCCCTACGTCACCCGTGAGCAGGATAAGACCCTGCCGGGATTGCACGCCCTGGATTAGGGCATCCAAAGTTGTCTGAGTTTGCCTGGTTAGGAATAAGTGCCGCGGATCTGGATTTACGCTGAAAGGATTCTCGCGCAGTCCGAAGGAATTAAATATAGCCTTGTCCATAGGGTCCTCGGTGCGGGGGAGGTGATTGTACTTGAAAAACGCAATTCACAGCAAGTACAACATTTGCCAAGGGAATAGGCCTGCAGCGGCGGGCCTGGTTTCGCGGCGAAGCCGAATTTTGGTAAATTAGGGCGTTTTACTAAGATTATTCCGTCTGAAATGTCGCTATCCGAACCTTTGAGAGTGCTCCGCCTGCGTCACCCGACTGCAATTCGATGCGATATTCCCCGGGCGGGAAAGTGTCCACTGGAACTTTCAGTGCTACCGGGACAACCGGATTTCCCTTCAGCACATACGGCGTCACGCTGAATAAACCGGTGGAAAGCACTTGTTTTCCCGTTTTTTGGTCAATAACTTTATATTGGCATCCCACCAGTGGAGGGTCGGGGTCGGACAAACGCGGGTCGTAAATTTGTGCGTACAAAACGACTCTATCGGTTTTCTTGAAGTGATTATCTCCCGAAGGAGTCAGTTCCACGCCTTGCACGATCATCGGCATACGATCTGCAAGCAAATCGGCATCCAAGTCACTGGAGCCCGCGGACACACGCTGCATTTGATTGCTGAAAGCCAGCCCGCTTAAGCTGAACGTTTTTCCGTCATACGGCTCGATTACGAGGGGAGTCTCGTATTTTCCAAACTTCTGCCCGCCACCTGACAGGACGACAGCCAGCCGATATTGTCCCGGAGCGACGGAGAACTGCGTTTGATAGCGCATCGGCGTCTGCGTAAATTTCTGCCACTCATCCTTTTCGAAGTCCAGTTTGATTTCGTCGCTAAACTTGGCAGCCACCGATCCATCCGGCCGGTAGGCGATGCCAAGAATGTTTACGTCTGCATGGTATTTTCCCTTTACTTTGGGGAAATCAATCGTCGAAGAAGGAATTTCCATCGCCAGATCCACCCGAGCTTCATCCTTTGATGTGTAGAAGAATGGTGCTTCCAGTGAGCCTTCCGTATCGGCTCCCGAAGCCGCGGCTCGCGTCTCGAGCTCTTTTTCGATCGGTTTCCCAGCCAACATTTCGGTTGCTTTCACGTTGCAGTATCCGCTGCGTGCTCGTACGTTTGCGCCGCCGCGCTCTACCTTGACCTTCAGCGTGTGACAACTTCCATCAGTCGAATCAGTAGGCACATACCCTAGAAGGTAGTATTCATTTTGTTCGTTCGCGATTTTTTGGAGTCCAGCGAACAAGTCATTCGTATTGAAAATTGGAAAACCCCCGGTTCCGTCGGCCAACATATAGAGCACTTGCTGATTCGTGGCCGCCGATGGTGGGAATGAGGGAACAATTGCGCGCGTCTGGGTGTTATTTGGGTTGCCATAAGTCCCCGTGTTGTTAACACCTCCGCGGCTTCCGCTACCGCCGCCTCCGCCCGAACCGCCTTTTCCGCCGCCTCCACCGGTCCCGCCGCCTCCTGTACCTCCGCCACCATGTCCACCGCCACCACCGGTCCCGCCACCCCCGGTTCCACCGCCTCCACCGGTGCCACCGCCTCCACCTGTGCCACCGCCTCCGTGTTGCAGATAGGGTAGTTCAGAGGGCGAAGAGACGTGATATGAAGCGAGCGAAATGCTCGCGCCCGTCGATTGAAGCCCCTCTCTTTCAATTAGAGAGCGCATCGACGCCCCAGTGGAAGTGCCAGGCAAGTTATTGTTAGGAATAAATGATGCAGGACCGCGTCCGGATCCCGACGGAAGGTCAGGCGTTATTATTCCCCGGACGTCCAGAGGATAAATTGCGACATTCGCTTTATTGCATACGTCGATGGTTGCTGTTAATTCCGATTCGGCCTCGGGGGTAAGCGGGAACCCGGACGAAAAAAGGATCATGCTTTTTCGCCCCGGAACGCTCGCGAGACTTTTTGCCACGCTTCGGACTGCGAGCAGCAAGGACTGCACTCCAAAATCAGCTACAGCAGCGTCGGTCGAGGGTGAACCCGGAAGAGACAGCCCACCTTGAGACGGTGCTGTGCTCGAAGCAGTTCCGTTAGGATCGACGGCGGAGGTTTTTATGTTTTGCACCGCTTGCTTGAGCCGGGCCACATCTGCCGTGAAATTCTGCTCGACCCGTAGAGTGCCACCGAAATCCATAACTGCCATTACGCGATCGAGTCCGGCATTCTGGTCTATAAATTTTCCGGCGGCGGCACGAGCTTGCACCTGATCGCCCACATCCATGGTGGAATTGTCAAAAAACAGCACCATGTAGTGCCGCCCGGAGGCAGCAGCGGCATTTTGATCCGCTCCAAACGAGAAATTTATGACCGCCTGCTGCTTATTGTCTTCGTAAACCTTAAAATCATCCGCCTTCAGGTCGTGAACGTAATTGCCCTTCTTGTCGGTAACGACAACGTCGACGCGCACAGTCCGCGATTCAGTCTTAATCGCAGGCGCAACCGCCTGTGAAGCCGGCGCCTGAGAGGAATCTTGCGGAGCTTGGCGCGCCTGCGCGACTCCAAAAGACCCAATCAAGCGTTCCCCGAAGCTGCCCACGACGAGAAACAGCAGCAGAAGGAATAGCAGTAAGGTCACGCGGCGTTGCGTCATCGCTCACCTTCCCTTTTACGGTATCTCAATGACACCATTTTTTGAGGATAGAACTGATGCTTTCGAGTCCCGAACGACCAAGCGCACTATGTAGCCACCAGGCTTAACGTCGAAGCCCATTTTCACGGTCATGCCCGAGTGAGACAACTTTTCGAGAGTTGCGTCTTTTAAGTGCAGGTCAACGACTTCCTGGTTTCCGCTGATGAAGTTTCCATTCCGGTCGAACAGCGCGGCCACGACAGTCAACTGGTCCCGGTTTCTTCCGTCTGCCTTTTCAAATCGCACATGGTTTACATCCACTCGGGTTAACACGGAAAGTTTCGCATCCATAGCATCGCTTTTGTAATACTGCAGTTGAAGTTGGATCGGAACTCCCTGCTGTTCCTCCTGCGAAAAGACGGCCTCCTCAATATCTTGCTTGGCAGTTTCTTCCGGAGTTTGCCCGTGTTTGGGCGCGAAAAAACCACGCCGCGCCTGGATCGTGTATTTTTCTTTCGTAGCGAGTGTCACCTTGATCTGGTGGAACTTGCCGTCAAATTTCAATGCCTCCGGAGAGAAGGCAAGTAAATATGTAACTTCGGGCGCGGCGGCCGTCATACGGAATCCGGCGACAAGGTCATTGCTGTTTCGAAAGTAAAAGCCGCCGGTGCTGCCGGAGAGATTCGCCAGCACGTCCGATTGAATCGATTGTTCTTGGGATCGGAATAACGCGTCCTGCGCCGCGGCATTCGAGTTGGAAAACCTCGGCGGACGACGGCTGATATCGCCTCCCGCATCAACGGTGTAAAGCCCACGTCCGTCGAGCGTATTAATGAAAACATTCGCACGCGTGGCCTTATCGATGACCTCTAAAAGGTCGTACTGGTAAGTCGAAGTGACCAGAAACCCGGGAGAGACAAACACGATACTGCGTTGTCCCGGAACAGCCGACATCCGGCGAACGAGTTCCGTCAACCGCCGAATCACGAATTGCGTGTTGTTTTCTCCGGCGAGTACCACTTGCTGGGCCGTCTGCTGAACAAGCATGGCCGTGGACTCGCTCGGCCCATTCTCCCCTCCGCAAGCTTGCGCGTCCGCGGTCGCGGCGCCGGTGGCCTGGAAGTCGTGCTGGTTTACGATCAAGTCGGCTTCGTAATAACCCATCTGAGGACACTGGTTCGTGTCGGAAGGGTCGTACGTGCCAATATAATGAGGTATGAGCTGTTCCACCATTGCGCGGACTTTGGCGCGATCGTCCGTGAAGTCCACTTGCGACTGGCCCGAAGTAGTAAAGACGCCGACACGCTCACTTGGCTCCGTTGAAGTTTCCAGATAGCGCATAGCGGCGAGTCGCGATTGCATCAGGTCCTGCGTGCTCAATTCCACATCATCAAACAGAAGCGCAACGAACCGCGACGGTAGAGTCAAGGCTCCGGGAGCGGAGACGTTTGGCTGATCTCCAGCCGGCTCGCCTCTCACAACCTGTTTAGCAACCGAGGCTGGAGTTTCCACGGAGAAATGCAGAATCGTCTGGGGCCTGCGATCCTGAGACAGCCGGAAATCTTCCTTGGTCAAATTAGCAACCGCTTTTCCGTTCGAATCGTGTACCACTACGCGAACCGGAACCAAATTCACGTGCGATTCGAACGGCGTACTCGAATGTGTATCCACTTCAGAGGTTGCGTCCGAGGAGGCCGGAGCTTGCGGCGGAGGAGCGGGACCTGCCTGCTGAGTCGTAGTGATTTCAGGAGCTGGCAGGGCTGCGGGTGCTTGCTGCGGGGGATCGGGTTGCGGCGACTGTGCCGAAACAACGGCGGACGCCACCAGCATGCAACAGAGAAGGATACAGATCCGAGCAGAAGTCGGGACTGAAAAGCAACGGCCCCCAGCAGCTTTCATCCGGCGCTCCGGTGCGGCGTTCATTCGCGGAATCCGCGTGGATCCGCTTAGATGCGCGTTTGCGATGGAAATCAGAGTGTACTTGGCCATAGTATGCACGTCAATGCCTACTGGGTTAGCATTTTGGCTAACAAATGAGCGGGACGAAGCGTGGCGTCCAGCGAGCGCCCACTCCCTGTGGCCTGAAATATGGGATTTCTGGCGCATTGCATTCACTGGGCAACAGCCCGCGACGAGAGCTGGGACAAAAGAAGCGCAGCAATGCCGCCCTTCGTCGAGCGATGCTCGGCTCTTCTTTTTACGGAATCTCAATCGTCCCATTTTTGGCCGATAGAACGGCCGCTTTCGAGTCCCGCACGACCAAGCGGACGATGTAGCCGCCAGGCTTAACGTCGAATCCCATCTTCACGGTGATGCCCGTGCGACCTAACTTTTCGAGCGTCGTGTCTTTCAAGTGCAGGTCAACGACTTCCTGGTTTCCGCCGATAAAGTTTCCATTTCGATCAAACAGCGCGGCTACAACTGTCAGCTCGTCCCGGTTTCTTCCGTCTGCTTTTTCGAAACGCACCTGACCAACGTCGACTCGCGCGAGCACGGAGAGTTTCGCATCTACGGCGTTGCCCTTGAAGTAATGCAGTTTGAGTTCGATGGGAACTCCCTGCTGTTCCTCCTGCGAAAAGACCGCCTCCTCAATGTCCTGTTTGGCCGTTTCTTCCGGAGTTTGCGCGTGTTTGGGCGCGAAAAAGCCGCGCCGCGCCTGGACTGTATATTTTTCCTTTGTCGCTAGCGTCACCTTTATCTGGTGAAACTTTCCGTCGAATTTTAACGCCTCCGGAGTGAAAGCAAGTAAATACGTCGTTTCGGGCGCTGCGGCCGTCATGCGGAATCCCGCACCCAGGTCATTGCTGTTTCTGAAATAAAAGCCGCCAGTGCCATCGGAGAGTTCCGCGAGCACGACCGATTGAGCCGCTTGTTCTTGGGATCGGAATAACGCGCCCTGGGCAGCGTGGTATGAGTCACTAAATTTTGGAGGATGATTTATGTCGCCGAGTGCATCCTTGGTGTAAGCCCCGCGCGCGTCGATGGCATTGATGAATATGTTTGCACGCGTCGCCTTGTCGATAACTTCTGAAAGATCATATTGGTAAGTGCCAGTGACCAGAAACCCGGGAGAGACCAGAACAATGCTGCGCTGTCCTGGAAGAGCTGACATCCGGCGAACGAGCTCCGCTAACCGACGAATAGCGAATCGCGTGTTGTTTTCTCCAATACTCACTACTTGCCGGGCCGTTGACTGAACAAGCGGGTCCAGCGGAGGCCCCGGAGGACTCTGACCGGAACAGGCAGCCGCGTCATAGAGCGCGGTTTGATAGGCTTGACCATGCTCGTCTTGGTTTAGGATCTGGTCGGCTTGGTAGTAACCCATCTGAGGACACTGGTTCGTATCGGATGGATCGTACCCGCCGATATAATGCGGTGTGAGTTGTGCCACCATGGCGCGGACCTTCTCGCGATCATCTGTGAATTCCACTTGCGACTGGCCGGAGGTGGTAAAGACGGCAACACGCTCGCCCGGGTCAATCGAAGCTTCCAGATAGGCCATTGCGGCGAGGCGTGCTTGTGCTAGGTCTTCGACACTCAACTCCACATCATCATACAGAAGTGCGACGAATCGCGAAGGCAAAGTGAAAGTTCCGGGAGTGGACACGTCTGGTTGATCGGTCGGTTGCCCAGCGCCTTCGCCTCGCACGACCTGTTTTTCCGTCGAAGCGGGCGTCTCGACGGTGAAAAGCGAAATCGTCTGTCGCCTGCGGTCCTGAAATAACCGGAAATCTTCCTTGGTCAAACCGGGAACTGCTTTGCCATTCGAATCGTGTACTACCACACGAACCGGGACCAAATTTACGCGCGATTCGAACGGCGTACTCGAATGTGTATTCACCTCAGGTACTGCATCAGCCGGAGCTGGAGCAGCCGGCGCCGCCTGTTGAGTAGTCGAGATCTCAGGACTTGGCTGGGCAGCCGGCGTTTGTTGCGGGGGACTGGTTTGCGGCGCTTGTGTCGCCGAGAGAAATGAGTGCGGCACGATCAGACAGCAGAGCAATGCGGCTAGCCGAGCAGCAGCCGGCCCTGAAAAGCAACGGCCCGCAGCAGCTTTCATCCCACACTCCGGTGCGCCGTTCATTTGCGGAATCCGCGAAGTTCCGTCTGAAGGCGCGTTTGCAATGGAAATGAAACTGTACTCGGCTTTGGTGAAGTGCGGCAATGCCTACATGGTTAGCAACTTCCCTGATAAACAAACTGGGACCGCAGAGCAGAACATCGCCCTGGAACACCTCACTAGGTTCCGTATAAACGCTCGTTTTTCGTTCAGGCTGTCGCCGGCCCCCGTCCTTCTTCCTGAAAACGCGGCAGTTGTGGGCGTTTCGCGACTGACCTGAGGAAAGCCTAAATTGCCGCAAATTTGAGTTACAAAACACAGTGAATAACAGGTACAATCCGCATCCTATCTCTTTCGGATTATCCGCTGACGAGGTTCACGATGACGCTTGGAACTAAGATGGAGAAGTACCACGGTGTGCAGTGCCGTTCCTGCGGAGAGACGATCGCCGTGCCGTCGAGAATCGCCAGCAAGGAAGCGCCGCCAGAACCCAGCGCCGCCAGTGACGGAAACGAAGGGAGGTTTCCTTCGCTGAATCTTCGCTGCCGCGTATGCGAGAAGGAAAACTTTTACAAAATGAGCGACATCCGGGAAATAGAAGAAACTCCCAGTTCCTCTACGGTCCGCCAGCGGCACTCGCCTAGTCGTCTTCGACCACAAGCCAAGCTGTCCAAAACAGCGAAGGCGTAAGCAGTTCCAGTTTTGTAGCTCCGGCCTGCTTTAGCAGCATATTGAATTAATTTCAAGCGAGCATCACTCGCCAGCCGAATGCGAACTCGATACATTGGCTTCGCGCGGGCGGGAGCGCTTTAACTCGAAAAGAGTGAGGTTACCCTGAGCAGGTTTTTCTCTGCTCCAATCATGGTACGTGTGGCACTCGAAACATCGCGCTTCGGCTGCTTCGCTTCCCGCATGATGACACTGCTCGCAGGTTCGAATTCCCGGCAAGAGAACATCGGAAGTTTCCTGGCTCGTTCTTGCGGTTGAATGGCACTCCTCGCATTTCACCAGCCGGTGTTTGTCATGATTGAACACGGCATGCTGAAACCATCGAACGGTAATATTCGAGTTTGCAACCACCGGCAGTGGCTGGTTCGCAGGAAAGCTTAGCGCATGGCACTGCATGCACGTTTTTCTCCACAAGAGTTGTTCCGACTCCGCCGCACGCTCCGTTACCCACTGCTCGGGTGTAAGCACTCGAGGAGAAATAGGAAAGGGTTTCTGAGGTAGGTTCGGGTCCGAATTTGTAATGCGCAATTCTGCTGGATGCGTGGCGATGTACTGCCGGAACCTGAGTACTACAAAAGCGTGAACCGCCGTTGGAGTGTCGTGCGGCGCGCTTTCCGCAAAACGTTTATCGAATTGCAGCCCGTGACAGGCGATGCAGTGCTGTGCGTAGGTGACGGGTGACATGTAGGCCCGCGCGGGATTGATTGACGGAGGTTCCTGTTTCAGCGCGACCGAGGAAGATTTCGGCTGCTGCACGCCGAACCTCCATGGCTCATTGGACGCGGGCGGCCGATGGCAATCGCCGCAATCGAGTTGCACGGCCACTCCGTTCGGCCCCATCAAGTTTTTTTTCAAATGCACTCGGTGATTTAACTTAACGGTTCCGGGATCGAAGTTTCCCGCACGCGCCGCCGCAAATTCGGGATGGGTGGAATCGAATCCGTCGATATTTCGTGCGTAACGTGTTGCGGAGCCGGCGGCGTGAAGATTGGCGTGGCATTGCGTGCAACTGGCGTCGCTGGTCGCAGCTAGGCGCAGGGCGCCGCGATGTTCCGTATGACAGGTGGAGCAGTTCGGGGTAAACAATTGGTTCGTGTGATGAATGGGGCCGTCGTGGCAAGTCTCGCAAGCTTGGTCGCTGGCTTTGGCGCTGAAAACGCCGGCCTCTTTTACGTGACACGAGCCGCATTGCTCGGTCAGTACGGCATGACTCACGGACATCTTCCCGCTGCTGTAAACGTGATTGTTGCGGGTCAGCCCATACCAGGCCAGCCAGATAATCGCGAGCGCCGGCACGCACACCGATAAAAGAAAGCGCAAGCGCCGGAAAGGATGCGGACGCTTGAAGTAGTTCAGATCGATGCGCTGCGCAAGCTTTTTTGTCTTTAGCTTTGCTCGCGGCAAGATTCCTCGCTTCTTTCCTCGAAAGTCAGTAACGCAGGGCCATCACCGCATGCACGCAGCCCAGAAGTAGCAGCGCGAACGACAGNNGGGATGTGCAACATCAGCCATCCATGGAGCCAGTGATGCAGCCGCGCCTGCCTACGCAACTGCCGCTCCTCATCGCATATTTCTTCGAAGCGCTTTACCGTGTCATGCGCTTCGGGCGGTAAAAGGCTACGCAGTTCCGAAAAAACCGTACGTGCCGTATTTGCGTTTGCAAGCGGCTGGTTTTGCGGCCCTTTTTCTTGCAGAAACGGACGCATCTCGTTAGCGTAGAAAGTAGAGAGCGGCAGAGCCGCTTCCGGGGCAAGAGCCGTTGTTTGTCCAATAGCGGCAGCGGACCTTGCCGATTGTTTTGCTCCCGGAGAGCTACCTGTCCCCGCCGTCGCTGCAATCATTTCGTCCGTCTCAGCGATCAGTCCGGCGCGGACATGATCAATTTGCTCGAATATGGTTTCCTTGGATACTTCCGCCGTCATCACCTTCGGCATGTAGTGCTGCAACGCAGCGCCGAAAAGTCCGCTGGCGACAACAATTATGAGCAAAACCATCAACACGCTGGTGAGCGGACCGCCGAATCGGAAGCCTCCGTGGAACAGGATGAGCGGCAGACTCAGCAGCCCAAGCCACAGATGGCCGCGCATCCAAGTCTGAGCGCGACCTAAACGCCAGACCGGCAGTTTCTTGCGTCCCGCGAGCAAACCTGCAAATAACATGAATGCGGAACCCACAATTCCAAACGCGAGTCCCACAGGGCTTCCGCCGCTCGGACCAGCGGGCGAATGCGCCGCATATACGACGTAGACGGCAGTTGCTACGCTTAAAATGATGAGCGAAGCGGCAAGCCATTTTTGATGAGTTCGATCGATGCGCACGTTGGATTTATCTGGCCCAGCCGCAATTTGTTAACGCTTGGTCGTAACCGGAGCTTGGTTCAGCAGCCCGGCAAAGAATTTCCGCGGGTCCACGCGATGCGCCGCATCGTGTGGGCAGGCATAGACGCAACTCGGCTCGGCATACTCGGTGCACAGGTCGCACGAAGTAGCTTTCTGCTTCACCATCGCTTTCTTGTGGCCGGGCGCTGCCGGGTCCTCCGCCATCACGTTAAAGGGATGAATGTTGATATTCCCATAGGGGCAATTCTCGGCGCACAACCCGCATCCTATGCACCAATCCTCGATAATCACTTCCAGCGAATTGCGGCGGCGAATGGAGCCGACGGGGCAACCGACCATACACAATGGATCCAGGCACTGGCGGCAGGATGTCGCCACCAGGTAATGGTCAAAGCGCAGCCCTTCGCGAACCAGCCGCGTCACGCCGTCGTGGGCGTCCGCGCAAGCGCGCACACATGCATCGCAACGAGTGCAGCTGGTGAGGTCCAATAACAGGAGGCTCTGCGCTTCCATCAGGCCTTGCGTGAGAAAATCGTCGAGCGGCACATTTTGCAACACGGAAAGACGCTCGCGGTTCATCTGCGCGCGTTCCTGTTCCACCACCTCCAATTTCCGGCGCACTTCCGGGAACTCCGCGAGCATGCGCTTGAAATCGTGCGCGCCGATTCGAACAAGCTCCACGTGATCGAGCGCGGTGCAGGTCGCCGTGCGCACATCCTCGCGCAGCAAACCCGTCTCTCCGAAATATTCGCTGCGTGAAAGATAGGCCATCACCATCTCTCCGCCCAGATGGGATTGCGTCACTTTCACGAAGCCGATGCGCACGAGGTAAAAACAGTCGGCAGGCTCGCCCTGGCGGCAAATCACCTGGCCCGGCGAATAGCGAACAAGCTCCACACTTTCGCGCAAACTGCCGATGAACTCGTCGGTCAACTCCGCGAATACGGGAACCGCGCGCAAGTGGCTGTCCAGGGCGCGTTCGCGATAGGATTTTTCAAGCTGGGCGCGAAAATTCTTGTTGCGCTGCATGATATCGAGAACGTTTCGCAGCATCTCAAGCATCGTGCAATCGGTCTCGGCGCGCACCGTTGCTGACCTGGGATACAAACTCATGCAAGTCATCTCGCC
>PKWH01000262.1 GCA_003131985.1 Acidobacteriota bacterium | reverse complement strand
TTGAGAGAGATTTTCCCCGCATGAACTAATTCGCTCAGGCCGAGAGCAAGAGCTGTTTCGAAACCAGTGATTCCAAAGGGAGCGCGGTCGAATTCGACATCCTTGCTCGAAGAGTGGTGCGGGGCATGGTCGGTNNGGGTTCATTTTGTAATGCGAATCGTAGCGGACGTCTTCGTCAATCAATGTGAAGTGATGCGGTGTGACCTCGCAGGTGACGGACAAGCCCTGTTTTTTCGCCTCACGCACATATTCGAGGGAGGCGCGAGTGGACATATGGGCGATGTGAAGCCGAGCGCCCGTGAGCTTTGCAACTTCCACATCGCGGCCGACACAAATGGATTCGGACTGCGAGGGAATGCCCTTTAGGCCGAGACGAATGGAGCGCGGGCCTTCGCGCATCACGCCACCGGCGAACAACGAAGGGTCCTCGCAGTGATCGATCACGGGTAAATTGAGAGCGCGGCAATAGTCCATTACCTGGCGCATCAGGCGAGCGGTGGCCACGGGCTTGCCGTCGTCACTCACGGCGACGATGCCGGCGTCTTTCATCGCCGCGATTTCGGCGAGGGCTTCGCCTTTGCTGCCCACAGACGCGGCGCCGATGGGCCAGACGCGCACTGCTCCGGCTGCCGCGGCACGTTCGACGATTCCACGGGTCACGGAGGCGTTATCGTTTATGGGCTGCGTGTTGGGCATGGTGCACACCGCGGTAAAACCTCCGCGAGCAGCGGAGCGCGTGCCGGTTTCGATCGTTTCAGAAAGTTCCTGGCCGGGTTCCCGCAGATGACAATGCAAATCGATGAAGCCGGGCGCGACGATCATTCCCGACGCGTCGAAAAGCTCGGCATTGGAAGCGGACAGACTTGCGCCGATTTTCGAAATTCGAGAGCCGTCGACCAGGATGTCGAGCGATGCGTCTGTATTGCTTGACGGATCCAGGACGCGGCCATTTTTTATCAGGAGCATCGTTTATTCCTTGCCTGTCGTCCCCGGAGCTGGAGCCGCCTCTAATGCGGCGCCGCCCACGAGATGGTAAAGAAGAGCCATGCGAATGGCCAAGCCGTTCGTCACTTGATCTAAAACGCAGGATTGCGGTCCATCGGCGACATTTGGATCGATTTCCAGACCGCGATTCATGGGGCCGGGATGCAGAACCAGCGCATCCGGACCGGCGAGCCGGAGCCGCTCGGACGTAAGTTGAAATTGCAAAATGTACTCTTCAGCCGCGAGCGCAGGCTCGTGCAGGCGCTCGGTTTGCACGCGAAGGACAATGATTACGTCGGCGCCATCGAGGGCTTCTTCGATGCGCGACACGCGCCGAACATTCGGCGCGAGCGATTCCAGTTCGCGCGGCACCCACATTGCGGGACCGCAGAAAGTGATGTGTGCGCCGAATTTGCTGAGCAGATGAACATTCGAACGCGCCACGCGGCTGTGCAGGATGTCGCCAAGAATGGCGACATGCAAGCCTTCCAATTTTCCTTTGCGATCGCGGATGGTCAGCGCGTCGAGCAAGGCTTGGGTGGGATGTTCGTGCGTGCCGTCACCCGCATTCACCACCGGAATCCCGAGACGCTGAGCGACAAATTCCGGAGCGCCCGAGGAACTGTGGCGAATCACGATGCCGTCCGGGCGCATGGCTTCGAGGGTCCAAAGCGTATCGAGCAGCGACTCGCCCTTTTTGAGGCTGGAAGATTCGGCCTGCAGATTCATGGTGTCCGCGCCCAGNNTTGGCCTGATCGAGAATAAAAGATACTTGCTCGCGGGTGAGGTCTTCGATTCCAAGCAGGTGTTGCAAGCGCTGCAGCACGTTTTCCCTTTACTACCGATTTCTCCGGGCCTCCCAAAGGATTGCCGGGCCTTCAGGAAACGCGATCGACGAGAACGACGCGTTCCTCGCCGTCAATTTCCTTCAGACGGACTTCCACTATTTCGGTGTCGCTCGTTTCCACGTTCCGGCCTACGAAGGTCGCCTCGATAGGCATCTCGCGATGGCCGCGGTCAATCAGCACGCAGAGGCGGATGCGCTTGGGGCGGCCCAGGTCGAAAAGACCGTTCATCGCCGCACGAATGGTACGGCCGGTGTAAAGCACATCGTCAACGACAACCAAGTCGCGGTCGTCCACCGGAAAATCAATTTCGTTAGAATGAATCACGGGTTGCGGTCCCACGGTGGAAAGGTCGTCGCGATACAGTGTGATATCCAGAGTGCCGACGGGAACGTTGACGCCAGAAGAATCGTGAATCGTCTTAGCCAGACGCTGCGACAAGGGAACGCCCCGCCTGCGTATCCCAATCAGCGCGAGATCGTTTGTTCCACCGCTTTTCTCAACGATTTCATGGGCTAGCCGCTGAAGAGTGCGGCCAATTTCTTCAGCCGAGAGCAATTGTCTTTTTTCTACGACGCGCATTTGCCGCCTCATCGTAGCACAGACCGTCAATAGTTCGCAGCCGGGGAATCTGCGCGGAATGTGGGGCGCGAGGCGGAATCGACCGTGTAGCCTTGACCTGCATGCTAGACTACCAGCCGTGAATGCGCCGCAGCCGGCCCGCATGTCTCAACGGCCCGCGGAAGTTGACCTCCGAGTCAGCGTTGGTTCCCTCCATCTCAAAAACCCAATTATTGCAGCCAGTGGCACCTTTGGATATGGAATCGAGTTTTCGCCCCTGGTCGATCTGAGCCGCCTCGGCGCGATCGTTACCAAGGGATTGTCAATTCAGCCCATGGATGGGGCTCCCGCTCCTCGGATCAGCGAATCGGCGAGCGGCTTGATTAACGCGATCGGCTTGCAGAACATCGGTGTAAGGGCCTTTGTAACGGACAAACTTCCTGAGCTTCTGCGGCAGAAGGCGACGGTGGTTGCAAATGTCTTCGGACAAACCATCGAAGAGTATGTCGAAGTGATTCGGGTGCTCGAGGATGCAGAGGGCCTGGCGGCATACGAACTCAACATATCGTGCCCCAACGTGGAACGAGGGGGCATGGAATATAGTACTGACCCGGTTCTTACCGGGGCTGT
>PKWH01000307.1 GCA_003131985.1 Acidobacteriota bacterium | reverse complement strand
AGTACGCGGAATTGCTCCAGAGCTTTGCGCGGGTCTCGCTTGTCGTAGTGAAGCGCCGCGACCCACGCGTCTTGGTCGAATGCAGCCACAGGGCAACCTGGAGCGCCCAAGATGAGCCTCATTCGCCACGCACCGGCAATTTCGGCGTCGGCCAGATGGACGACAATTTCCGCAATCGACCATTTGCCCGGAGCGGGGCGCTTGCGCAATTTCGACGTTGTGGCACGGCCCAGGAGACGCCGGATTTTCTTCGGGGTTGCGGCCTGAATCTTTAGAGGTTCTTGACCAGCCGTATGGCTAACGATGCGCTGGGTGTATTGCTGCGGCGTTTCCATCATTTTTCTCCTCGCAATGCGTGATCGCCCCAAATGATTGTAGTTCAGCGGCTCCGCTCTACAACGTCTTCCGTGCGCGAGCGAAGTTATTGGCTCAACCAAATTGGCTCGTATTGAACTGACTGGAAAAAGCCGGCCAAAAACGCCCGGAAACCTGTGTGCCGAAACGCTTATCTCAGGTTATGGAAACCCCGCTTGCGGAACAACTCCAAGAGCGGGCAGCGCGCCTTAGAATTAAGAGAATGGTTTAGAGGCGGCGGTACGCCGGAAGCACCTCTCATGACGCACCAATAGCTACGGACCATCCGAGGCGAGTTTTGTGACGTTGAAGACGACGCATATCAAACCTGTGAAACCGGAAGAGCGGGAGCTCGCGCGCAAACGCGAAGAACAGGCGGCGCTGGAAGTCGAATTGGCCGAGCGAGAACTGCGTTCGGCGAACCTCCGCGCTGAGCTCGGCGCGTTCGAACGGCGCTATCTGCATTTCGTCGGACTGCGCTACGCGGAACTGGACGAGTTGAAAGCGGAGATCGCCGAACGGCTGGCGAAAGAACAACCTGGCAACGAGCGGCTCCAGCGGCTAGCGCACATCGCGCGAGCCGGCGCGAACGAGACGAAATCGAGCGCCGGCGAAAATACCAAAGAGGAGCCGGCCGCATTCGAGTCCTCCCCGGAAATGAAACAGCTCTATCGTGAAGTGGCGAAGCGCGTTCATCCGGATCTGACATCCGACCGCGACGATCGCGCCAAACGCCAGCAATTGATGGCGGAAGCAAACGATGCGTACGAGCGTGGAGATGAATCGAAGCTTGTGAAAATCTTGACCGAGTACGAATGCAGCCCCGAAGCCGTCCAGGGTGAAGGCGCGGGAGCCGAATTAATACGAGTGATTCGTAGAATCAGCCAGGCGCGCGGAAGGCTCTCCGAGATCGAAGCGGAGATGCAAGAACTCTTGCGCTCGGATTTGTATCAATTGAAGTCGCGAATCGACGAAGCGCAAAAACACGGACGCGACGTGCTGAAAGAAATGGTAGAAAAAGTGGAAGAGCAGATCGCCCAAGCCAATCGCCGGCTGGAACTTTAGGCGCGTACGCCGCTTCCGGACCAGCATGCGGAAAAGATTTATGGAAGATGGAAACTCCAAGATGGAATTCTGCTGATGGAGACACACGAGAAATCGGCAACGCGGGCGATCGTTCCCGTGGGTCAGCAAGGGCTGGCGGTGCGCTCTGCCACGCTCGTGGCGCGTGGACTTCGCGATCTGACCAGGGACTCCAACTGGGTGGTCAAAAAAGTATTCGCCGGCCACACATCTTCTCTTGCGATTTCCGGAATGGGCCATGTGTGTTTCGTTTCCCGCCAATTTCAGAGGGGCGGACAATACCGCACCGGAGATTTCGGGCAACGCGTGGTTCTCTACGACATGGAAATGAGCATCCCGATGATCGCGCTTTCAGTTCCGAATGAAGTTCCCGTTGGAACGCAGGATTTGACGGCGGCATTCGCATGGTCGCCGACGGCACGTTATCTGGTAGCTGCCTGGGGCGGATGGCAGCCTGAGCTGCATTCTTTCGATTTGCACGGGAAAATGTTACTCGGCACATTCGGCGAATTCGGAACCATTCCGCGGTGCCTGGCGTGGTCGGGCACTGAAAAATATTTTGTGGAAGCATGCTCGGGCGGCAAACAGGCGTCGCTGCGGCTTTGGCGCGTTCGCGACGACGGGATGTCGCCGAAGGGACCACTCTCGGGACAACCCACGAGCGAACTCGGCGTGCCGGGCTGGCTCGAACGGCAAACCTACGAATCTGAATTCGGCGAGGAAGGCGCGTTTGGCGGGTATGGACGCGCCGTTTTCAGCCCTGATGAAAAAACGCTGGCGAGCGTGATCGAAATCCACGGAGACTGGGCAGACGACTCCATCGCGCTGCTGACGGTGCCCACTTTGAAGAAGCAAAACGCGTTTCAGGCGCAGGGGCACATCACCGATCTTTCGTGGACGCACGATGCCCGAAAGATTATTTATTGCGCGGCGGGACAGGCGTATTGCCTGACAGTCGAGACGATGAATTTCGAGCCGCTTCCGTTTGGCGCGGAGTTGTGCGTTTGCCACCCTCATCTTCCGCTGTGCATATGCTACAGCTCGTGGCTAAAGAATTCGGCTAAGGGGCGGTTGTTTCTGGTGGACCTGAGCCGGATGGAAGTATTCGACGAATATGCCGCGGAAGGCATCGTGATTCTGAGCTGGAATGGCGATGGATCGAAAGCTTACGCCGCGACACAAAACGGAATGGCTTACATTTACGAACCCACATTGCTGTAACCGAACAACTCATCACAATGGTGCGGAGAGACCCGACAGCTTAGGCCAGTGGAAGATTAGCTGCAGGATCGAGCGTGCAATCTTCATACTTACCGTTCAAGAAGCGAGGGTAGCCGGCGGCGGCAATCATCGCGGCGTTGTCAGTGGAAAGCGCGCGGCTCGGGAAAAAGACCTTGAGGCTGTGGCGCTTTGCGTGGGTCTCAAATGTCGCGCGCAACTCGCGATTCGCGGCGACACCGCCGGAAACAAGAATCGAGCGCACGCCGTGCTGCTGCGCCGCGGCGAGTGTGCGCGTTACAAGGTCGTCCACCACGGCGCGCTGGAAGCTTGCGACAAGATCGAGCGTGGCTGGCGTAGAAAGCTTGCGCAGGGCGTCGGCAGAACGTTCGCCCCGCGCGAGAGATTGTTCCCTTCCCGCAATTTCCGGTTGAAACTCAGGATGGCTGCGCAGATGGTAAAGCACGGCGGTCTTGATGCCACTAAAACTGAAGTCGTAGATGTTCCCTTTCATCTTTGGCACGCCGAATCGAATCGCTTTTGGATCACCGTAAGCGGCCAATTGATCCACCACCGGGCCGCCGGGATATCCAAGCGCGAGCATTCTGGCGACCTTGTCGTACGCTTCCCCGGCGGCGTCGTCGCGGGTCCCGCCGATACGTGTGTAGGAGAAACGCCGGGCACCGTTGGTTGATTCGGACTCCACGCGATAGAGCACGGTGTGTCCACCGGAAACGATTAGACAAACTGCGGGCAATGGCGGCGGATTTCCGTCATCTGTACCTTCCAGAAACACCGCGTGCACGTGGCCTTCTAGGTGATTCACGGCGATTAGCGGCTTGTCGAGGGCCAACGCGAGAGTTTTGCCGTAGGTCACTCCGACGAGCAGCGCGCCAATCAGTCCGGGGCCGCGCGTGACGGCGATGGCGTCGAGATCAGATAAAGAGATTCCGGCTTGTTTGATAGCTTCGCGCACAACCGGAACGATTTGGCGAAGGTGTTCGCGCGAGGCGATTTCCGGAACGACGCCTCCAAAGCTTCGGTGGATCGCAATTTGCGAGGCGACGATATTCGAGAGAATGCGACGGCCATCCTCGACGACGGCGGCGGCGGTCTCGTCGCAGGAGGATTCGATTCCCAGAATGAGGTTTTTTTGAACGCTCATGTGTTGTCTCGCCGGAAGGTCGCAATCAATATGTTAGCATGGTGCCCGACGGTGGTTGGCCACGTAACTCGCGCGGCTGCGCTGCATCTTAACAACGCGGAATCTTTCATCCATCCGCACATGCACTTTCAAAGGATAAAATAAATTCCGCACGGCGTCCTTCTTCACTTATAAGATAGGAATAGCGCCAAAAATGGTGACCATGAGTTCACAACGAAAACGCGTTCGCAAAGCGGTTCTGCCGGTGGCAGGGCTGGGGACCAGGTTTCTGCCCGCCACAAAGGCGCAGCCGAAGGAAATGCTGCCGGTTGTCGATAAGCCACTGATTCAGTACGCGGTGGAAGAATGCATCGCTTCGGGGATCGAAAGCATTATTTTCGTCACCGGCCGGCGCAAGAATGCGATTGAAGATCATTTCGATTCAGCGCCGGAGCTGGAACGTTTTCTCGAAGAAAAAGGCAAACCGCACCAAGCGGAAATGGTGCGCGAGATCAGCGGCGGATTGCACTTCAGCTATACGCGGCAAAGCGAAGCGCAAGGTCTGGGCCACGCTGTGTTTTGCGCGCGCGAGCTCGTGGGCGACGAGCCGTTTGCTGTGCTGCTCGGCGACGTGATTATGGATGGCGCGGTTCCCGCAACGCGCTCCCTGATGGAAGTGTGGGATGCTACGGGTCAGGGCGCTATCGCAGTGGAGGAAGTCGAGAGAGCGCGGGTTCACCTTTACGGCATCGTCGCGGCGAGTCCGGGAAATCAGCCGCGCTGGGGCGATCAGCTTTTACGCGTGACCGATCTGGTGGAAAAGCCGCATGCGGATAAGGCTCCGTCGAACCTTGGCGTAACGGGACGTTACGTGCTGCCGCCGGAAATTTTCGATTATCTGGAAAAACTGGAAGCGGGAGCGGGCGGCGAGATTCAGCTTACCGATGCGTTAAAGGAATTGGCGCGCGGGCCTGGACTCTGGGCACACATTTACGAAGGGAAAACCCACGACGCGGGGGACAAACTCGGTTTCTTGAAAGCTACAGTAGAGTTCGCGTTGAAGAATCCGAAGCTCGGTCCGGATTTTCGGGAATACCTGCGCGGGCTGAAGTTATAGCCACTTTGCACTAACTACTTCTTTCTCTTAGTTCCCTTTTCCGAAGACGATTTCGAATCACCGGACTTGGACTCGGAAGATTTGGAGTCGCTGGACTTCGATTCGTTTGATTTTGATTCGCCGGATTTTGAATCATTCGATTTCGATTCGGCGGACTTCCCTTCGGATTTTTCACCGGAGTTCGACGAGCCGCCGTCGCCAGACTTTTCTCCGGAGGCGGGAGAGGAAGTTTTCTTGCCGTAATCCGTCACGTACCAGCCGGAGCCTTTGAACTGAATGGCGGCGGCAGAGAGCATACGCTGAGCTTTTGCCCCGCACTTAGGGCATTTCTTGGTCTCTGAGGCGTTATGGCCTTCGATTTTTTCGAATCGGTGCCCACACTTCTCGCACTTGTATTCATATAAAGGCAATGAAGAGCTCCCTCCGGCGATGACCTAACACAAAATAGTAGCATGTCTTCCGGCATCGTGCGGCGGCAACGAAGACACAAGTCGGCGTGTTAGACTTAGCATTCACCGTTCAACGCAAGCGCATGACGCAACGATGACAAAAATAAAAACCAAGGAAGCGGGAGCAGGCTGCCTCTATGTGGTCGCCACACCGATCGGCAACCTCGAGGATATTTCGCTGCGCGCATTGCGCATTTTGAAAGAAGCCGACCTGATCGCCTGCGAAGACACGCGCCAAACGATGAAGCTTCTTTCGCATTTCGACATTCAGAAAAAGCTGGTGAGCTATCACGAGCACAACGAAATCACGCGCGCGCCGGAACTCGTAATCGAGCTGGAGCAGGGGGCGAAGGTGGCGCTGGTGAGCGATGCGGGAACTCCCGCCATTTCCGATCCGGGGCATAGGTTGGTGAGTCTTTGCTTGCGGCATGGGATCGAGGTCGTGCCGGTGCCCGGAGCGTCTGCGTTTGTAGCGGCTCTGGCGGCGTCGGGGATGGCTATCGAAGAGTTCACATTCGTGGGTTTCCTGCCAGCCCGGCCGACGGAGAGGCGCAAAGCGCTGCGCGAGCTAGCGAACGAGCCGCGCACGCTTATTTTTTATGAAGCCCCGCATCGGGCGGTCGATACGCTGGAAGACGCGTTTGAAATTCTAGGAAACCGTCCGGCGGTAATAGCGCGCGAGCTAACCAAAATATATGAGGAGTTTCTTCGTGGGCATCTTGAAGATCTGGTGGCGAAAGCTCGCGCAAA
>PKWH01000252.1 GCA_003131985.1 Acidobacteriota bacterium | reverse complement strand
AGCGTTCGAGCTGAATCTGGCGCGCTCGCAGCACGCGGCCGCTGACGCAGGCGGAGCTTTCAATTTCGCCATTGCCGCGCAGTTCCTTGTATTTCACCGCGGGGACTTCGATGTGGATATCGATGCGATCGAGCAGCGGACCCGAAATTTTCGAGACGTAGCGCTGAATTTGCGCGGGCGAGCAGTGGCATTCGCGCGTGGAGTCGCCGAAGAACCCGCAGGGGCACGGATTCATCGCCGCGGCGAGCATGAAGCGCGAGGGAAACGTGACCGAAAGCGCCGCGCGCGCAATGGTCACGCTGCCTTCTTCGAGCGGCTGGCGCATCACTTCCAGGACGTTGCGCTGGAACTCGGGCAACTCGTCGAGAAAAACGACGCCGTTGTGGCCGAGCGAAACTTCTCCGGGACGCGGCACTGCGCCGCCGCCGATCAGCCCGGCGTCACTGATGGTGTGATGCGGAGAGCGGAAAGGCCGCGTGCCTACCAGACCGCGCGAAGCCTCCAGCACTCCCGCGACGCTGTGAATGCGCGTGGTCTCGATGGCTTCTTCGAGCGACATCGGCGGCATGATCGTGGGAATGCGCTTGGCCAGCATGGTTTTTCCGGCGCCGGGCGGGCCGATCAGCAGAATGTTGTGGCTACCCGCGCAGGAAACTTCCAGAGCGCGCTTCGCGGACATTTGCCCGCGCACGTCGCGCAGATCGACGGAATACTGGCCGGCTTCGGCGAGCATCTGGGAAGTATCCACGGCGACCGGCTTAAACGATTCCGGCGCGTTGACCATGTCCACGGCTTGCGGCAGCGACTTTACGGCAAAAACGTTGATGCCCTCGACGACGGCGGCTTCGCGCGCGTTCGCTTCGGGGACCACCACATTCTTGATGCCGCGATCTCGTGCCGCCAACGACGCCGAGAGAGCGCCACGCACGGAGCGGACGCTGCCGTCCAAGGAAAGCTCGCCGAGGAATACGTGCGTGTCGAGAATCTTTCCGAAGAATGTGCCTTGGCAACCGACCAGACCGAGGGCCATAGGCAAGTCAAACGCAGAGCCTTCTTTTCGAATGTCGGCGGGCGCCAAGTTGACCGTGACTGCCTGATTTATCGGGAAATCGAAGCCGCAATTCCGGAGCGCAGATTTGATCCGCTCGCGGCTTTCTTTTACCGCGATGTCCGGCAGGCCGACGACGTTGAAATTGCCCTGATAGCTCGGGCCGATGTCTACCTCGACTTCCACGAGATAGGCGTCGATGCCGAATACAGCGGCGCTAAATGTTTTGAAGAGCATCCCAAGAGGCTCGGGACCGGGAGGGGGTCCCTTTGCGCTGTGCAGCGTAACCCAAAAGGCTAAGTGATACCAGCGATACTCCAGAGCGCAGCCATGCGGATTTGTGGTTATGCTATTCTCGGGAGCGGGAGAATGACGCAATGACGAAAGCGCTGAAACCGACTGCGTGTTTCGTAGCGCTCGTCTTTGTGCTTAGCCTGACTCTCGCTGCGCGGGCGCAATCGCCGGCAAACAATTCCACTGAAGCTGTTTCTCTGAACAATCGCGGGCTGCAGCTTTTCCAAAAAGGAAAAGTGGACGAAGCGATCGCTCAATACCGGCAGGCGCTGGCGTTCCAACCCGATTTTCCCGAAGCGCTGGACAACCTCGGCCTGGCGCTGGATGCCAAAGGCAACGACCCCGAAGCCCTCGCCGATTTTGACAAAGCGCTCAAGCTCAAGCCGGGAGATGCCGTAACTGAGAGCAACCGCGGCCTTGCCTTTTATCACGAAGGAAAATACGACGCATCCATTGCGGCCTACCGGCAAGCAATCTCGTTTCACGCCAACTTTCCGCAGGCTTACAACGGAATGGGTGCAGCGCTTCTAGCGGCGGGCAAAGCGGACGAAGCTATCGCGGCATACCACGAGGCTCTGCGAGTTCAGCCGAATTATGTGGACGCAATGAACAATCTCGGCGCCGCGCTCGATTCCAAAAAGCAATGGGACGAAGCGATTGTGGTTTATCAGCAAGCGCTGAAGATCGCGCCCAAGGCCATGGACATCCGCGGAAATCTCGCCGCCGCGCTGCAAGGCGCCGGCCGCACGGAGGATGCCATCTTCGAGTATCGCGAAATTGTGGCGGCGCGCCCCAATGACGCGCACGCATTCTTTCAACTGGGCCGTTTGTTGTACGAGCAAGACAAGATCCCGGAAGCAATCGAAGCCCTGGAAAAAAGCTTTGCGCTGGAGCCGAATCAGGCCGAAACGGCGCTTAATCTGGCACGCGCCTATCAGGACGCCGGCGATCTTCCTGCGGCAATCAACACCTACCAAAAAGGTCTTGCGCTCAAACCTGACGACCTGCACGGTCTTTACAATCTGGGCAACGCCTACTTGAGCGCGAAAGAGCCCAAGAAAGCGGAGGCAAGTTTTCGCAAGGCCCTGGAGCTTCAGCCGGATTTCGCAATCGCGCTGCAAGGGCTGGGAATCGCTCAAATGCAGGCGGGCAATCTGGATGGTGCGAGACTTTCGTTTGTGAAATTGACGGCGATGCAGCCGGACAATGCCGACGCGCAGTTCAATCTCGGAAACGCGCTGTTCAATAAAGGGCAATACAAAACTGCCGCGGAGGCGTATCGCGAAGCGATTCGGCTGAACGCAAACCTCGCTCACGCGCATTACAATCTGGGAATGACGCTTCTGCGCCTGAACGATCAGGCCGGAGCGGATAAGGAATTCCGCGAAGCTGCAAAGATTGACCCCAAGCTGACTCCACCGAAATAATCTTCAACGATCCTCAATCTCTTGGAAAGCGTTAGGATGCTTACTCGTAACGCAGGCAATCGATGGGATCGAGGTTGGCCGCCACGCTTGCGGGNNACCCACAGATAAGACAGCGATGCGGGAATGGACGGCACCAGAGTGCGCACCAATGTCGATACGCACGCTCCGATAAAGATGCCGATTGTGCCGCCAACGAGGGTGAGTACTACGGCTTCGAGCAGGAACTGCAATCGTATGTCCGCGCGGCGAGCGCCGATAGCTTTGCGTACGCCAATTTCCTGCGTGCGTTCAGTTACGGAGATGAGCATGATGTTCATCACGCCGATGCCGCCTACCAGCAAACCTATCGAACTGATCACGGTCGTGAGGATCACCAGCGCACCGGTAAGCTGATTCCACAGATTGCTCAGAAAATCCGGCGAGCTCAGCTCGAAATCATTTTCCTTTTCGGGTGGAACGCGGCGCAAGCGGCGCATGGCCTGAATTACCTCGCCTTGCGCCAGGTCGATACTCACATTCTCGGGGACTGTGAATGCGATCACCAACTCTTTGGAACCCGGGTACTCCTTCTTGAAATTGCTCAGCGGGATGATGGCGAAGATGTCCACTCCGGGACCGAGGAACAAGCCCTGGTCGTGTTCGAAAACGCCTACGACTTCGTATAGGCCGCCGTTGATGCGGACGGTTTTGCCAATGGCGTCCGTGTTGGGGAAAAGCGACTCGCTAATGGCCGCGCCCAGCACCACCACGGGGCGCGCATGTTCTTCGTCCGCGGTATTGATGAAGCGGCCGCGCTCGACTGAAAACAGCGGAATCGCTTCCGTGTACTCCGGTTCGGCGCCGCGTACGATGACTTTCTCCACGCTGCGATCCCCGCTGGTTATCAGATTGCTATCGCCCAGGAAAAAGCCGCGCGTACCGATGGTGGTGACGATCTGCACGTCCGGAGCGGCTTGGCGGATATAGTCGGCGTAGCTGTACTCAATGTATCTTCGCGTCCGGATGCGTTCCGGCATGTGCGAAGGGTCCGTGGCGGGCGGAAATCTGGTAAGAAAGTAAGTGCGCGAGCCCAGGGATTCCACTTTGTCCTGAACGAACTTGTTCAGGCCTTGAATGATCGCGGCCATGGAAATCACCGAGGACACGCCGATGACGATGCCCAGCACGGTCAATGCGGAGCGCACTTTGGACGATCGCAGCGTGTCCATTGCGGCGAGAAAATTTTCGCGGGCTTGCGCGAGCGTCATGAGCGCCATCAGTCGGACCTCAAGGCTACAACCGGATCCAGTTGCGAGGCGCGAAACGCCGGATAGATTCCGAAGAAGAGTCCGACCGCGGAACTAAGGAACACCCCCAGGATCGCCACCCAGGTCTGCACGGACGCAGGGAACGGCGTGTACGTGCGCAGCGCCAGCGCAACCAGGAATCCCAGCGTGACGCCGGCAAGGCCTCCGACGATGCATTGCAGGACGCTCTCCACCATAAACTGGTGCAGGATGTCCTGTTTGGTGGCGCCCACCGCGCGCCGGACTCCAATCTCCCGCCGTCGAAGGGTTACGCTCACGAGCATGACGTTCATGATGACGATCCCGCCGATGACCACCGAAATGGCGCTGACCATAATGAACACGCCGAAAAATGCCGAGCTAATGCTACGCCACAAAGCCATATAGCTGTCTTTAGTGCCGATGAAATAATCATCTTCCATATTGCCCATAAGATGGCGCCGGGAGCGCAAGATCAGACGCGACTGGTCCTGCGCCGTTTCGAAGTTCTGCTTGCTGGTCTTGACGTTGATCGTGATGCTGGAATTCATTCCTTCAAGACGGAGGAAAACGGGGAGTGGAACGATGACGAAGTTGTCCTGGTCCTGGCCCAGGACGTTACCGATCTTTTCCATAACTCCGATCACCAGGAATTCGTCACTGCCGATGCGAACCGATCTTCCGAGGGGGTCCATGCCGAGAAATAGCTCGCGCACGATGGTGTCGCCGATCAAGCAAACGTTGGTCTTGTGCTCGGCTTCCGATGGACTGAAGTAGCGGCCGATTTCGACCGTTCGCGTGTCAATATTCGCCATATTCGCCGATTGGCCGTAGAGAGTTACGTCCTGCTGTTCTTTGTCGCCGAATCGCGCCCGAACGGTAGCGCTGGCACTGGCGCCGACTTCTCCACACGCGGTGCATGCTTCGGCAACGGCAGTCACGTCGTCAATTTCAATTTTCCGGTATTTCAGCGCTTTGATGATGATGGTGAAGTCGGTGACGGCGAAAGGTGTGCGCGCAATCTGGAACACGTTGGTGCCGAGGTTGGCAATCTTTTGTTCAACATAGAGGTTCGCGCCCTGGACAATGGTCATGACCGTGATGAGCGTGGCCACGCCCATGGTCAGTCCCAACGCTGTAAGCGAAGCGCGCAGCTTGTGCCCGCGCAAAGCTTCGAAGCACTGCGCGAGATTGTCGCTGACAGCAAGCATGGCAAGAAGGTTTCTTCAGTTACCTTATCAAATTCCGCAAAAATATGAACTGTACCTCGCCGAATGAACCGAAAAAACGTAACCGAGGGCGCGCGAGAGCATCTAAACGACTATGACTATGAGAAAGGTAAAACTTGGTTCGCAGGGCGCGATCGTGTCCCGCATGGGACTCGGCTGCATGGGTATGAGCGAGTTCTATGGCGAGCGCAACGACAAAGAATCGGCCGCAACGATTTTGCGGGCGCTGGACCTGGGAATCAACCTGCTCGACACCGCGGATGCTTACGGAATTGGCGATAACGAGGAGTTGATTGGCAAGACGATCCGCGGGCGGCGCGATGAGGTTTTCCTCGCCACGAAGTTTGCCAACGTCCGCAAGAAAGATGATCCGACTCACTGGTCCATTAGCGGCAAGCCCGAGTACGTCCGCGCGGCGTGCGACGCTTCGCTGAAGCGGCTGGGCATTGATCACATCGA
>PKWH01000230.1:25815-27330 GCA_003131985.1 Acidobacteriota bacterium | reverse complement strand
GATCCGGACTTGCCCTTTGGAGGGACCTGGACATATGAGATCACTCCGCAGGCGAATGGCGGCACAGTGCTACGCATCACTGAAAATGGTGAGATGCGCAATGTGTTCTTTCGTTTCGTGTCTCGCTTTTTCATGGGATACACGAAAACGATGAAAGAGTATCTCAACGCGCTAGGCGAGAAGTTCGGCGAAAAGACAACCATCGAAAACTAGACGATGCCGGCAAAAAATCCATCGAAAACGCGTGCTCCTGAGCGAGATTACTCACACCGCGCCCTGATTGATAAGTTGGGAGTGAAGGCGGGCCAGCGCATCGCGGTACTGGGAGTAGAAGACGCGGAATTCCTGAAGGATCTCGAGGACAGAGTTCCGGAGTATTCGCGCGGAAATCGCATCGCCCATGTAGATCTGATCTTCTTTTCCGCGGAGGCTCAGAAAGACCTCTCACAGTTGAAATCTCTCTCTCGTTCGATTTGTAAGTCGGGTGGTATTTGGGTTGTGTATCCGCGCGGCCAAAAGCACATTCGCGAAATTGATGTTATCAACGCCGGGAAATCCGCCGGGCTCACCGACAACAAAGTTTGCCGCTTCTCCGACACCCACACCGCCCTGCGATTCGTGATTCCTCTGGCCAAACGCTAAGCACTTCGTTTCAGCAAGTCTCTCCATAGGCGGATTGGGTCGCGGTCCGTCAGCTATTCCAGCATTGCTACGAGGAATATGCGGAGGAAATTTTCGCTGCTTCGCTCGCGCGCCGCTTTATCATGTTCCTATGGCGGTAAGGCTGGATGTTCGCAAGTTAACGGTGGAATTGCCGACTCAGACTGGCTGGGTGCGGCCGGTGAACGAGGTGTCTTTCACGCTCGGCGAAGGCGAGACACTCGGTATCGTCGGGGAATCAGGTTCGGGCAAAACCATGCTCTCGCTGGCGCTGATGGGCCTGGAACCCGCGGGAGCGCGGCGGAAAGGCGAAGCATGGCTGCACGAACGCGATGGAGCTGCGGATTCGCGCGGGATAAATCTTATCGTTGCGGCGCCCGATGAAATGCGCGCGCTGCGCGGACGCGAAATGGCCATGATTTTTCAGGAACCGATGACGGCGCTGAATCCGGTGATGCGCGTGGGTGCGCAGATCGAAGAAGCGATCAGTGTCCACGAAAACGGCGCGAGCAAAAACGACATTCACCGTCGCGCGATTCGAGCGCTCGAACAGGCCGCGTTACCCGAGCCGGAACTTCGCTCGCGGCAATACCCCCATCAACTTTCGGGCGGCCTGCGGCAGCGCGTCATGATAGCGATGGCCTTGGCAGCCGCCCCCGGAATTTTAATCGCCGACGAGCCCTCGACTGCGCTCGATGTAACGGTGCAAAAGCAAATTCTTGAATTGCTGGCCAAGTTGCGCAAAGAACTTCAGCTTTCGCTGCTTTTTATCACGCACGATCTCGGAGTGGTTGCGCAGGTTGCCGACAGAATCATCGTCATGTATGCCGGAAGGATTGTGGAAGACGGCCCGAC
>PKWH01000230.1:0-25786 GCA_003131985.1 Acidobacteriota bacterium | reverse complement strand
CTTCGGCCGGCAAGTAGAAATCACAGCGCGAGGTGTATTCTCGTCCCATGTGCGCAGCCAACGACAACGAACTGAAAGCGCTCGTACGCGAACGATTCACGCGCACAGCAGAAGTTTTCGGCGACTACGCCGTTGCGCATCGTGTTACGGAAGCGGAGCGGCTTGCGCGCATGGTGTCAGCGGGTCCGAGCGACCGCGCGGTCGATCTGGCCTGCGGCCCGGGAACGCTTGCGTTGCGCTTTGCGCGACACGTGCGATGGATCTGCGCGCTCGACCTTACTCCCGCGATTCTCGCTCTGGCACGCAGCAATGCAATAAAGGATGGACTTGCAAACCTTGTATGCGCCCTCGGCGATGCGCAAGCTCTGCCGTTTGGGGATGGCTCGCTCGACATCGCCGTCACCAGTTACAGCCTGCATCACATTTCGGATCCGGCGAAAGTGCTGCGGGAAATGGCGCGCGTAGTGAAAACCGGGGGCCACGTGGGTGTGCTGGACATTGTGGTCCCGGAAGACCCTAAGATTCGCGAGTTGAACCATCGAATCGAGTACATACGCGACAACTCACACTCTCGCTCGCTTGCGCGAAGCGACTTCGATCGGATTTTTGCCGCTGCAGGGCTACGTATCGTTGCGACCGAAGTACACGGGCATCCACGGACGTTCGATCACTGGATGCACGTCGCTGGATGGAAGCGGACGGATCCTGCGTACATAGAAGCCCGCCGGTTGATGCAATCCTCGATGGCGGATGACGGCGCTGATTTTCATCCGAGCTTCGAACCTGCCGACGTGGTAAAGCACAGTGAAGAGCCCGAGATCTACATGGTCAACACGGGAATCTACGTCGCCGCCGAGAAAATTTAGAATGCAAGCCGAAACGATTCTCGAGGCTCGTAATCTCAGGAAGTCTTATTCCGTCTCGACAGGCGCATTCACGAAATCCGAACGCCAGACCGTCGCCGTGGACGATGTGAGCTTCGAGCTAGAGCGCGGGGAAACACTAGGGATTGTCGGCGAATCAGGTTGCGGCAAAACGACGCTGGCGCGAATGCTATTGCGGCTGATCGAGCCGGACTCGGGTGAGATTCGTTTTCGCGGCCAGAATTGGCTCGACGCGCGAGGAGCGGATCTCCGAGCGCTGCGCCGCCGAATGCAAATGGTGTTTCAGGATCCGGTCGCGTCGCTGAACCCTCGGATGCGCGTGGGGGCGATTATCGGCGAGCCTCTGGCCGTCCATGAGGCGGGCCTGTCGCGAGCGAAGCGCCGCGACCGCGTGGCCGAAATCCTGGAAGCAGTCGGCCTGGGCCCGGATTCGATGAATCGTTATCCGCATGAATTCTCCGGGGGCCAGCGCCAACGAATTGGAATCGCGCGAGCCTTGATTCTCAGACCGGAGCTGGTGATTGCAGACGAGCCGGTTTCGGCGCTGGATGTTTCGGTCGGAGCGCAAATTCTGGAATTGCTGGCTCGCCTCCAGCGCGAATTCTCCCTGACGTTGATTCTTATCTCTCACAGTCTTCCCGTTGTCGCCCAACTCGCCACACGAGTCGCGGTGATGCAGCGCGGACGAATCGTTGAAATCGGGGCAGCCGCTCAGGTGCTGGGCGCTCCGAAAGATCCCTACACGAAAGCTCTAATCGCTGCAGTGCCGCAGATTCCTGCTTGACGTAACAAACCTTTGTTCCGCGCCTCGCGAACAGAATCCGACTGCCCTTTCACAGCGACAACGCTCCTCAATGCGCAAGAATTGCGATACACTCTGCGCGCCTGTAACTTATTATTGCGTTCAAGCGTATTCGAACCAGGAACCAAGCGCTTCTAACCTTTGACCCTCGGAGGAAACGAACATGGCTAGCCCAGTGACTCCCTCTCCTGAAGACGCGCCGTCTGTGAGTTCATTCGGCCGAATTTTCGGCGCGATTTTCAGCCCCAAGCCGACATTTGAATCGATCGCGCAACGGCCTACATGGATTTTGCCGCTGGTGCTGCTTAGCCTGCTTTCGATTGTGACTATTTTTATCTTCAGCCAGCGAGTTGGCTGGCGCGGTTTTATGATCCGGCAGGATCAACAAAACTCGCGACTCCAAAAGCAGATGGACCAGATGACACCCGAGCAGCGTGAGAAGATGCTGGACCAGCAGACTAAGGCTGCGTCGATATTTGGCTATATAGGTGCGGTACTGGGCCTTTTCATTGTCGCCGTGATCATCGCTGCCGTTCTGATGGCCGCGTTAAACTTGATGAGTGGAGGAGGTGTTGGTTTTAAGACATCCCTTGGCATCGTGGCGCATTCATGGGTGCCTGGGCTTATTGGGGGACTGCTGGGAATCCTCGTCCTATTTCTCAAAGATCCATCCACCATTGATATACAACATCTTGTGGCGACCAATGCGGGCGCGTTTCTTTCCGACGATGCACCTAAATGGCAGGAGTCCCTGCTGAGTTCGTTCGACCTTTTCACTTTCTGGAGCATGATTCTGATGGGGATCGGCTACAGCGCCGCGAATCCGAAGAAGATTTCGTTTGGGAAAGCGCTTGGGACGATCATCGTCGTTTGGGCAATTTACGTAGTCTGCAAGGTCGGCATCTCGGCGGCGTTCTCCTGATACACTCGCTCGGATGGGATTTCAGTTTGAAGTAGTTGCAACCGACCCGACAGGCGCGCGGCTGGGCCGGTTGACGACGCCGCACGGAGTGATCGACACGCCGGCGTTCATGCCTGTGGGCACGGCAGCGACTGTTAAGGCGCAGACACAGGCAGACCTGGAATCGCTCGGCGTTCAGATTCTTCTATCCAATACCTACCATTTGTACCTTCGGCCTGGCCACGAACTCATCCGCGACATGGGTGGCTTGCACAGTTTCATGTCCTGGCCCAGAGCAATTCTTACAGATTCTGGTGGATACCAAGTTTTCAGTCTCAGCGAATTGCGCAAAGTAAACGACGAAGGCGTCACATTCCGCTCGCACCTGGACGGTTCCACGCATTTTCTTTCACCTGAGAAGGCGCTTGAGATCGAGATCGCGCTGGGCGCAGACATCATCATGGTTCTCGATGAATGCATCGAAGCTCCATCCACCGAACGGCGCACGAGGGAAGCTGCGGCCCGTACACTCGACTGGGCGCGACGCTCGCGAGATTATTTCGCGAAGTACGGTGATTTCGCGCGGCAAATGCTCTTTGGCATCGTTCAAGGCGGGACGTATCCGGAGCTAAGACGCGAAAACGCCGACGCACTTGTAGGACTGAATTTCCCGGGCTATGCAATCGGAGGCCTCGCCGTCGGTGAATCGCACACCGTAACCTGCGAAATGACGCGAGCAGCCGCTTCACGCCTTCCCACCGACCGGCCGCGCTACTTAATGGGCGTAGGCCAGCCCCAGCAGCTTCCGGATTACGTCGCTCTGGGCATAGACCTGATGGATTGTGTGCTGCCCACGCGCAGCGCCCGCCACGGCTGCCTTTATACTTCACAAGGACGCCTGCTGATCAAGAATGCGCAATACGCAAAAGACCCGCGGCCGATTGACGAGAAGTGCGGCTGTGCCGCGTGCCTTCGCTATTCCCGCGCCTATCTGAGACACCTTTATTTGGCGAATGAGACTCTCGCAGCCATCTTAAACACCCACCACAACATCTACTTTTACCTTGACATAATGCGTGGAATTCGCGAGGCTATTCGTTTTGGGAAGCTCGAAAGATTCCGCTCTGACCTTCAGGCCCGCCTCACATAGGCAAACCTAAGCAGATGTTGGGCGCCGTAAAAGGCGGAGCAGAGTCTTCGGAGCGCGGCTTTTAGTCTGCCATTCCTGATCGGCGTGCCCGCTTCAGCGGGAAAGGCGTAAGTATCGTGACATTGAATCTAACGAGTTCTGATCTACCAGCGTCGGTATTTATGCAGGCGGCTCCCAGCGGGATCGCGCTCTTTCTTCCGCTGATCCTGATTATGGTCATTTTTTATTTTTTGATGATCCTGCCCGCGCAGCGACGCCAGAAAAAAGTTACCGAAATGCTCAAGGCTCTGAAGACCGGCGACAAGGTGATTACCAATGGCGGAATCTACGGAACCATTGTCGGCTTGGAAGATGAAGCGGTGCAGTTGCGCGTCGCCGAGCAAGTTAAGATGAAAGTAGCCCGCAGCGCGATTGCAGGGCCTCAAGCAGAACCTCCGAAGGAGAGCTAGAAAGCCGCATGAATTCCCAGCTCAGATGGAAATTTATTTTTATCGCTGCGGTCATACTCCTTTGCATTTATGGACTTATAGGCGTACCGACATTCCCCACCTCTTGGGGCCAGGTAAAGCAGAACTTAGCGGACCGTATCAAGCTGGGCTTGGATTTGAAGGGCGGCAGCCATTTAGTGCTTCAGGTACAGGTTGACGAAGCCATCGGGCAGCGCTGCGACCAGGCTGTCGATCAGATCACGAAACAACTCCACGAAAAAAACATCAGCGTGGGAGAGATCAGCCGCGTGGACGACACGCACATACTCGTGCGCAATGTGGATCCGAACACGTCGGGCGCTTTTCGCGACCTGATTAACAATCAATTCACGGACTGGACCTTGGCGCCAGCCGCAGGCGAACAGAATGGTTACGTGATCGCGATGAAGCCTTCGATTGTTGCGGATATTCGCCGCGACACGATGGACCAGGCACTTGAGACCATCACTCGGCGTATTAATGCACTCGGCCTTACGGAGCCAACCATTGCTTTCACAGGTCGCGGCGAGAACGAAATCCTCGTTGAACTCCCTGGGGAGGGCGATCCCACTCGCGCCAAATCCGTAATTCAAGCCGGCGGACAGCTTGAACTCAAGCGCGTCGCCGATGAACAAACATTTCCTTCGGAAAGCGCCGCTCAAGCGAGTCATGGCGGGATTTTGCCTCCCGGCGCTGAAATCGTCGTAGGGAAAGCCGAGAGCACTCAAGCGGGCCAGTCGCCGCAGCCGGTTTATTACATCCTCGATCGTGCGCCCATTATCACGGGTCAAGACTTGCGCGGCGCAGTTCCGGCTCCCAGTTCAAACAGCCCGGGCCAGTACGAAGTTCGTTTTCAACTTTCCACAGCGGCAGCCGCGCGTTTCGGTCCCTTCACGGAAGCGAATATTGGCCACCGAATGGCGATTGTCCTGGATCACAGGGTCTATACCGCCCCCGTGATTAACGGCCGTATCGAGGATTCCGGAATTATTGAAGGAAATTTCAGCCAGGAATCGGCGCAAGATCTGTCACTCGTGCTGCGGGCCGGAGCCTTGCCGGCTTCGATCAAGTACCTCGAGGAACGAACAGTCGGCCCGTCCTTGGGAGCTGATTCCATCCGCGAAGGTGTCCGGGCGTCTATCGGAAGCATCATCGTTGTGATGATATTTCTTGTAATCTACTACCGGCTAAGTGGCGTCAATGCAGTGGTGGCTCTCACTATGAACCTCCTAATTCTGCTGGCGTTTATGGCTTATGCGGGAGCGGTGCTTACGCTACCGGGCATAGCCGGCGTTATTTTGACCATAGGTATGGGCGTGGACTCCAACGTTCTGGTATTTGAGCGCATTAGGGAAGAGTTGCGGAGTGGAAAAGCTCCGGCCTCGGCGGTGGCTGTGGGGTTTGACCGGGCATTCCTGACTATCATTGATACGCACGTAACTACCATCGTTTCAGCGGTTTTCCTGTTTTTGTTCGGAGCCGGTACACCGGTGCGAGGATTTGCCATAACGTTGGTGATTGGGTTGCTCTCTAACGTGTTTACTTCGATTTATGTCTCGCGGGCCATTTTCGATTGGAACCTGTCTCGCATGGGTAGGCAAGCTGAGCTAAGTATCTAGTTTTGGGAACAATCCGGGATGTAGCGGTGTCAAATAAAGGCGGATAGGACTCGATGGAATTCTTTCGCAACGTGAACGTCGATTGGATGGGAAAGGCGAAATATTTCGTCGCGCTTTCCCTAACCCTTCTGGCCGTCGGCTGGATTTCAATTCTGCGGAATGGCGGCTTGCGCTACGGAATTGATTTTCGAGGCGGCACGCTGGTTTATGTGCGGTTCTCAGGACCCGCTCCCGTCGATCAGATTCGCAAGGGGCTGCAGGCTGCCGGCCTTGCCAACAGTTCCATTCAAAGTATCAGCGACAACGTGCTAAACGGCAATTCGCAGAACGATGTGGTGATCGGCATCGAGAAGAAGGGCGAAGGCGACGAAGCGCTGGACGCCAGCAAGCAAACGATCCTGGATGTTCTGCACAAGACTTTTGGCACGGCGAACGCGGCTGGCAAACAAGACTTCAACTCAATCACGCCTTCGAGCCTCTCCGCTTATTTGACACAGAAGGATCCGCTTTCACTTAGCACGAATGCCGGTGATCGTTACAACCAATTGGCCCAACGGCTGACCGACGCGCGCGACAAAGAGCACGGCGGCATCGTTACGAACTNNTATATTGCCTTCCGGTTCGAATGGGTTTACGGCGCGGCGGCGGTTATCGCCGTTTTTCACGACGTGCTGATCACGCTGGGCTTCTTCTCGATCTTTCATTTTGAGATTTCGCTGACGGTCATTGCAGCGCTGTTGACTCTCGTCGGCTACTCAATGAATGATACGATCGTCATCTTCGATCGCGTGCGGGAAGACCTCAGGCTGATGCGGCGCGAACCGTTCGCGCAGGTGGTGAACAAGGCCATTAATCAGACTCTGTCGCGAACAATTTTGACCAGCGGGCTCACCTTTTTGACCGTTCTGGTTTTGTTCTTGATGGGCGGAGAGGTTCTTCGAGCGTTCTCTTTTGCCATGGTGGTAGGAGTTGTGGTAGGTACATACTCCAGTTTCGGAATTGCGGCGCCGATCGTGGTGCTGTGGAACAAGTATAGGGGACAAGGAACTGCCGCCCGCGCCGGATCCGCAGCCGACAAGCGCGTGACGGCAGCTGCAAGGAGGTAGCTATGTTTGACGATTTAGTCATTTCGAGTGCGAACCCGAAAAAGACCAACAAGCCTTGGACGGTAGCGTTGTCGTTCATGGTTCAGATCGCGATCGTGCTCGTGATGATTCTGATCCCGCTTATCTACACGGAAGCGCTGCCCAAGCAATTGCTCACTACATTCCTTGTTGCGCCTCCTCCTCCGCCCCCGCCGCCTCCTCCTGCGGCAGCGATACAGAGAATCGTAAAGCCGGTGGTGCGCTTAATTCACAACGGGCAGATGACGGCTCCAACTGTGATCCCGAAAAAAGTTGAGATGATCAAAGAAGAGGAATTGCCACCCGATATGGGCGCTGTCGGAGTGACCGGTGGCGTGCCGGGCGGAGTTCCTGGCGGACAGGCCGGAGGTGTTCTCGGTGGAATCATTGGCGGTACCGGCGCGGGATTGCCGCCTCCCCCGAAGGTAGCTCCTTCCCGTATTCGCGTCGGCGGCAATGTGGCGCAAGCAAACTTGATTCACGAGGTAACGCCGATATATCCAGCCATCGCGAAGACCGCGCATATTTCCGGAACGGTGACGCTTCATGCGATTATCGGGAAGGACGGTACTGTGCAGGATCTCAAGTATATATCCGGGCCACCGTTGTTGATGCAGAGCGCGATGGACGCCGTGAGGCAGTGGCGCTACAAACCGACACTCCTCAATGGTGATGCCGTCGATGTGGATACCACGATTTCTGTTGTGTTTACCTTGGGCGGTTAAGAAGGACACGGTTCGGGCGTCCTCTTGGGGGTCTGGGCTGATTTGAAGTTAATGCCGACCGGCAGAATATTGCTGCCGTGATCGTTTCGTACGAACGGAGGAGCAAACTCTATGCTTTCGAATTTTCTTTTAGCCAGTCTGGTGATGTTTCAGCAGCAGGAAGTTGGGTGGGATTTGCTGACGATGTGGCACAACATGGGCTACCCGGCCAAAACGGTCGTCTTCATTCTTTTCATCATGTCCGCATGGTCCGTGGGCATCATGATCGACCGGGCGCTGATGTACAGCGCAGCGCGGAAGCAGTCCCGCGTTTTCGTCCAGCAGGTCGCGGGCGCGCTGAAAGACAACAAGCTTGACGAAGCAATTTCAATCGCCGAGCGGAACAAGAAGAGCCACATTGCCAAGGTAGTGGCGACGGGCCTCTCCGAATTCCAAGCGGCTTCGGCGCAAGTAGGCGACGAAGAAGTGATCGAGGCAGCCAAGCGCGGACTCGAGCGTTCGGTGGCCATCGTTCATGCCGAAATGAAGCGCGGCCTTTCCGGGCTCGCCACGATCGGTTCGACGGCTCCCTTCGTAGGGTTGTTCGGAACGGTCATGGGCATCATTAACGCGTTCAAAGGTATTTCGGCATCCAAGGCGACCGGACTGTCGGCAGTAGCTGGCGGTATCGCGGAAGCCCTGGTTACCACGGCGCTCGGCCTTCTCGTCGCGGTGCCGGCCGTGTGGACCTTTAACTACTTCACCAACAAAGTGGAAGCTTTCGACGTGGAGATGGACAATTCCTCGATGGAGTTGATCAACTACTTCATCACCCGCAGGGGCGGAAAGAAGTAAATCATGGGATACAAACCCAAAGCACCGGCAGTGATGGCCTCACCCAACGTGATTCCGATGGCCGACATCATGTTGGTCCTGTTGATTATTTTCATGGTCGTAACGCCTATGTTGCAGAAGGGCGTGTCGGTGGATATGGCCAAGGCAAATAACGCTCAGGACATGCAGGACGCCGATAAGGACGATGCCATCATCGTGGCCGTCACCCGAAGCGGCGATTACTTCCTGGGCAGCACGAAGGTGGGCTTGGGCGATATCACGACGAGGGTAAAGGACCTGCTTGCCAACCGTATCGACAAGACGGTCTTCGTGCGTTCCGATCAACGCGCAAAGTACGGCGAAGTAGTTAAGGCGGTTGACGAAGTTCGGTCCGCGGGTGTGGATAAGATCGGTTTGCTCACTGAAAAGAACCGGTCGAAGACAGGTGCTCCCGCAGCTCCGACGCCGCCTCCTGCAGACTAGCGGCGGTCGAACCATCGTGAAGCGGTAAAGGAGTCTTTCCATGGGAATGGCAGTTGGAGGAAACAAAGGATCGATGTCGGAACCGAACATCGTTCCGCTTATTGATGTGCTGCTCGTCCTTATCATCATTTTTATGGTGATCACTCCGACGACACCGCAAGGGCTCGACACGCTCGTGCCGCAGCCATCTCCGCCTAACCAACCGGAAAACAAGGAACTGCTGGCCAAGACGATTGTGGTCCAGGTCACTGCGAGTGGGAAGGTACTGATCAATCAGGATGAGGTTAGTTGGGACGATCTGGGATCTCGCTTGGACGATATCTTCAAGTTGCGCGCCGAGAAAGTGGCGTTCGTCAAAGGCGACGACGCCGTTGACTTCGGCCAAGTCGCTCGTGCGATTGACATTATGCGCGGAGCAGGGATCGACAGCGTCGGCTTGATCACTGCCAAGGTTGAAGCGGGTCAGTAACGAAAGCCCTCGAGGAAGACTTACTCGCCTCGCTGGCTTGGGCGATGGGCAAATGGCCGGCGCAGCCTTCATCAAGGAGAGCACGGGATGCAGCGGAAGCCCCACACATTTTTTATACTAGCCGCAGTTCTAGTGTCGCTGGCCGCTGGAGCCGGATGCGATAAACTCCGCGCGCGCGACAAGCTCAACAAGGGTGTACAGGCCTACAAGGCTAACCAGACGGACCGCGCTATTGAAGACTTTAAAGAAGCGAAGGACTTCGATCCTTCGCTGACAAATGCACGTCTATATCTCGCCACCGCGTACGCAGCTCAGTACATCCCGGGTGCCCCCTCCGATGAAAATATCCGCATGGGTAAACAAGCCATGCAGGAATGGCAAGAAGTCCTGGATAAAGATCCAAACAATCTGAATGCGATTGACGGCATCGGCTCAATTCTCTACAGCATGTCCACCGCGCCCTTCGATCCCAAGAAGATGGAGGAATCGAAGAGCTACCATGAGAAGCATATCCAGATTAAACCTACCGACCCGGAACCGTATTACTGGATCGGCGTGATTGATTGGTCGATTGCGTTCCGCGGGAACAAGGACATGCGGGAGGAGTATAACAAGACTGCCAAGAAGACCATTAAGGACACGGATCCCATGCCGCCCGCGCTCGCTGCTCAGTTTCAGCAAAAGTATGGAGCTACTGTGGAAGAGGGCCTCGCGGATCTTCAGAAAGCCATGGAATTGCGCCCGGATTATGACGATGCAATGGCTTACCTGAACCTCCTTTATCGTCAAAAAGCCGATATGGAGGCCACACCCGACGCGCGCGACGCCGATATCAAACTGGCGGACGACTTGGTGGACAAGGTCAAGGCCATCAAGCAGCGGAAAATGGATAATCCGGAGCCGAGTTCCTAAGTTCGTTCCTCAAATTATCTTCTTCTTACGCCGGCAAGCCGATCAATTCCAGTTTCAGCGCATGCAAGATATCGCGAAAGACTGTGCCATCGGCATTCAGCCGTTAAACGAGCGCCAACACGCAATCGCAGAAAACTCGCGGGCCGCTGACCCGAAGGGCTAGAATGGCGCTTACATGGAACCGGCAGGCAAACCCGCCATTTCGCAGGCCGCAAGGCGCGCGGTCGATCTGCGTTTTGTCGAATTGATGGACAAGTTGCGCCGCAACCGTCCCGGGGACGATCTCGAACTTTTGAGGCGCGCCTACGATTTTGCGGCTGAACAGCATAAAACGCAGACACGCCTGTCGGGCGAACCGTTTCTATCGCATCCCGTCGAAGTAGCGCACATTCTCGCGGGCATGAAACTCGATGTAACGTCCCTTTGCGCCGCTCTTCTTCACGATGTTGTCGAAGACACCAAAATCCCGCTTAGCCAAATCTCGGACCATTTTGGCCCCGACGTGGCGCAACTCGTCGAAGGTACAACGAAGATCAGCCGCCTCGATTTGCTGGCGCCGGAAGCTCGGCAGGCTGAAAACGTCCGCAAGATGCTTCTGGCTATGGTGAACGACGTACGGGTAGTGGTCATAAAGCTTGCCGATCGCTTGCACAACATGCGCACGCTGGAGTACCTCGATAGCGACCGTCAGCAGCGAATCGCCCGCGAAACCCTCGACATCTATGCGCCCGTTGCCAATCGCCTCGGTATGGGTTTGATTCGTGGCGAACTCGAAGACCTTGCCTTTCGTTATTTGGAGCCGGAATCTTTTTTCGAGGTGCAAAAAAAGCTTGCTTCGAAACAGAAGGTTTTCGACAAATTTCTGCAAGAAGTACAAAACTCGATCCGCGACAAACTGGTCGAGAATGGCATTCCCGCCGAAGTCCAGGCCCGGGTGAAACGTTTTTACTCCCTTCACCTGAAGATCCAAAAGCAGCAGCGCACTTTCGACCAGGTCTTCGACCTCTTAGCCGTACGCGTGATCACCGACACCGTAAAAAACTGTTATGCGGCGCTTGGCGTGATTCACCAAATCTGGCCGCCTGTTCCGGGCCGTTTCAAAGACTACATCGCCATGCCGCGGCCCAACCTCTATCAATCGCTGCATACCACGGTGATTCACGGGGGCCAGCCTTTTGAAGTTCAGCTTCGCACGCAGGATATGCATCGCATAGCCGAGCAAGGCGTGGCGGCTCACTGGAAATATAAAGACGGGCGCGAAGTTTCGGAATCCGACGATCAGCGAATCGTGTGGATGCGCCAATTGATCGAATGGGTGCAGGAAATGCAGGAGCCCAGCGAGTTTCTCTCAACACTCCGCGTAGATCTCTATCCCGAAGAAGTCTACACGTTCTCGCCGAAAGGCCGAGTCGTCGTGCTTCCGCGCGGCGCCACTCCCATTGATTTCGCCTACGCCATCCACACAGAAGTGGGACATCAATGCGTCGGCGCAAGAGTGAATGGCGCGATCGTCCCTTTGCGCCACGCCCTCGCCAATGGAGACGTCGTCGAGATCGTCACGCAAAAGGGTCATGAGCCCTCTCGCGACTGGCTTTCATCCATTCAAACTTCGCGCGCGCGAAGCAAAATCCGACAGTGGATCAATCTTCACGAACGCGAGCAAGCCACGGACGTAGGGCGCCGGTTGCTTGAGAAAGAAGCTCGCCAGGCCGGAATAACCCTGAAAAAAATATCGGATGACGACTGGGCGCGCGTTGCGTCCGACTATGGTTGCAGCCGTGTTGAGGATCTCTACGCCGACCTCGGTTATGGAAAATGGTCCGCGCGCCAGGTTCTTGCTAAAGCGACCGGCCAGCCGCTCGCTGAACCCACGGAAGAAAAACAGCCGAAGCTTGTCTCCACCGTTAAACGCATGCTCGGGATGGACGACTCGGCAATTCTTGTCCACGGAAATGACGGCCTGATGGTCTTTCGCTCAAAATGCTGCAATCCGATCCCCGGTGACGACATCGTGGGCTACGTCACCCGCGGCCGCGGTATCGCCGTGCACAGTAAGAATTGTCCGAATGTGCAGAATTTGCTCTATGAAGCGGAGCGCAGAATTCCTGTGGAGTGGGCCGGAGAGACGAAAGCCGCTTTTCCCGTTCGCTTGCGAATTTTCACGGAAGACCGTCCCGGGATTCTGGCTGGCATCACCGCCGTGATCAGCGACTCGGGTGCCAATATCCGCACTTTTGAAAGCGGGGGCAAAGATTTACGCGCCCGCATCGACGTGGGGCTCGATGTGCACGATCGCAAACAGCTCGAGCGAATTTTGAATGGCGTCAAACGGATTCCAGGGGTCTTTGACATCGAACGCGTTTATAACGTCTGACCCGCACACCTTGCACAGTCGTCCGCTTCGGCGAAAACCGTTAATCAGTGGGCAACAATCCTGCACGGCCCGGCTCTTGTTTCTCGTGACGTATGTAAAATGAGATCAATGGCGAGAGTTCGAACGTATAAATCCACGAATGGGATTCCTCCTGGCGCGTTCCAGGTATTCTTACGCACTTCCGCGACTTTATTCTTCTCGCTGATGTTGTTGGTCGCCGGCTGTGAGCGCATGACGCCGATTGATACGAAACCCCTCGACAACGCGGGGATGGCTTACTCGGCGATCAAACAGTTGCAGGCGCTGGATATCACGAGCTCCGAACTTGCTGAGGTTGTCAAAGCTCGCGCGGCAGGATTTCCGGACGACGATTGCATCGAGCTGGTTCGTATATATCACAACCGAAACCATCCGTTCAGCGTGGGTGACACTGTCGCCGGCCTTGTTAAAGCTCGTCTGCGCGAAGAAACGATTCTCCAGCTAGCGAGGCTTGATGAGCTCGGTATTAATGCCGGTGGACTGGAATTGATTCGTCTCGCTGGCTTCTCTGATTCCATGGTTCTCGAGGTGGCTAGCCATGAGGCAATGGGTAAGCCCGTTTTTTCCGGAGCTGCACTTTCGAACATGAGAAACGCAGGGATGCGCGAGCCCGTACTCCTTGAACTCGTGCGTCGTAACATTCCTGATTCCGAGGCTCCTACGATTATTGGATTGCATCGTCACGGCGCACGCGATGCGGACATTCTTCGCCGTTACCCGGGTGCTTGAGAGAGACGTAGTTCGCGAACCTTTAGCCTTGTTCTTCTATTTCTGCCTTTTCCCGCTTGAACTTGCTCGGTAGAATCTCTCTATCTTGAACCGCCCAATTAGCCGTCCGCTGAACCACGTGATTTCGCATCCGTTTTTGAGTGCAGGACTCGCGCTTTGTTTGGTCCTATGTACAGCCGGCTGTACTGTCTCCCTGGCGCCCGCTTATCGGATTATTAAAGAATCCCATGAAGTACGATTTGTCCCTGGCCAGATTCCCGAGTTGCGCGTTCTCTCGATCTACACTCTCGAAAATTACGGTAATGGCGATTTGTCTTCCATCGACGTGATTCTCCCGAACGTCAAGAGCTATGGCCTGAAGGCTCTGCTCATTAAGGTAAACGGCCGCGAAGCGAGTCCGGTGGAACGTTCCGCCGAGCCCGCAACGGAAGAAGCAACCAGGTTTCGCGTTCCGCTTGATCCAGCCTGGAATCAGAAACAGCGGCGTGATCTCGTCATCGAATATGCTTTTGCGGTTCCGGAGGATTCGGGGATGAACATCGCTCTAAGCTCAACATCCTTTCATGTAATCTCGCGCGGCTGGATTCCATGGCTTCAGCCCCCGACCCACGTACTTTCTCCATCTCCTGCAAGTCCCGGACGCATAGCTTATGCGGTCCAGGTTCCAGCGGATTTTCTTCTCCTGGTGCCGGGGAAACCGACTGGTCGAGCGAGAACTGGCGTAGAAGTGAAACATCTATTCGAATTACGCGAGAGCGATCCCGCGCCTTTCATCGTCGCAGGGCGATATGTAGATTCGTGCTCGAATGACCGAGGGTGCGGGGCCGCCTTCTGGGCGCTCGAACCGCTCAAGGGAGATCGTGCGCGCGCCGAGGAAGAAATTGCATCAGCCTGGAACATACTCCAGAAGAATTTCGGGCCTCTTGAGAAAGATAATCTTGTTCCGCACATAGTCCAATCTCCGGGAGAGCGCCACATTGGCGACGATGTGCCTTCAGCTGTTCCTTTTTTCGGCGGAGTGATGGTTAATTCGCCGGCGATATCACTTGGCGCTGATAACGAAGATTTCTTGGAGTTGGTTACGCGCGCACTGGCGGGGAATTGGTTCGGCGTCCGAATATATTCGCCGAATTCAAATGTCGGTATGACTGAAGGATTGTCCGACTATGCCGTCATCGTGGTCGACGAAGCTCGTCACGGCGACTCCGCGCGAAGTAGCCGCATCTTGAAATTGCTTAACGAATACGACAGCGCCTGCAAAGGAGCGGTCGAGAAGCCACTCGTCGCTGTCACAATGCGCGACCCGGTCGAGCAGCGCCGCATCGCCTTAGCAAAAGCTCCGTTGTTCTTTATCGCTATGGAAGATACGTATGGCGAAGCGTCTGTCCGCAAAGGACTCGCGCAAGTCGTCAGTTTGTTGCGCGGTCAGGAAGTTGGATATCAAGACATTCGGGCCGCGATCGAGAATGTAACGAATAAAGATCTCGCGCCGATATTTCGCACCTGGCTTTACAAGCCGGGTATTCCGGCGGAATTCAGAGAAAAGTACCAGAGCGCCGGAGCTGGTAAGAACTAGAACAATAATGCCGTCACGGGAGGCAGAATGCGCGAAATCATCTCCACTGAAAAAGGCCCGAAAGCCATCGGGCCGTATTCGCAGGCGATTAAAGCAAACGGCTTCGTTTTTATTTCCGGCCAAACTGCATTCGACCCTTCAACTGGGAAGCCGATAGAAGGCGACACGGCACAGCAAACAGTGCGCACATTTGAAAATCTAAAAGCGATCCTGGAAGCGGCCGGCTCTTCACTCGACCGTGTCGTGAAGGTCAGCGTCTTTCTAAAAGACATGAACGATTTTTCAGCGATGAACGAAGTGTATGCTCGTTATTTTCCGGCGAATCCGCCGGCGCGATCGACGGTTGAAGTTGCTCGGCTACCTCGCGACTTCCGCATCGAAATTGACTTGATCGCTCTGGCGTAGCGAAGACTCGGCGGGCAGAGATGTCACAAGATACACAAATCGGCGGCCCGAGCGGCAAATTTCCGGCTACCCGGCGGTCTGCAGCCCTCGCTGCTAGCAGCAACGATCCGGCCGAGCGAAAGCGGGCTCTGGAAACAATTATCGCCGCCTATTGGAAACCAATTTACAAATACATTCGCATTCGTCGGGGAAAAACCGAAGAAGACGCGAAGGACCTAACCCAGGAATTCTTTGCCCGCCTGATTGAAAAGCGATATCTCGATGATTGTGATCCGTCGAAAGCGCGTCTAAGAACTTTTCTGCGAGTTGTGTGGACCATTTTGTTGCGAATGACGCCAAACCTGCAAAACGGCTGAAACGCGGCGGCGCGGCCGAACACATTTCACTCGATTCACCCTTGCTGAGTCCGAGCTTGCGCGCGCAAATGTGTCTTTAACCTCCGCTGCTCCACCAGAACAGGTCGACGAATTCCTCGAACAGGAATTTCTTCGCAGCCTGTTTGGTTACGGAAGCTCCGGCCTCTCAAAGCCCTCTCGGCCTTGAACTCGGAAGTAGGGGCCAGCTTCGGAGAACGTAGTCTCCCCAAGTGATTGAGTTCGCTTGTATTCCACTGAGAGGCCTCGCCGTTAACCCATTGGCGGTCAGTTTCTTGGCGAATGGCGTGCCGCCATTTTTTTCAGTATCCTAGACAACGTTCACATTCCGGCAAAGAGGTCGCGTTAGAATTGTGGCGTTCTCCATCTTTCTTCATTCTTGCTCGGCGCAACGACGCTCGTTTGCGGCGATGAACCCGAATTTCATCAGGTGGCTACATGACTGATTCGCAGTTTGATTTGGTAGTGATAGGCAGCGGTCCCGCCGGACAAAAAGGCGCCATCTGCGCGGCGAAGATGCGCAAACGCGTTGCGGTGGTCGACCGCACACAAATGATAGGCGGCGTCTGCGTCCACACCGGCACAATCCCCAGCAAGAGCGTTCGCGAAGCTATTTTCCAGCTGACGGGAAACGCGGTGAGGGCGTTTTACGGAGACAGTTACCGCGGGAAAAATGATATTACGATTCGGGATCTTTCCTTCCGCGTGAACGCAATCGTCTCGCGAGAGACAGAGGTGATTCGCGCGCAGCTTAAGCGCAACGGCGTGTCTGTTTTTCAGGGGACTGCGCAGTTCGTGGACCCGCATACCATCGAAGTCTCCGGAGACGCCGAAAAAATTACGGTCCGCGCTGATCATATTCTGATCGCCTGCGGTACGCGGCCGGCTCGAGATCCTCAGATTCCGTTCGACGACAAACGCATTGTCGATACCGACAGTCTTTCCTGCCTGGAGGGATTGCCCAGGGAAATTATCGTGGTTGGCGCGGGAGTTGTCGGCCTTGAATACACCTCATTTCTCGCGGCCTTGGGAACCGAAGTCACATTGATCGATCAGAGGCCCGCGATTCTGGATTTCGTCGACCGCGAAATCATGGAAGCGCTGGCCTATCACCTCCGCCAGATGGGAACTACTTTCCGCCTCGGCGAAAAAGTTACGCGAGTGGGAATCGATCCCGCCCGAGGCCGCGTTTTTGCAGAACTCGAAAGTGGAAAGAAAGTACAAGGCGACGCGCTCATCTACGCCGTGGGCCGCCAAGCTAACGGTGATCGCCTTAACCTCGCAGCGGCCGGCATGGAAGCCGATTCGCGCGGCAAAATCAAGGTCAACGAACATTATCAGACTAGTGTCCCGCACATTTACGCTGCCGGCGACATCATCGGTTTCCCCGCGCTTGCCAGCACTTCCATGGAACAAGGCCGTCTGGCGAGTTGCCACATGTTCGGTGCGCCCTCTGAACACATCTCCGAATTATTTCCATACGGTATTTACACCATCCCGGAAATTTCCATGGTGGGCCAAAACGAAGAGCAGCTCACAGCCGCCAAAGTTCCTTACGAAGTAGGGATCGCCAAGTATGCCGAGCTAGCCAAGAGCATGATGCTGGGCGACGAGACCGGCATGCTGAAAGTTCTTTTCGACCGCAACACTTTAAAACTCCTCGGCGTTCACGTAATCGGGCAGCGCGCCACGGAAATCATCCACATCGGCCAGGCCGTTCTTTATTACGGCGGCAAAGTTGACTATTTTCGCGACACCGTCTTCAACTATCCGACTCTCGCCGAAGCCTACAAAGTCGCAGCACTCGACGGCCTCAACAAGCTTTAATCGCGACCGCGCGAATTTTCTCCATTATGCACGACCGATAATTCGTGCGCACTTCCTCTATACGGCTCTTTGCCGGGGCATGCTAGAATCGTAAAATCCAAAGCGGGCAACTTGCCTGCCGTGGGCCTGTAGCTCAGGTGGCTAGAGCGCGCCCCTGATAAGGGCGAGGTCGGTAGTTCAAGTCTACCCAGGCCCACCAGTCTCCGCCTCAAGAAGCGTTTCGAAACGGAGATTTACGCCTGCCCCACGGGAATTCTTGTAATTAAATCTACGGTCACGCGTAATAACTTTGACGGTTGTGGATGTCCGCTCGACAGCGCCATTGCCTTACAATTTGAACCGGGAAGTTCGAGGACGAAAAGGGGTGGATATGAGAAAGGCAGTCGTTCTCATGGGGTTAGCTGTGTACTTCGTTTTGGCAGCACCCGCAATGTTTGGGCAACGGATTCCAGATGTCGCTTCGCCGAAACACTATCAGCTCACCATTTCCCCGGATTTCGCGAGCGAGAACTTCGCAGGCGACGAGACCATCCAAATCGATCTTCTGAAACCATCCGCGTCCATCACCTTGAACGCAGCCGAAATCAAATTTGCGGAAGTGACCCTATCTACTGGCGGCAAGACCCAGACGGCCCAGGTGGTTCCTGATGAAAAGAACGAGATGGTCTCGTTTACGGTGCCAGAACCGCTCGCAGCCGGGCCAGCCGAAATCCACATCCGCTACAGCGGCATTCTGAACGGTCAGCTCCGCGGCCTCTATCTGAGCAAGGCAAACAATCGCAAATACGCGATCACGCAGCTTGAGAATACCGACGCGCGCCGTATGTATCCGTCATTCGACGAACCTTCCTACAAGGCAACATTCGACATCACCGCAATCATCGACAAAGGCGATACCGCTATTTCGAATGGCAAAATTATCTCCGACACCCCTGGGCCCGGCGATGGCAAACACACGTTGAAGTTTTCCACCACGCCCAAAATGTCGACGTATCTTGTCGCGCTCGCTATCGGTGATTGGGAGTGCCTGGAAGGCAGCGCCGACGATATTCCCATTCGCGTCTGCGGAGTTCCCGGCAAGAAGCAGTACGCGGGGTTCGCCCTCGAAGCCGCGGAATACACCATGAAGTTTTACAATCGTTATTTCGCAATTAAATATCCGTACGGCAAGCTCGATATCCTGGGTGTGGCGGATTTCTCCGCGGGCGCGATGGAAAATACAGCCTGCATCATTTCTCGTGACTTGCTGTTTGTGGATCCCAAGCAATCCTCATATTTTCTGCGAAAAATTGTGGCGCAGGACCTTGTCGCGCACGAAATGGCCCATCAATGGTTCGGCGACTTAGTCACCATGAAATGGTGGGACGATGTGTGGCTCAACGAAGGCTTCGCTACCTGGATGTCGTTCAAGCCCATGGAAGCGTGGAAGCCTGATTGGAATTTCCAGACTGACGCCGTGAGTTCGAGCACCGGAGCCATGGACACCGACTCGCTCAGCTCCACTCGCGCGATTGAAGCTCACGCCGAAACCCCCGCACAGATTCAGGAGCTGTTCGACGGCATCACCTACAACAAAGCAGCAGCCGTACTTTCAATGGTGGAAGGCGATGTCAGCGAAGACGTTTTTCGCAAAGGGGTGAACTCTTACCTCGCTAAGTACTCTTACTCCAACGCTACTTCGGAAAACTTCTGGGATGAAGTTACCCAGGTATCGCATCAGCCCGTGGACCGCATCATGGAAAGCTTCGTCAAACAGCCCGGTGTCCCGCTGGTGACTCTCCGGACGGTATGCGATGGCGGCAAAACGAAAGTGACGTTATCTCAGCAACGCTATTTCTCCGATCGCGTCACATTCGAAGCTGGTTCGAAAGAACAGTGGCAAATTCCGGTTTGTTTGAAAGCGGGAAATGATGAGAAGTGCCAGCTTCTATCCTCCAAAGAGCAGCAAGTCATACTGTCTGGATGCGGCACAGCGGTCTTTGGCAATGCGGGCGCGCGTGGCTACTACCGCTCGGGTTACGATGCGGAAAACTTGAAGATGATTTCCTCCTCTGCCGAGCGCACGCTTTCTCCCGGCGAGCGATATTTGCTTCTGAACGATGTGAGTGCGCAGGTGAGCTTGAACCGTCTTTCGGCGGGCGACGTGTTGGCACTCGCGCAGGACATGAAAGACGACACCTCTACTGCGGTGATCAATTATCTCTCAAACCAACTCACCTTTGCCGCCGATTACCTCGTCACCGACGCGGATCGCGCGCAATACCAAGCATGGATTCGCGCCACGTTCAACCCCGTAGCCGTCAAACTCGGATGGGTTTCAGCTCCCGACGATTCGGACGAAACGCGAGCCCGCCGTGCTGCCCTATTCACCATACTTGGTTTGACAGGTCACGATCCGAAGATCATCCAGATGTCGAAGGACATGGTCGACAAGGCGCTTAGCGGCGAACCCGTCGATCGTGCCATGCTTTCCGCGGCGCTGCGCATGACAGCGCGTGACGGCGATGCGACGTTGTACAACAGGATCTTGGGTCACTTCGCCCAAATAAAAACTCAGGACGAATTTATACTGTACGGCGAGATGTTGTGCCTCTTTGGCGATCCCGTCCAGCTGACGCGTACTCTGAATTTCGCAATCTCTCCCGCGATGCGCGCGCAGGACGCGCCCCAGGTAATCGGTGCAGTGATGGCGAATCCCGCTGGGCACCAGGTCGCATGGGATTTTGTCCGTCAGCATTGGACGGAGGTCGAGGCCAAGTTCAGCAACTATTCCGATGCTTCTGTGGTGCAAAGCACCGGCGTCTTCTGCGATACGGCCAAGCGTGATGAAGTGCAACAATTCTTCGCCGAGCACAAGATTCCCGCTGCCGAACGCGAGTTGAAATTGGCGCTGGAACAAATCAACGTTTGCATCGATGTTCGTACGCACCAGCAACCTCTTTTGCAATCTTGGCTTCAGCAGCATCAATCCAGCGCCGAAGGTAACTCGTCGGGAGCGAACTGATCCTTGTAGTTGTAGGTTAGTAGAGGTTATCCCGCGGGTCTTTTGATGGGATCTCTTAGCACCATTAATCGACATTGGGTCGTTGCTCGGCAAATGTCCGTTTCAGCTACACGCCATCCCACAACCGGGCAAACGCCGATCCTCCTCAGACTCCGTCTTATCATTAAGTCTTTTTTCTACATAGAAATACACTGCGACCGCAGAGGCCCAAGATTTGCTTCGAATTCCAGGCAACTTCCGCTCGCAGATGGGCGTCGGCATAGGGGAGGCGTTATGGCAAAACTGGAGCGAATCAGGGAATCGCTGAAAGGAAATCTCGATCCCGAATACTTGAGACAGCGCCAACAGGGAGGCTGGCGCCTCGTCGGTGTCGAATGGGAACGAGAGACGGAAACCGATGCTACGCGCGAGCCGATGACAATAGAAGACGCTCCATTTGGTACGCGGGTCTCCGGAGATTGCGAGCACCTGGAAGGAAACCCTCCGGAAATGCAGTTCCTTCTGTCGATGATGGAATTGATCATCCAGGACATTTCTTTGACTAAAGTAGCCGAGGAACTCAACAAGAAAGGCTTCCGAACTCGCAAGGGAGACGACTGGGGTCCAGTTGCGGTATTCAACATGCTCCCGCGCCTCATAGAACTAACGCCGAGAATTTTCAAGAGCCAAGAATGGGTTGAACGCCGAAAGCAACTCTCTCTCGTTTACTAGCCGGCGAACTTGGTCGGTCTTGACAGAAAGGCAATTCCCCAAATACAGTTACGCGTGCTAACGGTTATATACTGTGGGTATATCTCTTCGGTGACCAGGTGAGTAGTCAAAAGTCATTTTCTTGGGAGGCAGACATGCGCAAGTCCGGTTACACTTTCTCAATCTTTTTGGTTCTCGCGGTTTTGATGATTAGCGTGTTTCCCGCACACGCTCAAGGGCAGGCAGCATCCTCAAGTAATGTGCCCGTCACTACCTACGTTACCGTTCTCGGTCCCAAATACACGGCGCCTCCTGCTCTCGGCAAAAGTGATGTAATCGTCGACGAGGGGAAACAGAAGAAGGAAGTGACCAACTGGGTTCCGGCTCAGGGCGACAAAGCTGGGCTTCTGCTCGCCATCGTCATCGACGACGCGGATACCACAGATCTTGCCAGCCAACTGGGCGATTTGAGGAATTTTGTAACGTCACAACCGGATACAACAAACATCGGGGTGTTCTACGCCAGCAATGGCACCATCCAAAAGGCTTCCCAATTCAACAAGGATCACGAAGCTGTGGCTAAGACTATTAGAATGCCCCTGGGAAATGGCGGCGCCTATTCCAGCATCTACCTTTCGGTCATGAACCTCATAAAGGGTTGGCCCGCCACGGGTGCCCGGCGCGAGATTTTATTGATCGCCGACGGCATTGACCGGTTCCGCGGCAGTTATCCCACCAGTCCGGATGTCGACTCCACCATCGACAATGCGCAAAAAGCCGGCGTCATGATTCATACTCTCTATGCTGCCGGTGTAGGGCGTGCCGGCCGAAATACATTCCGCGTCACTCTTGGACAAAACGCTCTCTCTCAGATAGCGGATGCCACGGGCGGGGAAGCGTTCTTCCAAGGTTTTAACACACCCATATCGTTCGGCCCTTATCTTCAACAGCTAGATTTGGTCCTCAAGAATCAATATTGGCTGACGTATGCTACGGATCGTTCGAAGAAGGCTAAGGGTGAGCTCCGTAAATTCCGCGTTCGAACTGAACAAAAGGGCGTCGAAATCTCGGCAGCAGATAGAATCTTCGTCCCTGGACCCTAAGGATCTGCAGACGAGACTCGGGTGGCTCGGAAGTGGACCGCACGGCGAAGTGACAACATTGAAACGCATAATTCTCTTCGCCGCGTTCCTGTGTGTCGGATATCCGCTCTTATTGGCCCAGAAACCCGCTGACTCCGCGCAGGTTTCTGCCCAACTCTTGGGGCCGGCAGTTGTATGGAATCCATCTGCGCAAATTCTCTCTGCCATCCGCGAAAAATGTGGCAACGGCGATCCGGACGGGATCAATGGATGTTTTCTCTTGGAAATGCAGTCAGCCAACGCCTCTCCACAAGCCGTAGCATTTGCAAAATCATTTGCCGGCAACGGTTTGGCGTATGTGCGCGCTTTTCGAAAAGTTGGTCTGGTAGACATCGCCTACATTGAATATGCGTTTCGCGCCAACGAATTAGAAGGCATCCTCCTTGTAAATGGCGATCCCTCGATCATCGACGTGGATAGCGAGAAATTCGCATCGCGAGAAAACTTCTCGAAAAATCCGACCTATGCCGCTCTTGCAAAGAAGTATCCGCATATCAGCACTTGGCCGGGTGATCGCTACCACACGAGCGAACCGCTGGTGGAACATCTCGAGTCCGGACGAGAATCATTTGTAGTGGGTTATATTCTCCGCGACGGTTGCCACGCCTGCGCCCAGATTGGAACCGCGAGCCTGACCTTTGCCTTCGATGAGCACGGCAAATTCAGCGGTGTACAGGCAGGTCCAACAGTCCCCAGTCCCTGAACTGAATCACCTTGCGGGAGGATGGCGCGATCTAGAAGAGTCGGATCGCCCTGTTAGCGCCATTACGGTGGAAAGGGAGGTCGCGCAGAGAATTTCCTCCGCGCCGTTCACCACAAAAACGTCCGCGGCACAAATCTTCAGTGTCTTGCCAGAACGTAGAACGCGGCCGCGAGCAATTAACGCATCTCCCTCGGCGGGCGCCACTAGATTGATTTTGTATTCCACAGTCAGCACGCTGGAATCCCCAGGCATCAGGCTGTAGGCGGCGTATCCCGAAGCGCTATCGGCGATCGATGCGGTGACGCCCGCATGAAAGTATCCGTGCTGCTGCGTGAGTTCCGGGCGGTGTGCCACTCGGATCTCACACCGTCCAGAAGTTAGTCCCGTCAATTCCGCACCGAGGTGCTTCATCAAGCCCTGGCGAGCGAAGCTATCGCGCACGTGCTGGAACGCGGCAGCATCCATCGAGGAAGATCCTTTTGCTTTCACTGTGTGTTCGGACCTCGACCGAATCGATTAACTGAGCAGCGCGATTTTCGGATGCGGAAAAAATAAGTGAGGATGCAAACAAAAAGCCCCGGCTCGATGAGAATCGAACCGGGGCATGCCTGCCGCGGCAGGCTTGCGTTTGTCTGCAGACTCTTTGAAATCGGATGAGACTTACCAGAACCCGTCCGGCCCATTGAGTGCTTCTCAACTCGACAAGTCGAGGAGAGAAACGGACCGAGCTCCCGAGATCCTAAGATCCGGGATGAAGAGTCGTACCTGCTACCGAAGCAGGTCGTACTCCCTTTTCTTTTAGAAAGGAGGTGATCCAGCCGCAGGTTCTCCTACGGCTACCTTGTTACGACTTCACCCCAATCATGAGTCATACCTTGAGCGCCTGCCTCCTTGCGGTTGGCTCGGCGATTTCTAGTACAGCCCACTTTCGTGATGTGACGGGCGGTGTGTACAAGGCCCGGGAACGTATTCACGGCGCCGTTCTGATGCGCCATTACTAGCGATTCCGGCTTCATGCAGTCGAGTTGCAGACTGCAATCCGAACTGAGCGCGCTTTTTTGCGATTAGCTCCCCCTCGCGGGTTCGCGACGCTTTGTGGCGCGCATTGTAACACGTGTGTAGCCCTGGACATAAAGGCCATGCTGACTTGACCTCATCCCCACCTTCCTCTCCGTTATCCGGAGCAGTCCTCATAGAGTTCTCCCTTGCGGGTAGCAACTATGAGTAAGGGTTGCGCTCGTTGCGGGACTTAACCCAACACCTCACGGCACGAGCTGACGACAGCCATGCAGCACCTCTACACAGGTCCCTTGCGGGAAGGCCTGATTTCTCAAGCTGGTCCTGTGCGGTTCAAGCCCAGGTAAGGTTCTTCGCGTTGCGTCGAATTGAACCACATGTTCCACCGCTTGTGCGGGCCCCCGTCAATTCCTTTGAGTTTCAGCCTTGCGACCGTACTCCCCAGGCGCAGGACTTAACGCGTTAGCTACGGGACTTGCCCCGTACAGGGCAAACCCCAAGTCCTGATGGTTTAGGGCTAGGACTACCAGGGTATCTAATCCTGTTTGCTCCCCTAGCTTTCGTCTCTCAGCGTCAGTTGTGATCCAGCGAGCCGCTTTCGCCTCGGATGTTCCTACGGATATCTACGCATTTCACCGCTACACCCGTAATTCCACTCGCCTCTCTCACACTCTAGCACGGCAGTTTCGCTAGCAGCCCCTAGGTTAAGCCTAGGGATTTCACTATCGACTTGCCGCACCGCCTACAGACCCTTTACGCCCAGTAATTCCGAGCAACGCTGGCCCCCTACGTATTACCGCGGCTGCTGGCACGTAGTTAGCCGGGGCTTCTTATACCCGTACCGTCAAACCCTTGCGGGCATTCTTCCGGGTCGAAAGGGGTTTACACTCCGAGAAGCTTCATCCCCCACGCGGCGTTGCTGCATCAGACTTTCGTCCATTGTGCAAGATTCCCCACTGCTGCCTCCCGTAGGAGTCTGGACCGTGTCTCAGTTCCAGTGTGGCCGGCCAACCTCTCAGTCCGGCTACCGATCAATGCCTTGGTGAGCCATTACCTCGCCAACAAGCTAATCGGCCGCGGATCCCTCTTCTGGCGACTTGCGCCTTTGAAGACAACAGCATGTGCCATCGTCATGTTATGCGGTATTAGCCCAGTTTTCACTGGGTTATTCCCCACCTGAAGGAAGGTTATCCACGTGTTACGCACCCGTTCGCCACGCGCCCACACCCTGTATTGCTACAGAATGCTGCGCGTTCGACTTGCATGTGTTAAGCACGCCGCCAGCGTTCGCTCTGAGCCAGGATCAAACTCTCGTTTGAAATCTGGTGTTTCGACCGTAACAATTTCCGGTTTGCGCCGGGTTGCGACGATCGATACGAACTTTAAATCGCTCGGTTTATCTCAATTCGCCTTGCTCCGGTACACTTGGAACAAGGCAGTAACCAAACGGGTTCTGGCATGTATCATCCGATTGTCAAAGAGCAGGTACTCCCAGGTCAACTGGAAGAACTACAGACGAACCCCCATCCTACAGAAACACATTTTCAGAGTCAAGCA
>PKWH01000021.1:256-2566 GCA_003131985.1 Acidobacteriota bacterium | reverse complement strand
TTCATCGCGCGGTTTTCGGCGGGTACGCGCTCCGCGCAAGCCACTTCGCGGAAGAAAGAAGTGGAGCGTTTGCAGACGACGGAGCTTGCGAGATCGAATATTGCTCGGCCGTACATCCGTTTTCAGATGGATCAGCATTCCGGAAGGCATCCGCTGGAAATCAAGAGCGTGGCGAAATCGTACGACGGCGTGAAGGTGATTTTGCCGTTTTCGGCGAGCGTGGCGCGCGGAGAAAAAATCGCGCTGACGGGGCGAAACGGCGCGGGCAAGACTACGCTGCTGAAATCTCTGGTGCGCAATGCGACGGGATACATTGACGATGTGGACAGGCAATTCCCTGTCGACGGCGGGACCGTAGCGTGGGGACACAATGTTGCGGTGGGCTATTTTGCGCAGGATCACAGCGATTCCATCGTGAAAGGTACGACGGCGGTGGAGTGGCTGCACCAGTTCAAGCCGCAAGCGACGCAAGAGGAATTGCGCGGAGTGTTGGGGCAAATGCTCTTCAGCGGCGACGATGCGTTGAAGCCTACGAAGGCGCTTTCGGGAGGCGAGTCGGCGCGGCTGATTTTTTGCAGGCTGATGCTGCAGAGGCCGAACGTGCTGGTGCTCGACGAGCCGACGAACCATTTGGATTTGGAATCGATCAACGCGCTGAATATCGCGCTGCAGAAATATGACGGCACGGTGCTGTTGGTTACGCATGACTACGACGTGATTGACGAAGTGGCTACGCGGATTTGGCATTTCGTGGCCGGCGGCAAGGTTGAGGACTTTAAGGGTCCGTACTCGGAATATTTGGTTTATGCGCAGGAGAAGGCTTCGTAAAGACGCGTATTGCGTGGCTGGTTCTTCAAAATGCTGAACGAGTCGCTTTTTTCGAGGCGACTCTTTTTTTTGTGGTTGCCCCGCTCTGCCGGCATGCCTCGCGAAATGACCTGATTACTACGCAAGAGCGGGCTGGACTCGTGGAGGACACTCAGAACTCGAGTGCTCGGCGAGAAACCCGCCGAAAGGGTACGCGCTTCGCGCGTTTTGATTATGTCGGAGCTGAAGCTCCGACCCCCTGATTGCACTTGTGAGATCGAGTGCGGACGCGAGAACGCGGGCTGTTCGGCAAATGATGGGCCTAGGATGGGTGATGAAGTTAGTCGGTGACGCTGCAAAGAGCAGATCCCTCGCTGCGCTCGGGATGACAGGTTTGCGGCAGATGGCAAAGTGGGTGACAAGGAGTGGGGCAGAGTCGCAAAAAAGTTCTCTGGCGTGTGGGTAAAGTGAGTCGGTGATACTGCCCGTTGGTTCCTGGTGTAAAATGACGGCAGCGGGGGTAACAAGAATGGCTGGAACAATTTCGCTGCCACCAATTCAAGCTCGGAGCATCGAGAGAGCGTATGCCGAGACGGCGTCGATTCCCTGGTACATATGGTGCTGCATGGCGTCGGTGCTGTCGGCTGTGGTGGGAAGCGCGTGGGACATTTCCTGGCACGAGACGGTTGGGCGCGACACGTTCTGGACGCCCGCGCACATGATGATCTATTTGTCCGGCGTGCTGGCCGGGATTGCGTGCGGGTATTTGATTCTTTCCACAACACTTCAAAAAGATTCGCGGTTGCGNNCGATGTTTCCGTTTCGATGTGGGGCTTCCGAGGGCCGCTGGGCGCGTTCATCTGCGCGTGGGGCGCGGTGGCGATGATCGCCGCGGGGCCGTTTGATAATTGGTGGCATAACTCGTACGGGTTGGATGTAAAGATTCTGAGTCCGCCGCACGTGCTGCTGGCGCTGGGAATGATCGGCATCCGTTTTGGCACGCTGGTGCTGGTGCTGGCGGAGATGAATCGGGCGGAGGGCGCTTATTACCGCAAGCTGGAGCGGATGCTATTCCTGGCCGTAGTTTTCCTGATGGGCTTGACGGTTGGAATCATGCAGGAAATGACCAACCGCGTGCTGATGCACGGGGCGAGGTTTTATTTGGTCATGATGATTGTGGCGCCTATTTGGATAGCAACCGTCGCGTGGGTTTCGAAAAATCGCTGGGCGGCGACGATCATGACGGCGATGTGGATGGCGATCCACCTTTCTTTTGTGTGGATCCTTCCGTTGTTCCCGGCGGTGCCAAAGCTGGGGCCGGTGTACCAAAATGTGACGCATCTGGTGCCGCCGGATTTTCCGATGCTGTTGATTGTTCCGGCGATTGTTTTTGATCTGTTGCGACAGAAAACGGCGATGTGGAGCCGGTGGAAGCAGGCGGCCACGCTGGGAGCTGCGTTTCTGGTGAGTTTTGTCGCGGCGCAGTGGCCATTTGCTGATTTT
>PKWH01000021.1:0-164 GCA_003131985.1 Acidobacteriota bacterium | reverse complement strand
AATGGATGCGGCGGATTCGCCGATGAAGAAAGACTTCCAGCGGCGGCTATTGATCGCGGCGGTTATTTTGCTGGGCGCTGCGATTCCCGTCCTCGCGCACGTGGGCAGCCCGGATGTTTTTTACGAGGGCGACGCGGGCCCATATCATCTGTTCGTCACGGTGC
>PKWH01000350.1:12766-13058 GCA_003131985.1 Acidobacteriota bacterium | reverse complement strand
CTGCACGGCGATTGCGAGAAAGTCAAAAGAGCCGGCACATTCGGTCGCCGCAGCGACCTCGGTGCAAGCAAGACGCCCCTCGCGGCTACCCTCAGGGTAACCGGCGCTTCGTTTGCCGACGGCTTCCCTTTCCGTTCTAACCGCCGCGTGGCGCTTGGTTGTGTTAAGGTGATTGCATGTTTAACAAGACTCGCATTTTGAGGTTTGTTCCGGCGTTTTGCGCGTTGTTGATCGTGCTCCGCCTTACCGTGCTGAAGAGTGCGGCTACGAGCGATGTCAGCCTGGGCGTAAG
>PKWH01000350.1:2420-12650 GCA_003131985.1 Acidobacteriota bacterium | reverse complement strand
ATTTTCAGCAGCCAGCGGTATTCACGCAGCAACAGTACAGCGATTCCCAGGGCCGCCAGCGCAATCGTGAAGGCGGCCAGCTTGCGGAACAATGCGGGATTCCTAGCTTGTCGCTGAATGATCGGCAAATTGACNNTTGTCCGTGCGCGACCATGTTGGCCGCGGCGGCAGTGGTGCTGGCGCTACTTACCAAACCACCGAGGATGCTGATTCCGAGGAATCCAAATTTGCCGAGATGGCGTTCACCAAGCGTGGAAACCACTTCAATCAATACAAACAGCCCGGCAAAATATAGAACGTGCTTGATGGAAACGGGCGACTCAAGATGAATTTCCCCCGGAGTATCTCCGGCGCGCGCTCGCGAGCGACGAACAAGAATCAGCGCGCCGAGCGCCATTATCAGCAAAGGTCCGGCGGCGGCGCCCACGGCAGACGGCGAAAAAATTGCGAGAATCACGAGATTGCGCGCGAACATAGCCACAATCGTGAGCAACAGCGCGGCAACCGCTACGCCGGAGGATGTGCTACCGGATCCCAGAGGCTTCGCCAATTCGGCAGCGGCCGCCGTGCTGTTCACCAAGCCACCCAGAAAACCGCTGAGGTAAATGCCGCGCGTGCCGTAGAGTTTCAGCAGCACGTAGTTCACGAATCCGATGCCCGCAATCACGATCACGATTACCCAAGCTGCGCGAGGATTCAGCAATTGCCAGGGGTCCACGAAGCGATTCGGAATCACCGGGTAAATAACGAAGCCGAGCAAACCAAGCAGTACCGCGCTGCGAATTTCCTCGAGTTTAAGTCCACCGGCAAACTTTCGCAGTTCGAGCTTCCAGGCAAGCAGCATGGTGATGATGATTGCAGACGCCACGGGAGTGAACACATGGCCGATGCCCACCAGGTATCCGGCCACGAAAACCAATAGCAGCGCCAAGGATGTGGTCAATTCAAGAGGCTGCTTGGAAAGAAAATTTCGAATGTCCGCAGCCGCGATCAGCAGCAGCACACCGGCGAAAGCCACGCAGGCAAGCGCGGTGGGCAGATGCGCGCTCAGCATGCCGAGCACGGAGACAAATGCGAAACTGCGCAGACCGAAATCTTTACCCGCCCATTCGCGTTCGACTCCTACGAGCATTCCAATGCACAGCGACGCGGCTAGTTGCACCGCTACGATCGGCGTGGGGATCCTCAAAGCGAGCGGATAGGAATCTTGCCAGAACATGGCCGTAGTATACGGCTGGCGTGATTGAGGGGCGCGAGAGAATTTCGCGAGCACCCGCAAACGTCACAACCCGCACCGCTCAGAAAGCGAAGCGCGCAACACTCGCCAATTTACGTTCTTACGGTTCGGGGTACACCTATCCATCCGCGAGCGTGGTGTACGGCTACCTCGCGGAAACCTGGGTAGCAAACTCACGTACGGATTTACCACAAGCGGCTTCACGGAAGCTACGGCGGGGGTACTCCATATTAATTCATCATATTGCGCCTTTACTTATATATCTACTTGCGTAGAGTGTGCCCGTCCCGGCTGGGACTTAAAATCAAAACAAGGAGACACACAAATGAAAGGTTCAATCAGGCAGTTTCTTTCTGTGATCCTCGCGGCTGGCTTGTTATTCGTTCCAGCTCTACAAGCGCAACAGCAAGGCCAATCGGCGACTACTCAAGTGCAGCCAGCGCCATCACCGGGCGGCGGCGCTACCCACCCAACAGGGCTTGGCGTTGCAGGGCCAGCCATCCCGTCGAGCCTAAGTATTTCCGTGGTGCAGACCATGCAAACGAAAATGATCGCGTTGAATAGTGCGGTAGCGGCGAACACAGCAACGGCGAGCACTTATTCGGCAGCCGCTACTGCTCTTCAATCCTACTTTGGGAACCAGGACGAAACGGGATTTACGAAAACCATCGAGACTTGGATTCTGGACAATTCTGATCTGTTCACCAGTACGACACTCACCACGGCTCAACTCCAGGCTGGATACGCGTCCCTTCAGAGTTCGGGAGTAGTAACCACGTATAGCGCTTACGTTCAATCGATGACGACTCCAACGCTATCAGAGCGAGAGGCGTTTCTTAGTGCCGTGCAGACTTCGGGTTTGTCGGCATATGATGCACAGATTGTGAGCGCCCTTAATTCCATTTCGGCCCAGGTGAACACACGTCACAATGGCGGGATACTTATCCAGGTGAATTGCGGATTTAACCTGGCCGTCGCGGGACTCTATGCGGGAATCGTTGGCTTCGCTTGTGGGGGACCTGTAGGCGCGGGGATTGCAGTTGCCGGACTCGTGATAGCGGCCGGAGGGATATTCTGCTCGTAACCTTCTCGGAAAGGAGCTACTCTTTTGAACACGATAGCGGAAAGGGAAATTGGCACAGTGTTAACCGTTTGGTTTTACCTCGTGAGTGCAATAGCGGCTTTTGACTTGGTGGTTTGTGGTTACCTCGGGCTTCACTACTACGCAACCATTCCAAGGTTCGCTGCAATCTGGCTGCTGGTAGTCGCGGTGGGCGTAACCGTTTCCTGGTACAACTATCTCGAAGCTTTCAGGAAGGGTGTTGTTTCGAGAGAGGCCCAAGACACGGTGAGCCGTTTGTTTATGACCATAGGGTTTCTGCTCATAGCGATAGCTACGATCTTGAAAAGCTAGGCATGGTTCGCTCGCGTGATTTCTCGCCTAATGAGAGTCACGCGAGCGAAATTCAAAGGCGAGTGGCCGAGGTTCCGCAACCGACCAAGTGAATACCTGCTTTTGAAGGTGCGCACTCTTTGGTCTTTGATAGGTGCGGGTCTTGACGCTGCGATCTTCAGTCTGTCGCCTCGGAGTTCGGGCTGACGAGGCCTCACCGATAGTTCACTCCTAAGTTCTCTCTGCTTGGCTTCAACGAACTTCCCGTTCGGGGTAAGGCTCGTCCACACGCCGGACGGTCTTAGTGCTACAATACCCGCGCATCGGAGATTTGCGGGGGACGGAGGAATTCCATGCTACGAAAACGTGCTATCACGGCGGTTGTTTTACTCATCGCGCTGGTATTTTCTCAAGACTTTGTGCCGCTGGTCCGCGCGCAGGACGACGCTGCTCCTCCCACTGCTGACCAACTGGATCAGTTGTTGGCGCCGGTGGCGCTCTATCCTGATTCTCTGCTGGCGCAGATCACGACCGCGTGCACGGACCCGCAGGAAATTCTCGACGTTGATAATTGGCTGATACAAAATCCCGATCTCACCGGCACTGCGCTCACCGATGCGGCGCAAGCGGCGGGGTTCGATCCGGCGTTCATCGCGCTGGTGAATTTTCCGCAAGTGGTCACGATGATGGCGGAGAACATCGACGATTACACCGCTATCGGCGTCGCATTTTCGGCGGACCAAGCGTCTGTGACCGATTCGATTCAGCGATTGCGCGCACAGGCGTATGCCTCGGGCGCATTGCGCACCAACGAGCAAGTGCAGGTGGAGGTGCAGCAGCCCGCCGGGCAGACGGTTTACGTAATCCAGCCGACCAATCCGCAAGTGGTCTATGTTCCGGTTTACGATCCCACCGTGGTTTATATTCGTCCGGCGGGCGGAGTGGTGGCCACTTCGTTCATCACTTTCGGAGTAGGCATTGGGATTGGCGCGCTGCTGGTTGATAACCGCCCGTGGGGATGGGGCGGTTGGGGATGGAATTGGGGATCGCGTCGCGCCTATTACAATCACACCGTCTGGGGCGGATGGGGAAATCCGTATCGTCCTCCGAACCGGTGGTATCGCCCGCGTCCCGTGTACTATCGAGATCGTCCGGGCTACGGCGGCAATTGGGGCTATCGCCCGCCGAACTATCGGCCACCGAGCAGTCGTCCCGTTAATCGTCCGAGTAAACCGTGGGGACCCGGCAATCGCCCCGGCGGCAATCGTCCTACGCGCCCACAACCAAGGCCGACTCCAAAGCCCGGAACAAGACCAGGCACAAAGCCGGGCACAACGCGCCCGGGAACGAGGCCCACTCCGGGAACAAAGCCGACCCCGGGAACGAAGCCGAGTCCCGGTACAAGGCCGAGCCCCGGTACGAAGCCAAATCCTGATACGAAGCCACAGCCGAAGCCAACGCCACGGCCAACGCCAAAGCCCGACACGAAGCCGTCGCAACGGCCAACGTCGCAGCCGAAACCGGCGCAAAGGCCAACGTCGCAGCCGAAACCGGCGGTACAACCTAAGCCGGCGGCACAACCAAAACCGCAGCCAAAGCCTGCGACCCAGCCGAAAACGCAGTCCAAGCCTTCGTCGAGGTCGCAGTCAAAACCCGCGACACAGAAACCGTCGAAATCATCGGACCAACCGCAGCCGAAGTAAGGCTCGGTCGAGCCAGGGTGAAGTCGCGCGAGAAGTTAATAGACGTTTCCAAATGTGTCTCCAAATAGCACGCTAAGCAATTCGCGAGCGCAAGATCAAAACCCGCGCCCTTCGCACAGCGCTCGTCGTTCCTCTGGGCCAGAAGGGTGCAGGGTCGGTTTCAGTGCTCGTCCGATTGATGGTATGGGATTACCAGATAGAGATCGGTGCCGCCGGGAAGATGGGCGACGTAGGGCATGCCGTTGGATCCGTCGTGACTAAAGGCCTCCAGCTCTTTCTGATTTTCATGCGGACTCACGATCATGATGTGCGGACCCACGTGAAAATCTTCGCCCTTCGGAGTGTTAGCATCGCCCGACTTGTTCGGCACCCAAGCCCCAACATACATGTACGCAATGCCGACCGTCTCGATGTGCGGCTCTTGACCGGCTAAACTTTGCTTGATCCATTGCATGAACGCCGGATCGAAGCAGCCCGGTTCGTCATGTGAATAGCCCGGGAACGCTGGAAGGCACGTCCATTCACTGGCTCCCTTTCGCAACACACGATATTCACCGCCCTTTGTCGTCGGCCAATCTAGAATCGTCGCATCCTTGGTAATAAAAGTGGGTCCGGCGCGCAGCGCATCCGCGATTTTATCGGGGTCAGTTGCGGGACGGGCTGGCGGCGGTGTTTGAGCGGCCGCAGTCAATGTCACAAATAGAAAAAGCGCAGCTAGTTTCATGTGAATCCTCCCGGGAGCATTAGACGCGATGGCGAGAAGGAAGATGCGAGCAGGCAATAAAAAACGGGACGCAAAATGTAGCGTGCCGCGCTCTTCGGTTTCTGAGGTGCAAGCCCGTTGTGTCCATGGCCAGTCTAGCTACCTCAATTACTTTCGCGACGCATCCGGTTGGGCTGTTCCGCGATGCCGGCAGCTCGAAACGTGTGCCGCGCAACGTGCGGATATATTACTTGTTTTGGGCGGTAATCGCTTTAATACTCCCCTCCATGCCATTAGCCAGCTACGGCATTCTTAAGGGAACTCTCTATACTCCGCAGGAACAGACCTATCAAGGCGATTGGTTTCACGGGATTTTCTACCTGAATATTCCGGGCGCGACGAATCCGCAAAGGTGCGTCACGGATTTNNCTCTTCGCGAATATGGAAGCGCTCGCTAATGGTTACACGGCTCTTGCTGCTACAAGCACGAGCGGGGCGTTGGATTACGTTCGCAGCGCGATCCTAGGTCCGGCGGCCGGTACTGCAATTTCGGACGGATGGATCGTAAGCGACGGGATCGTTGCAGTCCAATTGCTGCAGAAACAACTGAGCAATTCTCCGCGCACGCTGTACGTCTTTGGGCAACCCTTCGACACCAACGCTAAAGGCCTCCCCGCGGCGTAGGTGGAAAGTCCATTCAAGATTAGGTTACCGAGCGGCGTCCTCTGAGGTGCCCGGACGGAACCGAACGAGCTACGATGTGGGGCGAGAAAAATGGGCACTCGCCATCGCTAGCCTATGCCCCTTTTTATCCGGGTCATTCCCGCGAGTTGTAAGGGAGCCAAGAATCTTCGCAATCATTTCGTCCATTGCATCGTTCCGAAACCAGCGCCAGACGAAAACAACATCATCGTCCGGATCCATCCAGATTGTGTTCGTTCCATTCCCCATTGCCGCGAAGCTTGACGCCGGCGCGCTCGGCCACGCTTTTTTATCCGTGTTTAGCCACCAGAGGTAGCCGTAGTCAGGTTCGCGTTCGCTCGGAGTGACCGCGTCGGCCAGCCACTTCGCCGGGACAAGTTGCTGACCGCTCCACTGGCCACGGTTGAGGATCAGCAGTCCGAAGCGCGCGAGGTCTTGTGAATTCATCCAGAGACCGCCTCCCCATCGCGTACCGCCGCTCACCGATCCGATTTTCCGCCCGCGGATTTCAACGTACGAATTCGCGTAAGGGATCCACCGCCACTCTTGCGACGCGCCAATCGGGTCCATAATGCTTGTCTTGAGGACATCGGGGAGGCCGGTCTGGAATAGGCGCAGCAACGACAAAGAAAACCGATTGATGCGGACGTCGTTATATTCGAACAAAGATCCTGGCGGCTGAATCGTTCGTGGTTTCTGTTGCTCTGTACCGAACTCCTCGGCCCCGATAAAGTCGGAACTCTTACCCCACATCATGCCTTCCCATTCGCTGGTCTGCTGCAGGTGATTCTTCCAGGTGATTTGAGCGTTGTGCGCGGAGTCGTATCCGCCATCGTGAACGTAACGTGCCACTGGATCGTTGACGTCGTGGATNNNNACTCTTACTTGGTCCTTCTCAAAATCCCACGATCCGCCGTTAGCCTTCGCGTAAGCAATAGCCGCCTTCAGCTTCGTGGCGTCGAAGCCCAGCTCCGTAGGGGGTAGTCGCTGCCATTCGTCCCGTGAGGGAAAATACTTCGCTGGCCGTTGCGCCGGGAGTGCAATCGCGGCCACCAGTGTCAAGATTAGGCTGGCTCGTTTCATAAGCTAATAAGTCCTACTCACCCGCTTTCAGGTATTTGTCAAAGAACTCGACCATGGCGACCGTGGACTTTATGAGATTCTGCGTCTTGCGGAAACCGTGGCGTCCGGTGAGAAGCTGGGCGAGGATGCACGGCGAATGCGAGCCATCCGTGCGACAGTGATCGTTAAATCCTCAGACTTTTTGTCGGGCACCGGTGCTTGTGCGAATACAGAGCTACAGACCAGAGCGCAGGCGATCAGACTGCCCCATCTCCAACGCATGGACCCCTCCTTGGTATCTATCCGGAAGTTCCGCAAGTTCGGCGCAGCATACTATATTATTTTCGCCAGGTTGGCGAGGCAGGTGACGAAATCCCGCCGTTAATCTTCATATCTTTCGCAGGCGCTTGTTTGCTGGAGGCTGAAATTGACAGCGAAGCGGCGAAGGCTCACACTGGGCGGCATGCGAGCGACTATTCGTTTCATGCGAGTAACTATTTGTTTTCTGCTGGCGTGCGCTGTGTTTCCATCAGTGAGCCGGGCGCAAGCGCCGGTGTTTGAGATTGCGCCGGGAGAGAGTTGGATTAAATTCCACGTGAAGGCGTCGGTGAGTATCGCCGGCAAATTCGACAGGTGGGATGCCAAGCTAACATTTGCGTCTCCTGACGAAACGACGGGCAATCTGGAAATCAAAATTCAGGCGGCCAGCGTGGATACCGGGAGCGGGATGAAGAACGGCAAGTTGAAGGGCAAAGACTTCTTCGACGCTGACAACAATCCTTTGATCGCGTTTACATCGACGAAGTTCGTGCAGACCGGGCCGAACACGTTTGAAGTGGATGGAGATTTTACGATTCGCGGAGTGTCGAACCCGGAGAAACTGACTCTGACCGTCTCCGGCAAGGGCACCGGAGCAGGCGAGATTAAAGGCGCCATGGTTTTCAACCGCAAAGATTATGGGATGAACAAGGGCATTCCGTTCATCAAGATTGCCGACCACGTGGACGTAAGTTTTCACCTGAAGGAAAAGCGAGTGAGCGGACCCCCGCTGGAGGACAAGGAATAGCTAAACATGCCTCCTTGGTAGACGGGTGCTGCTAAAGAAACGCGATCATTTGGGCTGGGCTTGTTTTAGTTCTTCGAACCAGTTGAGGATGACGTTGAGTTGGGAGCCGGTGACTTTGTCATCGGCTTCGACTGCGACGACGAAGCGGCCATCGGCGGCCACGTCGTAACCGCTCCAAGCTTTCTTGTCTTGGAATAGCTTCACCGGCTTGCCCGGATTTAGCGCATTTCCCGGCGCGAACTTTACCGACATGAGTCCGTCCTTGGCGAGAAAGAACAACTCATTGCCGGAGCGCGCCCACCGCGGGAACAGGCCGCCTTCCGACGAGATCTGCGCGCGCGTGTTTGGATCATTCATGGCTTGCACGAAAACTTCACTCTGCCCAGACTCGTCCGAGACGTAGGCGAGCCATTTTCCGTCGGGCGAGAGACTAGCCACGTCTTGATCAAACGGCGCGACGACCAACGGGCGCAGCTTGTGATCGCCTTCGACGGCGACTGCGTAAATGTCTGTTCCAGTTTCCTTGTTGTCGCGGCTGAAGATGAGTTCACGTCCGTCCGCTGTCCAACCGGAGAGGTTTCTGAGCGGGGCACCATCGGTCACCATGGTTTCATCACCTTGCAGGATGCCGTGCTTCACGTATGCCTGCATGCTTCCGGATTTTGAAGAAGTATAGGCCAGCATCTTGCCGTCTGGCGACCAGTAGGGCTCATAATCGTCCCCTCCAAAGCTCGCCTTAGTGAATGTGCCGCGCTCAAGGTCGTACACCCAGACATCGAATGAGCTGCCTTGCAGAGTGAGAGCGATGCGTTTGCCATCGGGCGAGATGATAGGAGAGGAATAGGGTTTCACTCCTTCGGTGATATTCGTGGATTTGCCAGTTCGATCGAGCCAGACAAAATTGCGCTGGAATGCGACAAAGCCTCCGGGTTGGAATACAAGCGTGCCGTTTTTTGAAACCGCAAAGGTTGCATCGCCGTTGGATGCTCCGGTCATAATCCCTTCGGTCATAGGGACCGGCGTGCCTTTCACTTCCATTCGTTTGGGATCGAAGCCAACCACGTAGAGCGTGCCGTTGCGCGCATAGGCCAGGTACCCGCCGGGGATATAGCGCCCGTTGGTGCCGCCCTCGATCAGCACTTTGCGCTTACCTGAACTCAAGGACAAAACTTCGATTCGTGCTTCGTTGAAGGAGCGGCCGGTCCAGACCGTGAAGAGCACGCCGGTTTTTCCGGGAAGCGCGTTGGGCCACAAGTGGCCGCGATCTTCCGGAGTCGATTCCGTCTGCGTCACCTGTTTCGGTTGGCCTCCTCCGGCCGAGACTGCATACATCCCGGAAGCGAATGACTTGATGTAGTAGATTGTGTCGTCATCCGACCAGGAGCCCCCGATAGGACCGGCGTGATCCGCCAGTTCCACCGAACTTCCGCCGCGCAGCGATATTTTCTTGAGCTTGTAATCGTCGGATACGAATCCGATCCAATCGCCGCCGGGCGAGAAGAAGGGGCAGCGTGCGCCCTCCGTGCCGGAGATGGGCGTGCTCTCGAAGGAGCCCAGCTTGCGCATATAGAGTTGCGTCTTGTGGTCATCGCCGCGGGCCGAGTAGATGATCGTAGAGCCATCCGGGGAAGTAGCGAGCGGGTCAGTCGAGTCATTAGGCAGCACTTCGCCGGCGGGAAGAGCGACGGAGAGGTGCACGGGAGCAGGGCTCGGCCGCCACAGGCCGCTCTGCCAAAGCAAATAAGCGGCTACGAGTGCCAAGAGCGCACCCGCCGCAATCCAAATAGCGCGATCGCGCGTTTTGCGTTTGGCGATGACAGGCGCGGGAATGCCTGCTTGCGAACCGGCGGTAGCGATCCAGCCGAGTTCGCGTTTCAGGTCGCCAGCGTTTTGCCAGCGTTCGTCGGGATCTTTTTCGAGGCAGGTTTTCACTACGCGTTCGAGCGCAGGGGGTGCCATAGGCTGAAGTTCGCTGATCGGTCTGGGCTGCTCTTTCAAGATTGCGGCGATCAGGCTCGCGGTGCTTTTGGCAACGAAGGCTTTTTTCGCAGTGGCCATTTCGTAGAGCACGGAGCCAAAAGAAAAAATATCGCTGCGGGCGTCGGCTTCCCCTCCCTCGAGTTGCTCGGGGGACATGTATTGGTACGTTCCGACAATGGTGCCTTGCGCAGTGAGCGCATCGGTCTGGGCCTTTCCGATTAGCGGGCGGCTGACCGTGGGCGAGCTCGAAAAATCGCTGGCAAGCGGCGGGACGCTGGACTTCGCGAGACCGAAATCGAGGAGCTTCGCACCCGATTTCGTCAGCATGATGTTGCCGGGCTTCAAATCGCGGTGGATCACTCCCTGCCGGTGGGCGCGGTCGAG
>PKWH01000350.1:0-2412 GCA_003131985.1 Acidobacteriota bacterium | reverse complement strand
ATATTCGATACCGTCCTGATTGCCGACGTCATAGAGCGCGCAGATGTGTGGGTGGTTGAGGCTGGAAACGGCGCGGGCTTCGCGTTCGAAACGCTGGCGAACTTCGGGAGTGTCGGCTAGACCTTGCGGAAGAACCTTAATGGCGACGGTGCGGTCCAGGCGGGTGTCGCGTGCGCGATACACTTCGCCCATGCCGCCAGCGCCGAGCAGGGATTGAATTTCGTAGGGGCCGAGTTTGGTTCCGGCGGCGAGGGACATTGACGCGCATTATAGAACATGGGAGGCGTTGGAATTTAGGATTAAAGGATGTGAAGCGCCGTGCGATGGGGCTGGGCAGTTGGCCGTTGGCGGATGCCCCGTTGAGCGCTGGTGTTAATGGTTTCCGCACGTACAGTAAAGACCCGATTTAAACCGCGCTGAGTTGGACGTCACATAAGGGTGAGGTGACGGCTATGCCAAAGGTCCGAGTTTTGATCGTGGACGATAACGAGTCCGTGAGAAACGGAATCCGTATGTTCCTCGAGCTTCACGAAGGCTTTACTGTTTGCGGAGAAGCGGCGGACGGCCTGGAAGGAATTAAGAAAGCGTTTGAACTGCAGCCGGACGTGGTGCTGTTGGACCTGAGCATGCCGAATCTTGATGGAATGGAGGCAACCCACCTGATCCAGCAAGGCTGTCCGCTAACAGAGATCGTGATTGTTACAAACCATATGTCTCTGGAAGCGGCACGACTGGCGGCTACGGTGGGGGCAAGCGGGTTCGTGACAAAATCGCTGATCCCGACCGATCTGGTGCCGATGATTAATGAAGTTATGAGGAAACACGCAGCTTGATTCGGTCTTCGTTTTAACCCTCCGAAAATGCCGCGCGAGTGGTACTGGGACTCGCGGCGCTCCTACCGGAACCTCTACAGGAATTTGATCAAGGGATCTACCTGATGCACCCGATGGCCCAGGGCCCCAGACCCCTTATGATGTGCTAGTTTTTAGGGGATGGCGTAAGGCGATGAAACGGCCTGCTGGATTGACGGTTATCGGCATTCTGATGGTCGCCGTGGCGGCAGCTCTGGCTCTGGGATGCTTGGCGTTCTTTTTTATTGCTGCGATGGGTATAACCGAAGGACTTTCGGGAGACGCGGTTTCGAATGCGATCATTGGTATGGCAATGGGTGGCGGGTTTTCGTTGCTGATTCTGGCGGTGGTTGCCGTGGGTTTGGCGGATGGCGTGTTCAAAATGCGGAGATGGGCGTGGAAAGTATCCATCGCGTGGATTGGCGCGGGGTTGGGATTTACCGTGATTAGTCTGTTCGCTTTCCGGAGATACGTCTTGCTTCCAGTGGGACCATCGGTTTTTTTCCATCTGCTTGTAGCGGCGACGGCCGGCTGGATGCTGGCTTACCTCTTGAAGCCCAGAGTGAAGCGGGCTTTTGGCGCGTTGAGCGCTTAAAACTTGCACTCACAGGAGGCGACAAATGTTTGGATACGGGATACTGGGAACCTTATTGATTATCTGTCTGATCGTTTGGCTGGTACGAAGAGCGTAGGCCGCTTCAGAAACAAGACCCACACGAGCGAAGCATCCAGTATAGTCACGCCGCGTTCGTGATGCATTAGCGGCGCATGCGGCGCATCCAGTCGCCCCAGGCGAATCCTAAGCGCGACATGATCACGGAGGCGACCAGCGCCATCGCCATGACCAGCCAGAATTGGGCGCGGGTGTTTTCGGCGAGCTGGAATTGATACGGGTCGTAGAGGAACGTGGCTGGGTCGAAATAGGCGAAATAGGCCATGCCGAATATGGGGTTCCTCGCTGCGGGAGACATCAGGAAATTTGCAAACGGCCACTGCACGGCGAGAAAACTGACGATAAACAAGGGGCCGGTGACTGCAGCCAGCTTCCAACGGCCCCAGTTGTCCTTTTTCTGCCAGAAGAGATCCAAAACAATCGCCGGGACAATCAGCAGCATCGGAAATCGCAGCGGAACGAAGTGCGTAATGTGCTGGTAAACAGGTCCCAGCTTCGGCACGGCGGGAAACAGCGGCAAAATCCATTCGAACGCCAGCAGGATCGCGGTATAAATTGCCGCGACCGTAGTACATCCCCAGCGCCACCGCGAAGCCCACGCCGGAGCAATCAAGACCGCCGGAATAAAGATCGCTACAGCCAGGTAACAACTCGCGCTGTGCATGTTCGCGGGCCAGGTGCTTTGGGTGAGGATAAGCCCAAGTTGCCCGACGCACACCGCGCCTACGAACAACAGCAACCAGATAAGACGGCGGCGAACCTGCACCGTCGAGCGGTTCATCATGCCCGCAAGCAGAGCCATCGTTCCTATTTTGATCGCAAGCGAACCCAGCGAGAGCAATGTATGCGGAGGGCTGACGATTTTAACGTCGAGCCCGTAAGCGTTGT
>PKWH01000328.1 GCA_003131985.1 Acidobacteriota bacterium | reverse complement strand
TGGTGGATTTTGCCAACTTTGTAGATCCGACAGCGGGTATCGCATCGAATCCGGCTGACGGACCTTGTCCGACTTCCGTATCTCCCTTCTTCCCAACCCAGCCGGGTGCCCCCTTTGGGCCGAATAATAACGACCCGCTGAACGGCGTTCCGATCGTATTTTGGGGAGCTCCAGTGGGATCGGGCCCGCTTACACCGGGGTTCCAACCGCCCACAATCCCAACCGATTGGCAGCACGCATATTTGCCCAGCCAAACTGGGAACTTTTCAGAGACTCTGGACCACGCCTATTATGGATTTTACGCGCAGGATCAGTGGAGGGTCAGGCCCAGTCTGACTGTAAATTACGGCGTGCGGTATGACTTCGAGTCAGGGTTGCAAAAGCAAATTAATCCCCACTATAACGGCGTGCAGCCTCGTCTCGGTTTGGCTTGGTCTCCGAACAACAAGACAGTCGTGCGGGCCGGTTTTGGGCTATTCGACGATCGCTACAATCTTTCTTTCTTGTTCATCACACAGCCGCAAAGACCTGTAATAATTCCTGGGGAGACGCTTCCCGGAATCCGCGAAGGTGCAAATTCAGCAACCTGGGTTCTGAACCAGTTGACGCCGGGGGCAGCCGGGCTGCCGGCATCTGCCGCTGCTAACCTGGTCCTGACCGGTAATGTTCCTGCGCAATTCATCACGGGTCCGTGCCCGCCGTCGTGCACTGCGGGCGCTGGTATGGTGCAGCACAACAGCAAAATCCCCTATTCCGAACAGGCCAATCTTGAAATCGACCGAGAAATTGGGCATGGGCTCACAGTCAGCGCTGGGTATCTCTGGGTTGCGGCGCACCATCTTGTCCGCGCGGACAATCTGAACGTCTGCCCGCCATTCGGCGCTCCAGCGGACACGACCGTTCCTACCATTACCCCTGGCATACCGAATTGCCTGCCAACTCCGGCACCTCCCGCTGGCTGGCCTGTGGGCAAGGCTTACTTCGGGGCCGCGGGCGTGCCGGGCGGAGGTGCGGCGTACAGCAATGCCGGACTTTTATACTCCACGGATAATACAGGCAACTCCGTTTACAACGGCCTGACGCTGCAGGTGACGGAGCGAGCAGGACAGTATTTCAGCCTTAACGCGAACTACACTTTCTCACACACGCTTGACGATGGCACGTTTACGACCTTCGTCAGCACGCCGCAGGATCTTTACAATCGCGGACTGGAGCGGGCGAATTCAAACCAGGACGTGCGCCAACGGTTCGTAACGAACTTCACGGGGACTACGCCGATCCATAGCATCCTGCGCAACTTCTCTATGAGCAGCATCGTCACCTTGCAGACGGGACGCCCGTTCACCATGTTCGTCGGCTTCGATGCCAATGGCGACACGAATCCTGTGACTGACCGAGTTGGGAACCTGGGCAGGAACACATACTACGGTGACCCCCTCTACTCGTGGGACCTGCGCATTTCTCGTTATTTCCAGCTTCGGGAACGTTTGAGACTCGATCTCATGCTCGACGCGTTCGACTTGCTCAACCGGCCGAACGTGGACGAAGTAACTTCAGTGTACGGTGCCGCCGTGATTTGCGGAGGTACGGCGACTCCGAGGAACTACAGAGACAAGGCCACCATCGAGACTCAGCAGCAGGCTATCGCCTTCGACGACGGAACAGGTGGACCCACATGCCCGAACCTGTCGCCCGTGCCGAGCCCGCCGGTTCCGAATGCCCTGTTCGGCGCCCCCAGGACGATGCTGAATCCGCGGCAGTTTCAGTTCGGAGCTAAGTTCGCATTCTAACGGCTGCATCGGCGCGGATCGGTTTCGGCGCGCGATGAGTTGCCGGACCGGTCCTGGCCGACGACTATTTTCAGTGTGATGCTTGTCTTGTACCGCTTAAGGCTGTCCCTACCTATTACCCGGGGATCTGCAAAACTATTCCTGCTGTTATCATGGAAATGATGAACTCGACTCACGCTAAGGACACATCGAGCGTGCAGCACTCTGCTAAAGGCCAAGGCGTCCGCCAGGTGCGCCTCCGGACGTCCGGAGCGTCAGTTGAAAAGCTGGAAGACGGAACATTGCGTGTGCGAGCGGATGAAGCGCTTGGTCTGTATCCGAAGGTTCTTACCGATCGCCTCGTCCATTGGGCCGGGGCGTTTCCGGAAAGGATCTGTGCGGCNNGGACAAGCCCTGCTTGATCGAGGTCTCTCGGCCGAGCGGCCCGTAGCGATTCTTTCCGAAAACGATCTCGACCACCTGGTGCTCATGTTGGCCGGACAGCACGTCGGAATTCCTACCGCGCATCTTTCGCCTGCCTATTCGCTGGTGTCGAAGGATTTCGGCCGGTTGCGCCATGCCCTCGACCTTCTTACGCCGGGACTGGTCTTTGCATCGCATGCCGAGCGCTATGGCCGCGCTATCGAAACGGTTGTGAACGGTGATACCGAGTTCGTTGTTACAAGCCCCGCTCCAAAGGGCAGAAAGGCAACTCTGTTTGGCGAGCTCCTGGCCACGGCGCCAACACCGGCGGTGAAGGCTGCGCACGAACAGATACAGCCTGATAGTGTTGCGAAGTTCCTTTTCACATCCGGTTCGACCGGAATGCCCAAGGCCGTTGTCAACACGCACCGGATGATCTGTTGCAACCAGCAAATGATCGCGCAGGTATTTTGCTTTCTGCAGGATGAACCACCCGTCCTGGTGGACTGGCTGCCTTGGAATCACACATTCGGTGGAAACCACAACGTGGGCATCGCTCTTTACAATGGCGGAAGTTTTTATATTGATGATGGCAAGCCGGGTCCCGGATTCATCGCAGAAACCATCCGAAACCTGGGCGAGATCTCTCCCACGGTTTACTTCAACGTCCCCAAGGGCTATGAGGATCTGCTGCCGGCCCTGCGCGGAGAAGCCGAGCTACGTGAAAATTTTTTCCGCCGCCTGCGCCTCATGTTTTATGCAGGCGCAGGCCTATCACAACCGGTCTGGGATGCCTACCGAGCTCTGGCGCTCGAGACCTGCGGCGAGCGAATCGTGATGGTCACGGGTCTCGGCGCCACGGAGACTTCTCCGATGGCCATTCAAACCTCATGGGAAACAGATCGGGCCGGCGTCGTGGGTATTCCTATTCCTGGAGTGGAGGCAAAACTTGTGCCGCGCGGCAAGAAACTTGAGGTGAGCGTTCGCGGACCAAATGTAGCTCCAGGTTACTGGCGCCAACCAGAACTCACGCGAAAGACGTTTGACCGGGACGGTTTCTACAATTTCGGAGATGCTCTCCGCTTCGTGGATCCGTCCGACGTGAACAAAGGTTTCGAATTCGATGGACGTCTATCAGAGGATTTCAAGCTCGCGAGCGGGACATGGGTTAACGTAGGCGTTCTCCGTGGCGGGATTCTGAGCCACTTCGCCCCATTTGTCCGCGACGTTGTCGTAACCGGCCACGATCGAGACGAGGTTGGGCTGATGATCTTTGGAGATATCGATGAATGTCGCGCTCTTTGTTCCGGGCTTGAGCGCTCCTCATCTGCGGCGGAGATTTTCGGACATCCAAACGTGCACCGGCATTTTCAAGAGTTGCTTGAGAGCTTTGCCGTGAATGCCACAGGGAGTTCCAACCGCGTCACGCGAGCGATCGTGGCGCAAGAGCCGCCTTCACTGGATGCGGGCGAAATCACCGACAAGGGTTCGCTGAACCAGCGCGCGGTCCTCGAACGGCGGACTGCGATTATCGATCAGCTTTACGCAGCGGAAACGTCTTCGCAAATTCTGCGGATCAAAAAGAAATAATTTGCAGGCCGGGTGAGGGATGCCGCGTGGGACAGTTGACATTGACGTCGGCGGAACTTTAACGGACGGCATCTTCACCGGCGTGAGGAGGTCTTCTGCGTGAAAGTGGATACCACGCCGCACGACTTTACCGTTTGCGTGTTTGACTGCCTGTCGCGGGGGAGCTGCGAGACTGAATTTCCCCGGCACCAATGAATTTTTCGAAAAAGTGGAACTCCATTCGCTGGCCCACCACGATCACTTCCAACGTGCTTGCGGAATCGCGCGGCTCTCTCATAGGATCGATCGCCTATGAAGGTTGGGAAGCAGTCCACCGCTGAAGATAATCCATACGAGTGGGGCATGACGGCAGGTTACGACACAACAACGACACAGACCAACCGCGGAATGCCATTCCTTCACCGCAAGTCATTTGAAGTAATGGCGGGGACGACGAGACTCGAACTCGCGACCTCTGCCGTGACAGGGCAGCGTTCTAACCAACTGAACTACGTCCCCGCGATTGTGCGTCTGGTGGTGGGCGGTCACGGATTTGAACCGCGGACCTTCCCGGTGTAAGCGGGACGCTCTAACCGCTGAGCTAACCGCCCGTCGAACGCATCCATCGTAGCAGAAGGAACGCGGTCGAGGCTAGACTTGGAGGCAAGAAATCCAGAGTCGGTGAAGGTCTGGAGTCCATCAGGCCGTTTGACAACCTCAGTCTGAAACTATTCAGCTACTTTTCACGCCCCGCAACCTCAGTGAGCGCCGACCTGTACTGAAGTACAGGAGCAAAAAAAAGCCTGTACCGACGTACAGTTTTTCACGCAGCGTAACGGATGTTAGCAGATTCACCACGAACGCCACACACGCTCCGAAGACGCACACACGAGCGTGCTACGCTGAATCTTCCAGCGGTGACAGTACCGCGGGCGCACAATCATGTCTTCACGACTCGGCGAAATACTGGTCAAAGACAGCCTGATCTCAGCGGATCAGTTGAAGCAGGCGCTCGACTACCAGAAGAAGAATGGCGGGAGACTGGGCACCTGCCTGGTCAAGATGGGGCTCGTCAGCGACGATGACATTACGGCGGTGCTCTCGCGGCAGTACGGCGTGCCCTCGATAAACCTTAAGTTTTACGAAGTCGACCCCTTGGTAATCAAGCTCGTCCCGCAAGAAACCGCGATTCGGTATCAGATTGTGCCGCTTTCGCGCGTGGGCTCGACGCTCACGATCGCAATGACGGATCCGACCAACGTCTTCGCGATGGACGACATTAAGTTTATGACCGGTTTCAATGTGGAACCGGTAGTGGCTTCCGAGTCGGCAATCAGCGAAGCGATTCATAAGTTTTACGGCGACGTCGAAAGCGTGGAAGAACTCGACAAGGTGATGAAGGACCTTGCCGGCGACGACGCTTCGCTCGAGCTTTCTGCCGAAGAACAAGAAATGGATTTGGCTACGCTCGAAAAAGCAGCCGAAGAAGCGCCGATTATCAAGCTTGTGAACCTGATTCTCACCGACGCGGTGAAGCGCGGGGCCAGCGACATTCACGTTGAGCCCTACGAAAAAGAACTTCGCGTGCGCTTCCGCGTTGACGGCATTTTGCAGAACGTCATGGCGCCACCCTTGAAGCTGAAGGATGCAATCACCAGCCGCATGAAGATCATGTCGAAGCTGGACATCAGCGAAAAGCGGCTGCCACAAGACGGACGCATCATGATCAAGTATTTAAAGGACGGGAAGAAAAAAGAACTCGACTTTCGTGTTTCCACCGTCCCGACGCTCTTCGGCGAAAAAATCGTTTTGCGGTTGTTGGACAAAGAGAATCTGCGGTTGGATATGACCAAGCTGGGCTTCGAACAAGAGTCGCTTACCAAGTTCGAACGGCAGATTCTGAAGCCTTACGGGATGGTGCTGGTAACCGGTCCTACCGGGTCGGGCAAAACCAATACACTGTATTCGTCGGTCGCGCGGCTGAATACGGTAGAGACGAACATTATGACCGCCGAGGATCCCGTCGAATTCCAGCTTGCCGGCATCAACCAGGTACAGATGAAAGAGCAGATAGGGTTGAACTTCGCTTCGGCCCTGCGCGCTTTCTTGCGGCAAGACCCCAACATCATTCTGGTCGGTGAAATTCGAGACTTTGAAACTGCCGAAATTGCGGTGAAAGCAGCTCTTACGGGTCACTTGGTGCTGTCTACTCTACATACGAATGATGCGCCCTCCACGATCAGCCGATTGATGAACATGGGCATCGAGCCTTTCCTGGTGGCCACCTCTGTGAATTTGATCTGCGCGCAACGGCTTGTGCGGCGTATTTGCTCGCAGTGCAAGGAACCGCTGCAGATTTTGCCGCAGGCGCTCAGGGATGCGGGTTACACAGCGGAAGAATCGGAGAAGGTCGTGATTCATCACGGCCGCGGATGCGGAACCTGCAACAACACGGGTTACAAAGGACGCGTTGGCCTGTACGAAGTGATGGAGATCAACGACGAGTTGCGCGAGCTCATTCTTGTGGGAGCTTCCGCGTTAGAACTGAAAAAGAAAGCACTCGAAACCGGGATGATTACGCTGCGTCGCAGTGGCCTGCTGAAAGTGGCCCTGGGGCACACGACGATGGAAGAAGTATTGCGCGAGACCGTTCTGTAAGCGGAGGAAATAAATGGCCGGCATCACTTTAAGCGAACTTCTGAAGAAAATGATTGAAATGTCGGGCAGCGACCTGCACTTATCCACCAACAGCGCGCCGCGAATCCGCGTACACGGCAAGTTGCGACCGCTCGACATGCCTCCGCTGACTGCGGCAGACACTAAAGCGCTGGCCTACAGCGTCCTGACGGACGTGCAGAAGCATCGGCTGGAAGAGAATCTGGAGCTGGACTTCTCGTTCGGCTTGAAGAGCCTGGCGCGTTTTCGAGGCAACATCTTCCACCAGCGCGGCGCGGTCGCAGCCGTTTTTCGTACCATTCCATGGGAGATCAAGACTTTTGATGCTCTAGGCCTGCCCAACGTAGTCCGAGGCCTTTGCGATAAGCCGCGCGGACTCGTTCTCGTGACTGGACCGACCGGTTCAGGTAAATCAACGACGCTCGCCGCCATGCTCGACAAAATTAATAACGAGCATGAAGAGCACATGATCACGATCGAAGACCCCATCGAATTCCTTCACAATCACAAGAAGTGCCTGGTGAACCAGCGCGAGGTGCATTCCGACACACATTCGTTCGCAAATTCGCTGCGCGCCGCTCTGCGCGAAGATCCGGACGTGGTGCTGATCGGCGAAATGCGCGACCTGGAAACCATCGAGTCGGCGCTTCGAATCGCCGAGACCGGCCACTTGACGTTTGCCACCTTGCACACAAATTCCGCGGTGTCGACGATTAACCGCATCATCGACGTGTTTCCGGCTCACCAACAGCCGCAAGTGCGCGCGCAACTATCGATGGTGCTCGAAGGTATTCTTTGCCAGTCCCTGTTGCCGAAGATCGACGGCCGAGGGCGAGCGATGGTGATGGAAATTCTGATCCCGACCGCGGCCATACGTAACCTGATTCGCGAAGACAAGATTCACCAGATTTATTCAGCGATGCAGACCGGCACGGGCGCATCCGGAATGCAGACGTTCAATCAGAGCCTGGCGAATGCCTATCAACAAAAGTTAATTACGATAGAAGTGGCGCTCGCGCGTTCGTCAAATCCAGACGAATTACAAGACTTGATTAACCGTGGGGTGGTGTCGCCGCCTACTGGTGGCCGAACTCCCGTCCGGCGGTAACTGCAATTAAGGAATAGGAGGGAACAGATCATGCCGGTATTCACATATCGTGGAGTCAACAAGACGGGTGCGACCGTCACGGGAGAGCGCACGGCTGCGACAAAGGCCGAGGCGACCGCCTCGCTCAAACGCGAGCAAATAAACGTCAGCAAGCTTTCCGAGAAGGGGAAGGAATTTAATATTCCCACTTTCGGGGGAGGCGTGGATTCAAAGGAGCTGGCTATCTTCACGCGCCAGTTCTCGGTAATGATCGACGCCGGCTTGCCCTTGGTGCAGTGCCTCGAAATTCTCGCCGGGCAACAGGAAAACAAGACCTTTCAAAAAATCCTCAACGGCGTGAGGGCTTCGGTGGAAGGCGGCGCCACGCTTTCTGCCTCGATGAAGCAGTACGAGAAGGTGTTCGACCCGCTGTATTACAACATGGTGGAAGCGGGCGAGACGGGCGGTATTCTCGACACCATTCTTCAGCGGCTCTCGAGCTACATCGAGAAGAACGTGAAACTGAAGCGCGCGGTGAAGTCGGCGGCGATCTATCCAACCGCCGTGCTGGGTATTGCCGGCGGCGTGATTATTCTTCTTCTGTGGAAGGTGGTGCCGATTTTCACCACGCTGTTTAATGGACTCGGCGTGGACCTGCCGCTACCCACCAGAATCGTGATTATGCTCAGCAGCTTTATCGGCAGCATCTACGGCCTGCTGATCCTGGTGTTTTTTGTGGGCATCGTGTTTGCGGTGAAATTCTGGTACGGCACACCGCAGGGACGGTACGCCATAGACAGCATTTTGCTAAAGCTGCCAATGATCGGAATTCTGCTGCGCAAGATCGCGGTGGCCCGATTCACACGAACCC
>PKWH01000311.1 GCA_003131985.1 Acidobacteriota bacterium | reverse complement strand
GGCGTGACGGCGAAAGATTTCATTCTTACGGTCATCGGCAAAATTGGAATTGCCGGCGGGACCGGGTACGTCTTTGAATATACGGGCGAGGCTGTTCGCGGGTTGTCGATGGAAGGACGCATGACGATGTGCAATATGTCCATCGAAGGCGGGGCGCGGGCGGGAATGGTTTCTCCCGATGAAACTACATTTGCTTACCTGGAAGGGCGGCCGTTTGTTCCGCGCGGAAAAGAGTTTCAAGTTGCATTGGACCACTGGCGTTCGCTGGCGACTGATGCCGGAGCAAAGTTCGACGAGACGCTTACTTTGCACGCGAACGAACTCGCGCCGATGGTCACGTGGGGGACGAATCCTGGGATGGTGACGCAGGTCACGGATCGCGTGCCGGATCCGGNNATTGAGGACATTCCGCTGGACCGCGTTTTCATCGGCTCGTGCACAAATTCGCGCATTGAGGATTTGCGAGCGGCGGCGAAGGTGGTGGCGGGCAAACATGTGTCAAAGGATTTGAAGCAGGCGCTGGTGGTTCCGGGATCGCGCCGCGTGAAAGTGGAAGCGGAAACTGAAGGGCTGGACAAAATATTTCGCGATGCAGGGTTCGAATGGCGCGACGCTGGGTGCAGCATGTGCATCGGGATGAATGACGACGTTCTTCTTAGTGGGGAGCGTTCCGCGAGCACATCGAATCGCAATTTTGAAGGGCGGCAGGGCAAGGGCGGGAGAACTCACCTGGTCAGTCCGGTGATGGCGGCGGCAGCAGCCATCGAAGGACACTTTGTGGACATCCGCGATTGGAAGAATGCGGACGGAGCGGAGTAAATGGAACCATTCGTCAAGCATACGGGACTGGTGGCGCCGCTCGACAGGGTGAACGTGGATACGGACCAGATGGTGCCCAAACAATTTTTGAAGTTTCTAACGCGCGAAGGATATGGGCGCGTGCTGTTTTACGATTGGCGGTATTTGCCGGGGGAAAAGCTGAATCCGGATTTTGTTTTGAATGAGCCGCGCTATAAAGGCGCTTCCGTGATTCTGGCGCGCGCGAATTTTGGATGCGGTTCGAGCCGCGAACACGCGCCTTGGGCCATTCTTGATTACGGATTCCGGACCATTCTGGCTCCGAGTTACGCCGATATTTTTTATAACAATTGCTTCAAGAACGGGATTCTTCCCGTGACGCTCTCAAACGAGCAGATGGATGAGCTTTTCAAGCGGGCCGAAAAGCAGCAGGGTTACCGCCTCACTGTTGATCTGGAGAAACAGATCGTTACCGACGATGGCGGACTTCGCTATGAGTTCACGATTGATCCGTTTCGCCGGGATTGTTTGCTGCGCGGGCTCGACGATATTGGGCTGACGCTGGTTCACGATCCTCACATTACTGGCTTCGAACGTAAGAATCTGAAGCTACCTGTGATGTACGATCCGGTTGACGTGAAATACCACAAGCAAGAACCTCCGCAACACAATTAACCGCAGATTAAAGAACTTTCAACGTTCAGGGCCTACTAGCTAGGATTCTTTGTGCACGGCGGGTTCGAGGGTTTCGGGGGCGATGGCGGGGGTGTGGCCTTTCAATTCGGCGAGCAGAATGCCTGCGAGAATCAGGGCGGCGCCGAGTAACACGCGGGCTCCGAGATGTTCGCGGGCGAGGAGCCAGGAAGTAATTGCGGCGAACACGGGCTCCAAGCTGATCAAGATTGCGGTGTGAGTGGGCGAAGTGTATTGCTGCGCCCAAGTTTGAAACGAGAAGCCGATAGCGGTGGATCCGATTGCGGTGACGAGAATTGCAAAGATCAAAGTGCCGGTGGGAACGAAGCGTGGGGATTCCCAACCTGTGACGGCTAGAAGCGGCACGGCGACGGTGGCGAGAATCGCGGTGGCGGCTACTTGCACGACTGCCAGGGCGCCGACAGAGTGAAGCCCGACGTAGCGGCCGATGAGAATCATGTGCACGGCGAACATCACGGCGCAGCCGAAAACAATGGGATCGCCGCGGTTCAGGCCGCCGAGACCTTCGGGGGGGACGGTGAGAAAATAGAGGCCTATCAGAGCAGCCAGGGCTCCGGACCAAATCCACATATTCAAACGGCGTCGAGCAAAGAGTGCCAGGAGAAGAGGGACGATTACGACGCTCGAGCCGGTGATGAAGGCGGCCTTCGAAGGAGTCGTGTATTTCAGCCCGCTGGTCTGAAAGACGTAGGCGGTGAACATGCAGAGGCCGATTTGGACTCCGGCCCACGCGGCTTTTCCGCTGATGCCGCGAAGCGAACAGCGAAACCAGATAGCCATCACCACAGCGGCGAGCGCGAAGCGGACTGCGAGGTAAACCAGGACCGAAACGTCGGCGAGGGCGTCCTTTACGGCAACGAAAGTTGCGCCCCAGATGAGCGCGCAGAATCCTAGAGCGAGATCGGCGCGCAGGCGTTTGCTGAACATGGCGCAAAGAGTGTAAGCGGACGCACGCGCAGGTGACAAGACGCGAAACGGCGCGCAGCTGTTCGCAAGAAATGCTGACGGGGAGTGCCGGAACTCGGAGGGCCTCAAAATCGACAACTCGCGGGAAGTGCGCCGCGAAAGGCGGGCGCTGCGCGCCACGACTTTTTGTCGGAGCTGAAGCTCCGACCCCCTGAAAAACTGCGGCGGCGGATGTTCGCGAGGACAATTAGGGCGCTACGCTTAAACGCGAGTTGTTGACGCGAGAAAATGGATGTAGTAGAAAGTTCGCACTTTATGGCTCGGTTACTGCTGATTATCGCGACGATGGCGTGCATTTCGCCGGTTCTCCCATTGCGGCGGGCGCAATCCACGGCCGAGGGAAGTCTTGCCGATCATGCCCGCGTAGATGCCGAAGGCGGAATAAGCGACGTGACGTGTTCCGGCGTTGAAATGAGGCTGAAGATTGCCGCGCGCAACAGCACGTTCAGATTACATGCGCGCGACTACACACGGGTGGACATTTCCGAGGACGTTCCGTTTCAAGCGGGCGAGTTCAAGCCGTGCACGGAGCTGGACGGGAAAACCGCGAAAATAACTTTCGTGACGGTCGAGCACAAAACGTACGACGGCGAAATTCAATCCATCGAAGTAGAGAGTGAGCAGAGAAGGTAGCTACATCGAAGGGCGCAGGGTCCGCGTTCATTCCGCGAGCGAGCGAATTCCGCTACTGTTGCGGCTGCTGATAGACAATTTTGCCGCCGACGATCGTCATCACCACCGGGAGCGTGAGTATGGCGGAGGCCTTCGTTTGATTGAGGTCCCTCGGGTACACGACGATGTCCGCCAGCATTCCGGGGGCGATAGCTCCCTTCCGCTGCTCTTCGAATTGCGCGTAGGCGGAGCCCACTGTGTATGCGAGGAAACAATTCTTCGCGCGCAAACGCTCCTGCGGCTCCCAGCCGTGATCGGGCGTGCCATCGGGCAATTGGCGCGTGACGCAGGCATAGATCCCGCGCAAAGGATTGATCGCCACCACGGGATAGTCCGTCCCGAAGGCAAGACGGACTCCGTTTTTTTCCATGGTTTTCCAGGCGTAGGCGCCGCGCGAACGTTCCGGGCCAAGTCGGTCGGCAGCCCAGCGCTCGTCATCGAGGAGATGCGCGGGCTGCATGGAGGCGATGACGTTTAGTTTTCCGAAGCGGGCGAAGTCGCCGGCTTCAACCACTTGGGCGTGTTCGACGCGATCGCGACGGTCGCGCGGGCCATTGGCTTCGAGCACGGCGGCGAACGTATCAAGGGCCACGCGGTTCGCACGATCGCCGATGGCGTGAAATGCGAGTTGGAATCCTGCGCGGTCGCGCTCGATGGCCATTTGCTTGAGCTGATCGGGATTTACCTCCAGAATTCCCGAAGTGCTCGGATCGTCGGAATATGGCGCGAGCATCGCTGCGGTGCGCGAACCGAGCGAGCCGTCCAAGATCAGTTTCAGCTGGCCGGTCGTGAGCCACGGGTCGCCCGGATTTCCAGGCGAAGTACTACCGCCGATGCGGCGCATTTCTTCGAGTCGCGGAAGCGGAGCATTAAAAGGAAGCCATTCCGTGATTCTGAATTTCAACTTCCCTTCCCGCTGGAGCTGCTGCAGGAGAAGAAAGTTCTGCCAGCCCCAATTTGCAGAGTCATCCGCATCCATCACCGAATTATCTTGCACCGAAGTGACGCCATACTGGGCGGCTTCGTCCATGACAAGTTCAAACCCGCGAAGCCGCTGCTCTGCGGAGTAGGGCGGAACGTGTTTGTAGACAAGGTTTATCGCGGAGTCTTCTTCGAGCATGCCAGTCGGCTCGCCGGATTTCGCGTCGCGTTCGATATGACCACCGGGAGGGTCAGGAGTGGCACGTTTGATGCCCGCGATCTTAAGCGCGCGAGAATTTGCGACGGCTACGTGGCCGTCGAGCCGGCTGAAGAGCATAGGACGCTCAGTGGAAAGAGCATCGAGGTCTTGCCGGGTAGGGAATTTCTTCTCGGGCCATAGAGTGTGGTCCCAGCCCCGGCCGAGAACCCATTCGCCGGGCTTGTAATCTTTCAGACGATCGCGAATGCGCTGCTGAAATTCGGCGAGAGATTTCACGCCGCTAAGATCCACTTCAAGCTTCGCATAAGCCGCGCTGAAAAGATGTGCGTGCGCGTCGTTAAATCCCGGCATGGCGAATTGTTTGTGCAAATCGATTACGCGGGTATTGGGGCCAATCAGGGCTTCGACTGCGGCGGCTTGATCCGATTTGATGGCGTCGGAGATATTGAAAGCGACAGCGACGATTGTTCCGCCGCGGATAGCAATCATGCTTGCGCGCGGATGATTTTCGTCCATGGTGCTGATGACCGCGTTCGTCAGGACGAGGTCTGCGGGAGTTTGTGCCGACGGCGTGGAGGTCTGATTCTGGGGCGGCGAATTTTGTGACGCTTCCGCTTTGATGACCTGCCAAGAGATAACGGAGAGGGAGAGCGCGACGAGCGTCGCCGCGAAAATCCGGACGCCGACCGCGAGCATGTTGGTGCGCGGCTTCTCCGATCCCATCTGCGAAACCCGCCTGGATGATCGCAGCACTAGGGCTGAACTCCGGCGAGAGCGACCGTGATCAGGAAGAGACGCTTGAGTCCGGTTTCGCGTCCAGTCGCGTCGTACCATTCCGTGAGCGTGTGCGAGCCTCCGCCCTTTCCTCCACCGCCGACGGAGACGGCTGGAATGCCGAGAGATAGAGGGATGTTCGCATCGGTGGAACTGCGTTCCAGGCGCGAACGATTGCCCAGAAAGGCGTCAACACTTCGGAAGGTATCGAGAAGCGGCGAATCGTCAGGAAGTTTTCCAGCGGGGCGCGAGCCGAGCGAGCGGACACTCACTTTCAGCGGGTCATTATTCACACGCGCGGCGGACATTTCTTCTTTTATCCCCGCATCTACAGCGTCGCGGAGAGCGGCCTCCAT
>PKWH01000272.1:3533-3733 GCA_003131985.1 Acidobacteriota bacterium | reverse complement strand
ACGATGGTTTCGGCGATCATCGCCGTTATTGGCGGCTCTTTGAATTGGAATGTTGGTTCGTTCCATGTGATTTCGGCGCCCGATTCGACTTGTTTCAGCAAAGCATCGGCCTCTGCTCGCGTGCGCGCTCCGTAAACGATCGCCAGCAGAGTCATAGAGCGCTTGGCAAACAGCGGCGGAGCGCTTGGATCAGGATTGAC
>PKWH01000272.1:2811-3519 GCA_003131985.1 Acidobacteriota bacterium | reverse complement strand
TGTACCGCGCAGATTCAGCTTCGGCTCCTTGAGAAAATCCGAGCCAGTCGTTCGAGGCGACAGGGACGAACTGATACAGAGTCGCGGGCCCCAAGAGATAATGATCCGATCGTTCAACCATCCCCTGCGAGGGCATTTCATCCGGAAGCGACGGGAGCGGGCCTTCTTCGGCGTGGAGCTTTACATCAGCGACTAGAGCCTTCAGATCTTTTTCCTTCTTCGGAAGCTCGGTCCCACGAATATCCAGCAGAAGATTGCCGTCGAGCGCCAACGCTCGCGAGGGACCAAGCGCCGAATGTTCGGTGAGGCTGCCATGCAGCAGATCGGCAGTGCGCATGTAGGAAAAGAGCCCGTACGCGCCGCTTGGATCCTTCATGCGATAGACCTGAACACCCAGCTTTTCAGAAGCGCGTGTGTACTCGCACTGTTCTCCGGCGACGAATCCGTATTCCGCTAAAACACTATTTCCCACTGAACTGGGAGTCTGCGAGGCGATCTCCGACGGCTGGGCGGGATTAAACGCGGATCTTCCATTGCAGCTCCAGCCTGCAAACGAATCCGGGACCACTGCTTGAGCGGGCGTGGAAATTGCCGCGAATAATAAAAGTACGGCGATGAGAGAAAGGGAAACGTAGTGACGCGTAAGCATTCTAATTAGATGCCGGAATTCTACTTGGGGTTCCCGTTGGATGCCACTGTAGCTATGGC
>PKWH01000272.1:0-2776 GCA_003131985.1 Acidobacteriota bacterium | reverse complement strand
TCGGCGACGCGCTGGCGCTGATCGCCTTTGCGCAGCAGTTTTTCGTCACTGGGATTGCTGATGAACGAAATTTCCGAAAGGATCGAGGGCATGTTCGCGCCGATCAGCACAACAAAGGGAGCCTTTTTGACTCCGCGATTCTTTTCGTTCTGGCTCACGAGCTGCATGCGGTGCGAGAGCGAATCCTGGACATCGTTCGCGAATTCCTTCGATTCCTCGATCTTTTCGTTACGCGCGATCTTCTTCACGATGTCCTGCAAATCATGCAGGCCTTCTTGCGAAAGAGAATTTTCACGCGTTGCAACTTCCAGCGATTCTTCCGAGGTTGCGAAGTTCAAGTAATAAGTCTCGATTCCGCGCGCTTCATGGTCATGGCTTGAGTTTGCGTGAATGGAAATGAAGAGGTCCGCTTTCGCGTCGTTGGCAATAGCGGTGCGCTGTTCGAGCGGAATAAATGTGTCGTCTTTACGTGTGTAAACCACTTCCGCGCCAGGAAGCTTTTGGTCGATCAGATGTCCCAGGCGCAGCGCGACGTCCAGGCAGAGGTCTTTTTCCATCAAGCCGTGCGGCCCGATCGTTCCAGTGTCGTGTCCGCCGTGGCCCGGATCAATGACGATACGTCCAATTTTCAGTCCCAGGGCGCGCGTCAGAGANNTTCGATTTCAAGGGCGTACTGTTTGCCGCTGGAGTTGCAGCAAGCTTCGCCGCGAGCTTGGAACTGGCAGGTTGTTTTTCGCCGGCGGGGGAAACTGTTTCGCTCGTTCTTGCAGACGCATTCGTATCGGCTTTCTCGGCATCATCCTTCGTAGGCGTGGGGGCGAGCGCAGCCGACGCCGGTTGCGTGGGAACACCCGTTGCATTTTTCGCAGTTGTAACGGCGGCGTTGTTGCGGACTTCGATCACCAGGCGATAAGGATTTGAGACCAGGTACGCCGACCAGTCGCGCGCGCCGTCCACATCCAGAACCAGACGGACTACGCCCTCGCGGTTCTGCCCTACGCGCACAGATTTCAGCAGGCCATTTTTCACGTCGATCGTTTTATTCGCCAGGCCCGGACCGATGAGCGCTTTGTGCAAATCGAAATAGACGCGATCGGGAGAAGCGATGTGCGCGGAGTCAAATTTAACGGTGTCTTCGAGGCTCACTACGATTCGAGTGTAGTTTTCAGCGTTCCAGGTGTGAATGTCGGTGACGTGCGGCGTTGCGTGCGTGCTCTCCCGCTGCTCGACGATCTGCCCTTTGATTTCAGGAGGCTTCTCTTTCACCGCCACAATTTCGCGCGCGTCCGAAATCTCCTTCAGCGCCTGGCGCGCTTTCGGCGCCTTATCTGAATTTGGAAAACGTTTCAGAAAATCCTTGAAGGTAACTTCGGCGACTTCGGGCCGGCCCAAATCGTTTTTCTGAATTTGCGCGATGGAAAAAATTGCTTCGGAGCGGTAGCGGCTCTCGGGATATTGCTTCAGCAGGAAGTTGTATTTATCGATGGCGGACTGAAAATACTTCTCGTCGAATTGCTGAGCCATTTGCTGGTACAGCTCGGCTTCTGCAATCAGCGCAGGCGTCACTTCTTCGGCCTGCGGAGTGATCAAATAAACTTTCTGGTAGGCGGCCACCGCTTGTTTGTAATCGGCCAGAGTGCGGGACTTTTCAGGGCGCTCTTCCAGGACCGTCCGAATTCTTACGGCGCGTTCGAACTGCTGGCGCGCGTCGTATTTTCGGTCGGCATAAGCGGGGGAGGCAAGCGACACAAGTATCGCGATGGCGATCGGAAAAAATTTCTTCGGCCTATGAACTTTGAAGGAGAACACTTGCGTTCATTCGTTCGTGTAAACTACGCGGCCTTTCGAGTCCACTTCTTTTCGCAATGGACGTCTTGGCGGAGTCCAGAGCGTCGTGTTGCGGCCCGAGTCAGACCGGAAGTAAGCTTCAGTCACTTTTTGCACGTACTGTTGCGTTTCCCTGTACGCCGGAACACCCCCATTCATGTCCACGGCGTGCTCGCCGGCATTGTATGCGGCGAGCGACAGCGACAGATTGTTGTCGTAGCGATCTAGCAGCGATTTCAGATACGTCGTTCCAGCTTCCACGTTTTGGGCCGGGTCAAACGGATTTCCAGCGCCAAAGCGTTGTGCCGTACCCGGAATCAATTGCATCAAGCCGATCGCACCCTTGCGCGAAACAGCTCCTGGATTCCATCCCGACTCTTGATTGATTACCGCTTTCACCAACGCCTGATCCACATGATGCCGATCGGCCGCATCGCGCACGATGCGATCGAGGCGCGGGTCTGTGACGTCTGTTGCCGACTTCGGCTGCGCGTCCACAGAATGAAATCCCGCCGGCACCGATGGAGAACTTATAGTACTCCCACGACGGCCTGATGGGGAATCATCATTCACGAAGACTTGCTTGCCGTGATTGTCCACGGTGGTGGCAATCTGAGCGTGGGCTGGCGATGACAGGGAGAGGAACGTCCCAGCGGCTAGGATTGCAACGGTGATGAGTCTGCGATGCATTTGTATGGTGCCTCGTTCGCTAAACGCTTCGCGAGTACCGAACGCCGCGAGACTTCTACGGCACGCCTAAGGGAAGGCAGAAACTCTCTGAAACTCTTGGAGACACAAATTCTCGGAATCACAGAACTGTCCCGCCGATGAGAAGGTGACCGCTCGGCGTAAAGTCCTGGCGCTGTTGACATTATAACAAGCGGTCGAGGAGGGGGTATACCTGGCCGAGGGCATTTTCTATGCCGGATGTGTCTTTTCCGCCAGCCTC
>PKWH01000060.1 GCA_003131985.1 Acidobacteriota bacterium | reverse complement strand
TGCGGCGGAGGTAGCGGGAACCGGGGCGGGTGGGGGTGCCTCCGGCGCGGCAGAGCGGACATTCGTCGGGCTCGAAACTTGGGACGTCCATTTCGAGCAGGGCGCGCGCGGGAACGTTTAGTTCGAGGCGGCCGCCGCTGCGGTCAATCAGGGCGCCAGTGGCGACGACGAGACCGCCTTCCTCTTCCACTACGCCGATGGTTTCGCGCGTTGAGCCGCCAGTGGTCCAAACATCTTCGATTACGAGGACGCGTTCGCCGGGCTTTAGCTCAAATCCGCGACGCAGGGCCATTTGGCCGGAGCGGTCACGTTCCACAAAAAGCGAGCGGACTCCGAGGGCGCGGGCGACTTCATATCCGACGAGAATGCCGCCTAGGGCCGGCGAGACGACACAAGCGACGGAATGTTCTTTAAAGAGATCGGCGAGCGCGCGGCCCAGTTGCTCGGCATGCTGAGGATGTTCGAGAACGAGGGCGCATTGAATGTAGGTGGCGCTGTGGCGCCCGCTGGAAAGTTCGAAATGGCCGGTGCGGACAGCGCCTACTTGTTCGAGGAGTTTTAGAATTTCTTCGCGTTTCATTGTGTGCGCTGCCGACCCCAAGCCAGTCTAGGCGTCCCCGGCAGTAGTGGCGCATAGCCTAAAGGCGCAAGCGAGAAGTGTCAATGCAAACGTCGCGCGGTTCGGGATCTGCGAGAGCCTGGATGGATAGCGGATTTCCGATTACGCTCAGAATCGACGGTGCTCTATTCTTCCGCTACAATCTTCGCGATCATGTCAACTTATCTGTTGATTCATGGCGCGTGGCACGGCGGCTGGTGCTGGCGTAAGGTTGTGCCACTGCTTGAGGCCAAGGGGCACAAAGTTCTCGCGCCGGATTTGCCGGGGCACGGAGATGATCGGACGGCCACGGCGACTGTTACGCTTAAAAGCTACGCCGACCGGATTTGCGAAATCGCCAGCGCGCAAACTAAGCCGGTGATTTTGGCCGGGCACAGCATGGGCGGCGTGGCGATTACGCAGGCCGCTGAGAATTGCCCGAAAAAAATTGGAGCGCTGGTATATGTGTGCGCGTTTTTGCCGCGCAACGGCGACTCGCTGATGACCTGGGCAACACAGGATCAGGGGAGCATGGTCAACCCGTCCACGACGGATCAGCACGCAGACGGAACCATCGACTTCAAACCGGAACATAGCCGCGAAGCGTTTTACGGTAATTGTGCGGAAGATGACGTCAGTTTCGCGCAGTCGCGCCTCTGCGCTCAGTCGGGCGCGCCCATTGGAACGCCGGTAGTGACGACGGAAGAGCGTTGGGGCGGAATCCCACGCTATTACATCGAATGCGCGCGCGACCGCGCTATAACGCACGGGCTGCAGCGGGAGATGCAGAAGGCGTCGCCATGCCGGGAGGCTTTCTCCATCGATACAGATCATTCCCCATTTTTCTCGGCGCCGGAGAAGCTTGCGGATATCCTTTCGCGGATTGGAAGCGCCTGAAGACCGGGACTACGCACACAGATCGTAAATTGACTCATTTCGACCAAGACCAAGGAAATTGACACGAAAGCGAGGGTCGGATACTCTCGATAACTGAAATAAAACTACTAAGGAGTAATGAATGGCACAGGGTGGGGCGGTAAAGCACAAGAAGAAGACGAAATCGGTATTGAAAAATATACGGCAAGCGGAACACCGGCAGGCTATCAATCGCATGAACCGGACGCGAGTGCGGACGGCTATCCGGCGGATGCGTGCGGCGCTCACGTCAGGCGACGTGGATGGCGCCCAGAAGCTGGCTTCAGCGACTTTTTCCGAGGTGGATAAGGCGATTCGCAAGCACACGCTGACTGAGAATACGGCGAACAGGTACAAGTCGCGTTTGACGCTGGCGTTGAATGCGCTGAAGAACAAAAAGAAGGCGTAAGCAGCAAAGTATTATTGCCGGGATTGGGCGCTCCGAGGTTTGGGGCGCCTATTTTTTTGTGGGGGCGTTTGGCGACGAAACAAGCAGAGAGCAGATCCCTCGCTCCGCTCGGGATGACAGGTTCTTGGTTTTCTGCAGACTACGGAGAACAGCGATCGGCTCTACAGCCGACGTCGAGCCGAAAAAAAGGGCACAACCTTGGCAGATTGTGCCCGCACGACAAGAGAGAGAATTTTTCTGAACTTACTCCGGAATTGGCGCTGTCTCCGGCATTTGAAGTTTGGCTTTGGCGAGTGCGCGGACGATGTTTACTTCGACCGCTTGCTCGGAGGTGTTGCGAACAGTTGCAAGCTCGCTGATCAGAAGATACTTTGCGCGTTCGAGCATCTTTTTTTCACGGAAAGAAAGCGGCTTGGTACGGCTGAGGGCGACGAGGCCTTTTAGAACTGCGGCCACTTCCATCAGCGAACCCGTCCGCATGCGATCCGAATTTTCCTTGAAACGATGTTTCCAGTCATGATGCGAAGCCGAGCGGCCCTTTTCGAGAAATCCAAGGACGGCGGTTGCCTGCGTGTTACGGATGATCGGGCGCAAACCAACGCAATCGACGTTGGACTGCGGAACCATTACTTTCAAACCGCTCGAAGCGATTTTCAACATGTAATACCGCTCCGATCTGCCATTCAGGTTGCCGTAACTTATCTGTTCAATAATCCCTACGCCATGGTTCGGATACACAACTTTTTCGCCTAGCTTAAATTCCATAGGTGGACAGCCCCCCCGAAGGGCATGATGAAATTTTAGGCAGATGAGAGGTTGGCGTCAAGCGAATCTAGCAATATCTGGAAGGATAAAGGGGCCGGAAAGCTCTTAATTTTCACGGGTTTGGCCTTGCAATTGCCCTATAATGGTGCTTGTGCTGATCCTAGCTTTAGACACTTCCTCACCCAACGGCAGTTTGGCAGTTTTACGCGATGAAAAAGTCATCGGCGTGATTTCGACACTCGCGGAAGAAACGTACTCCTCGCGGATGTTTCGCCACCTCGAATTCCTGCTGCAAGAGCTTTCGCTGAAGCTTACCGACTTCGATTTATTCGCCGTAGCGGCGGGGCCTGGGTCCTTTACCGGGGTACGAGTGGGGCTAGCTGCAGCAAAGGGCTGGGCTGAAGTTTATGGGAAGCCGGTTGTCGGAATTAGCGTCTTGGAGGCGATTGCCGCGCAATCTCATTCCACCGCGACGGTGCTGGTGGCGGCGTCCGACGCGCGGCGTGGAGAGGTTTATTTCGGCGTGTATCGACGTGAGAAGGATTCGTTAGCACTCGAAGGCGAGGAGTGCGTGTCGCGCCCCGAAGAATTCCTGCGGACGATTGCAGCCCGTCCTGGCAGCGCGGAATTTTCAATCGTTTCGCCGTCACCGGAAATGCTGATCGCAGCACTGTCTCGAATTGAGATGGAGCGCTTGCCATTACCACGGGTCGAACGGGTTTCAAGCGTGCTGGCTCCGGTGATTGGGCAGCTTGGTTACCGTCGCGCCAGAGGTGGCGATGTTTCGGACGCGTTGACGCTGGACGCAAATTATATTCGCCGGACAGACGCCGAAGTTCACGCGAAAAGGCAGTAACGAACTTGAAGACCCGTCTGGTTGAAAACCGTGACATCGATGGGATTCTGGCGATTCAAACGGCGTGTCCGGAAATTGCACAGTGGACGGAGCGGGATTATGAACGAGTGGCCCGGGGTGAAATGGCGGGATGGGTGGGCGAAGAAGAATCGAGCGTCTTGGGTTTTCTTGTCGCGCGAAGGGTGGTGAACGAGATCGAGATTTTGAATTTCGCCGTCTTTTCGGAAGCGCGTGGGCGCGGCATTGGTGCGATGCTGCTGAGAGAAACTCTCGCGTGGGGAGCAACGTTTGGGGCGGCGCAAGTAATTCTCGAAGTGCGCGCTTCGAACTGCGCGGCGCTGCGGTTTTATGAGCGGCACAAGTTCCAGATAGTGGGGCGACGCGCGCGGTATTACAACGAGCCCGTGGAAGACGCGCTGCTGCTTACGGCGAAGCTTGGGTAGCGGCGTTCCACAGTTCGCGTCGTCGTTTTGGCAGGTCGTAGCGACACTCAGGGTTTTATCCTATTGGCTCAGCGCGGGAATTGTGTTACATGTTACGGATATGTGAATGCGCTTTCCAACCTGGAGGGAAAGGATGCCGATCACGACACACGATATCCGGCAGGCGCTGTTAGAAGTTGACCAGGAGTTCCGCAGACTCGCAGAAGAACACTCCCGCTGTGAATGCCAACTCGAAGAACTCGTAAAACAAAGCTACTGGAACGTAGAAGACCTGGCGCTGGAAGTATCCCTGAAAAAAATGAAGCTGCTTTTGAAAGATCAAATGGAAATGATCGTGGCGCGCCACCGCCGGAACCAGACGGTGATACAACTTCAGTTGCGCCAGACACAGGTGCACTACTAAGCTTAAGCGCGGCATGAGCGCTTGCTAAGCCGCCAGCGGTACACTCACTTCTGTCGTACAATACTCGTGCATTCAAAATTCGTCGGTGCGCTTCTCTTTCGAAAGCAAGGGCTTCCCACTCGCTGATGGTAAAAGACGCGTATAAATTTGCGCTGCCTCCGCTGATTGCCGGTGTGGTGTGCCTGATTCCGGGCTGGAAAGTGCCAGCGGCGATACTGATTTTTCTCGGCCTCTTCGTTTTTTATTTTTTCCGCGATCCGGAGCGGACGATTCCCTCCCAACCCGGCAGCGTGGTCTCTCCCGCCGATGGGCACGTGGTGGAAATTGTCGACGAGCTGCTCGACTCGGNNGATCGCGGACGTGGTTTACCGTCCGGGAAAGTTTTACGCCGCGTTTCGTTCCGCAGCTTCGGTAGAAAACGAGCAAAATATTATTACCCTGCAGACGCCCGGCGGCCCTTTAGTGTTCAAACAAATCGCCGGAGCGATTGCGCGGCGCGTGATATGCTGGAAACGCGCAGGCGAAACGGTTTCACGCGGCGAGCGCGTGGGCTTGATTCGATTTGGATCGCGCGTGGACATCTGGCTACCGATGGAAGCTGAAATCGTGGTGCGGCGCGGACAAAAAGTAAAGGGCGGCGAAAGCTTACTGGCGAAATGGAATTCAACAGCATAGATCCCATCGGCCCTCGAGAGGAACGGCGACGCCCCCTCCGCAACGGCCGCCTTCGACGCGGCATCTACATTCTTCCCAGCGCACTCACAGTAGCAAATCTGCTTTGCGGGTATTACGCGGTCTTAGCGACGCTAGACGGACGGTTCGCCGATTTCGACAATGCAGCAATCGCAATTGGAATAGCCTATGTTTTTGATGCGGCGGATGGACGAATAGCGCGTTCGATGGGAACGGAGAGCGCGTTTGGGCGCGAATTCGATTCACTCGCCGATGTGGTCAGCTTCGGAATCGCACCGGCTCTTCTAGCTTATGCCTGGGGCGTCCGGGCTTTGGCGGCCGCGAACGCTTCGGAGTCACTGCACCTGACGCAGCTGGGCTGGTTGATGGGGTTCGTCTTCGTGGCATGCTGCGCGTGGAGGCTTGCGCGATTCAACATCCAGGGAATGGCGCCGGGCGGAAGTAGATATTTTGCGGGCATGCCGACGCCGGCGGCTGCTGGAATGATTGCGGCGACCGTTCACTTACGTGAAGGGCTGCCAATTTCAGATGTACGCTGGTCGGTGCTGTGGCTGGTGCTGCTGGTTGTGCTTGGCGTATTGATGTCGAGTTCACTGAGATTTTATAGTTTCAAAGATGTTCAGTGGACGCGGCGGCAGCCGTCGCTTGCGATCATACTGTTGGCGCTGCTTGTGGGAGCGGCGGTGAAATTTTCCGGACCCACCTTATTTACATTGACGGCAGGGTACGCCATCCACGGGCCAGTCATGCAGCTAATCCGCTTCGTACGACACCGCACTGCATCCCGGACTGCTTAGGCCCATGCCAGGCGGCTCTGACAAATCGACGCGCGTCGCGATTGTAGGCGCTTCTTCCCTGCGGGGCAAAGAGGTCAAGCTTGTCCTCGAAGACCGTAACTTTCCTGCCAGTGAAATTATTCTGCTAGACGAACCAGCCCTGGCTGGGACATTGACTGAAGCGGGCGGCGAGCCCGCGTTTATCCGCGCGCTCGATGAAGACAGTTTCGAAAAGGCACGGTTTGCTTTTTTTGCGGGCAGCGCGCAGGACGCAGAGCGGAATTGGCAGGCAGCGCAGCGCTCGGGTGCAAGGGTGATCGATATGACCGGAGCGATCGCCGCGACTGGCAAGGGCAGCGGATGGATCCCTCCGCTTGGCTCGGTACTTCCGCTGCGAGTTCCTGCCGGTAATGGTTCAGGCAAATTGGCGCCTTATTCTTCTCCCGCGCCTGGAGTGGTCATCACGTGCGCACTCGCAGCCGGTCTTGCTCCGTTTTCACCGGTGCGCGTAGTCGTGATGCTGTTTCCGCCCGTGTCCGAACGCGATCAGGCGGGCGTGGATGAACTTGAAAACCAGACCACGAATTTGCTTACGTTTCGGCCGATCGAGCAATCGGTTTTCGACGCGCAAGTTGCCTTTAATTTGCTGGCGGGTTATGGCGAGGAATGCAAACCAGCGCTGAAAGAATTGCGCGCGGGGATAGCGCGTGACGCTGGAATTTACTTAGCGGGTCGCGCGCCCGTTCCGGCAATTCAACTGGTGCAGGCTCCAGTGTTCTATGGATATGCGTTCGCCGCCTATGCGGAATTCAGTTCGCCGCAGACGCCAGGGCAACTCGAGAGCGCGCTTAGAAATCTAGGAATGAAGGTGGCGGCGCCGGATGACGGTGCGCCGAGCAATGTGAGCGTCGCGGGCGAGGGAGAAATTCACATCGCTCGAATTGAACCGGATCCGAGTGTCGCAGACGGCGTGTGGATCTGGGGTGCGGTGGATAATTTGCGGCTCGCGGCCACGAATGCAGTGCAAATTGCGGAGGGGTTGCTTGAGCAGGCGGCTTTGTAAACTCGGAGACACGCTTGTGAAGTACGGTTCCTTGCTGGCTATATTCGTCGCGGCATTGTCAGGGGTGAGCTGCGGCTATCACGTTGCGGGACGTGCGTCCAACTTGCCGTCAGAATGGCAAACGATTGCGGTGCCAGCGTTCAAGAATGATACAACGCGTTACCGAATCGAGCAGCGGTTTACCGAATCTGTAATAAAGCAGTTTCTTCAACGCACAAAATACAAGGTCGTTCAGAACGCGGAAGAAGCCGACGCTGTGCTGCACGGCGAAGTGATATCGATTGAGACGAATCCGATGATCTTCAATGCGACCACAGGCCAAGTGACCATGATGCTTGTAACCGTGCACACCAAGGTGCTGCTGGTGGACAATAAGACACTGAAAGTGGTGTACAAGAACGACGATATGGTTTTTCGCGACGAGTATCAGATTTCGACTGACGCGCGGGAGTTTTTCGAAGAGCAAGATCCGGCGCTCGAACGAATGGCACGAGATTTCGCTGCCCAGCTCGTTTCAAACGTCGTGGAGACTTTTTAATGGCCGATATTTCCCCGGAGAAACTAATCGAGCGTCTGAACGCGGGGAAACCCGTTGTGGCCGTCGTTTTGTGGGGCACCGACACGTATCTTCGCGAAATGTGCCGCAACAAAATCATCGAGGTTTGCGTTCCGGAAGCGGCGCGCGACTGGGCGCTAGCGCGAATCGCGGTGCAAGAGAGCGGCTGGGACGAAGTGATACAACGAGCGCAGACCATGCCGATGCTGGCGAAGCGGCAAGTGATTATCGTGGAAGGGGTGGAGTCGATCGAGAAAGCCGGCGACAAAGCGCGCGAAGAGATCGTCGCAGCGCTGGAGAAGTACTTTGAATCGCCAGCGCCGTTTACGGTATTGCTGCTCGAAGCCGCGTCGATGGACAAGCGGCAGAAATATTATAAACTGCTGGCGGAACACGCGCTAATCGTCGAGCTGACGATTGGCGGTGAATCGGCCGCTGCGCTCGCGACACAAATGGCAAAAGATTGCGGCGTGGAGATCGACCGCGAGGCGGCTGTGCTGCTGGCGGAAATTCTGAATAGCGAGCCGTCGCGGATTCGCATCGAAATCGAAAAACTTGCGACGTACATTCACAAAGGCGAACGCATCACGCCGCTCGTCGTTCAACAACTTGTAGTGGCCGCGCGGAAGAACACGATTTGGCAGTTGGCAGATATGCTCGCCGCCGGCCAGCGGACTTCAGCGCTCGCGTTTCTTGATAACATTTT
>PKWH01000176.1 GCA_003131985.1 Acidobacteriota bacterium | reverse complement strand
GCCCACAGCGGAATGATTACAAGTTGGTAGAGCAAATCTTTACGTTTCGCGGCGTGGAACGAAAGGTAATAGGCGAGCGGATAGCCGAGCAAGAGCGCAAGCGCAGTGACCGCGCCGGCGATTCTAATCGAGCGGAGCAACACGGTGAGATACAGCGGATTCCGAAACAGCTGCGCGTAATTCTGCAGATTCCAGTTGTGCACTATTACTTGCAGAGATGAAACGGACCAGAAGCTGTAGCAGAAGAGAATCGCGTAAGGGATGAGCAAGAAAACCGTGACCCACGCCAGAGGCGGGATTGTGACCGCTGTTTTGTATGCGCGTGAGTACATAAACTAGTCGGCGTCCCCTTCGCGAACTCGCACGGCGTCGCCTGCGGAGAATTCAAACTCTTGCACGCCGTCGAGCAGACCCCGGCTAGGTATCCGCGCGCGTATCAAATGTGAATTGCCGCAATCGATTTCGAGAAGGTCCATTGCGCCGCCGAAGCTTTGATTCTTAATCCGGCCGCGGAATTGAGCTGTGACGTCGGTGGATTTGGCTGCGAGAGACGCCTGACTCAAGCGGATGGATTCGGGCCGCAGGGAAAATATCGCGGTTCCGGACGGTCCGTTTGACGGCCATGCGATCGGGCCCGCGGTTGCGATCCCGTCGCGCACTTCCGCGCGCAAAAGATTGGTTTGACCGATGAATTGCGCGGCATAGGCCGTGGCAGGATGGCCGTAAATCTCGCGCGGCTCGGCCACTTGTTCGAGTCTTCCAGCGCGGAGCAGGGCGATGCGGTCGGAAAGCGCCATTGCTTCTTCCTGGTCGTGGGTGACGAAAATAAAGGTGATGCCGACCTCGCGCTGGAGCGATTTGAGTTCAACCTGCATCTGGCGGCGCAGATTCGCGTCGAGAGCGGAGAGGGGTTCGTCGAGCAGTAGAACTCGGGGGCGATTGACGAGTGCACGAGCCAATGCAACACGCTGCTGCTGTCCGCCGCTTAATCGCGAAGGAGCAGACTGCGCGAATTCACTCATCTTTACCATGGCTAGGGCTTGTGTAACGCGAGCCGGAATTTCACCGCGCGGCACAGCTTTGGCGCGCAGGCCGTATGCTACGTTGTCAAAAACTGACAGGTGCGGGAAAATCGCGTAGCTCTGAAACACTGTGTTGACCTGACGGCGATAGGCTGGAGTTCGGTCAAGCCGTTCGCCAGCCATCCATATTTCGCCGCCATCCAATTGTTCAAATCCCGCAATCAAGCGGAGCAAGGTGGTTTTGCCCGAGCCGCTCTCGCCCAGAATGGTCAGAAACTCGCCCGAGGCAACGTCGAGCGAAATACCACACAAGACCGGACGCTTGGCGAATTGTTTTTCGACTTTGCGAATGGAAAGCAACGCGTCCGCAGCAGCTCGTTCCGCAGAAGCAGGTGAGGCTGCTGCGTTCAAGAATGCTCTCCAGTAACAGCGCGACTGCCGAATGGCGTGGGATCGGGAGCACGAACGCGCCGTTTGGCGCTGCGTCGGGCAAAGGAATTGAAAATCACTGGGCTGCCTTTATTTCGTTCCAGATTTCGTTGTACTTATCGCGACGTGGATATTGTTGCCAGAAATAAATGCGCGTCATGTATTCGTCAACGTTATCGAGATGCAGGGATTTCCTCTGCTCTTCGGCCATAAACTGCGCGGACTGAGGATTGGCGGGATCGTAGCCGGTGACGTCGGCGACTAATTTTTGCGTTTTCGCCTCGATCATGTATTCGAGAAACTCTGTGGCCAGTTCCTTGTTCTCGCTCGCGGAAGTGATCATCAGATGGTCGATCCATCCCGTGGTGTTTTCCCTGGGAATTGTTTCGCCGATGGGGAAGTTCACTTTGCGAAGATTGTTGGTCATCAACGGCCAGCCCATACCGGCGACGATTTCGTGATTCTCGAAGAGGTTCGTGAGTTCGCCTCCGGTGGCCCAGACTTTCCTGATATTTGGCTTCAGCTCGATCAGCTTTTTCTTAACATTGCCCAGTTCTTGATCGGTGAGGTTGTATAGGTGGCTTGGATCCGGCTTGTCGTAGCCAAGAACCTGCGCTGCCATGCAGATGGTTGATAGATCGTCCCAAACGGAAATTTTTCCTTTCAAATTGGAATCCCAAAGCACGGACCAGCTATCGGGCGGCGTCTTAAAGAACGTCGTGTCGTACAGCAGGGGGTTCGGTCCCCACACGAACGGGACGCCGTAGACGTTGCCGTTGATGCGGACCAAAGGCGCGTTGCGCAGACGGTCAGAAAGCTGTGGATAGGACGGGAGCTTTGAGAGATCGAGCGGAGCCGCGAGACCAGCCGCTGCGATAGACGTTACCACGTCGCTTGAGGGCGAGATTACATCGTAATTGCTCGCGCTGCCTCCCCTAAGCTTTGCGACGAGCTCGTCGCTGGTGCCCATGTATGCTGCCGTGATTTTGCAATGGTGCGATTCCTCAAAAGCGCGCACGAACAACGGGTCCGCGTAGCCTTCCCAGACTAGAAGGCTTAGCGTCGGCTTCTTTTTTGCGCAGCCTGCAGCGGCGAACATCAGCGCCGCGACGACAAGGGAAATCAGCACTGAGCATTTATTCACGGTCTGAATTCGCGGCTCTTGGTTCAAAATAATCTCCCATTTCTATCTGCTGAGAACGTTAAAACGTTGGAGGCGTGTTGATCCACAGCACCAGCGTTTCCTTTTTACCCGGATTCTTCCAGTGATGCTCGTTGCTGCTCTCGAAATAAAAACTATCTCCTTCTTCGAGCCGGTGTTTTTCACCGCCATCAAGAACGATTTCGAGGGAGCCGCGGAGGATGTACAGAAACTCCTCGCCATCATGCGCGTAGGATTCTCCGCTCCCGGCCGATGGGGCTATGCGAAACAGGTGCGGCTCCATCATCGCGGCGTTGCCCCACGATAGAAGCTCCATCCGCACGCCGGGTCCGGCTTCCAGAACTTTTCTATCTGCCGGCCTCACACGACCGGGATTCGCTTCGGAAGGATTAAAAAGAGAAAGAATATTCACATGGTAAAAACGGGCTAGTCGACGAAGGGTGGCGACCGAGGCGGTCATTTGGCCGCGCTCGATCGCGCTGAGGAATCCGACCGATACATCGGTCGCGTGCGCCACCTGAGAGAGGGAGGCTTTCCGCTGCAATCGCAAACGACGCAAACGCGAACCGACAGGGCTGGCCTTAGGCCGTTGGCTGGCGTGCGGCAACAATTTCTGAGCTTTGAGCAGGTGAACGATGGCGGGCGCATTCATGCCGCGCGCCCGACGAAAGAATTGAGCGCGTTTCAAAATGCGAACGTCGGCATGCGTATAGATTCGGTACTTGCTGTCGGTGCGAGTAGGGACGACTAGGCCGAGATTCTCCCAAGTGCGAAGGATCGAAGGAGAAACCCCCACGATGCGCGCGACGTCGCTAATGCGCAAATAGCCGCGCGCATGCGTGTTTTTCGTTGTGCGTTTCTGGGGCGACCTCAAATTCAATTTCCTCTTGACAACCTATGGGCCTTCTTCTAAGGTTCCCGGATTATAGTAAGGTTTTTTCCAAAGCTGCAACCGAAAAAGTTGGGGTGAGGCGTCTCGGGGGTTGGGGTGGCGCCAGCTTTTCCTAGAGGAGCGGCGATGACTTCGAAAACGTGGGCGCGTGTGTGTCTATTTGTGTTTGCGGCGTCTCTTTTGAGCGGAACGGCCTGGGCGCAAACCAACGGAACAATTCGCGGAACAGTTGTGGACCAATCCGGAGCGGTCGTTCCGGCCGTGACCGTAATAGTGAAGCTGACTGGAACGGACTCCACACGCACCGTCACGAGCGACAGTAGTGGCGCGTTTGATATCCCGGAGTTAGCAGTAGGTTCCTACGAGCTGAGCGCCGATGCGAAGGGCTTCAAGAAATACGTCGAGAAGGATATCGTCGTCACCATTGGCCACGTCAATTTGGTTACCGTAAACCTTGTGGTCGGCGGATCCGCCGATACTGTCACGGTAGAGGCGAATGCTGCGCAAGTTGAAACGACCAGCACGCAACTCGGTGCCGTGATGACAGACACCGCTATACGCGAACTTCCTATGGCCACGCGCAATGCGTATTCTCTGCTCCAGTTACAGCCGGGAGTGCAGTCGGAGTTGGGTGCGGACTTATTTCTGGGCAGCGATAACGCGGGAGCTGTGTCAGTCAACGGGGGCCGCGGCCGGTCGAACAATTACATGGTGAACGGAGGCGATGGCAACGACATTTTCATCAACGCCCCGGCGATTCAGCCCTCGCCGGATGCGATCGAAGAGTTTCGAGTGATCACCAACACATTCGACGCGGAATACGGGCGCAACTCCGGATCGGTGGTAAACGTGGTTACGAAATCCGGCACGAACAATTTGCACGGCGACTTCTACGAGTTCCTCCGCAACCAGGCGCTCAACTCTAAGGGTTATTTCGATCCTTTTCTGCTGGACTACAAACAGAATCAATTCGGCGCGACTTTGGGCGGTCCCGTCAAGAAAGATAAGACATTCATTTTCGCTTCATATGAAGGGAATCGCTTAATTCAGGGGCAGTCATCCGGGAACATAGCGCTTCCGACAATTGGCGCTAACGGAGAGGCGGGCGGCAATTTCTCGGGCGGACCGCTTTTTACCGGAACACTCACCGATGCACCGTTCGCGGCGCTGTTGGGAGCCCGAACGACAGGTAGCACTACGGGAACAACGTGCTCGCAGGCCGTGGCTGCGGCAGGAGGAGCGCCGATCGCAGCGGGAACTCCGTTCGCAAGCATCTTCCCAAACAACCAGATTCCCGTGGAGTGTTTCGATCCGACAGCACTTGCCCTCTATCAGAAGTATGTGGCCCCGTTCTCGACCGGTTCCAATTGTACGAGCGCCAGTTGCACGATTCCCACCTCTGGGGACCAACGGGAGCGTGGCGATCAGTTCACCGTGCGCTTCGACCACAAAATCAATGCGTCCCAGCAATTCAGCGCCTACTACTATTTTGACGACGATAACAGCACGGTCCCTTACTCTACTTTTCAGCTGGAAGAGCCTGGCGGTCTGCTCCCTGGTTTCGGCGCTCTTAATAAGACGCGGGTCCAGCAGTGGAACCTGAGCCATACGTGGACCATCGGGTCCACGGCGGTAAACGAAGCCCGATTCAATTACTTTCGCGAAGGCCAGCAAGGGAATAATCATCCGCTGAATACTCTTCAGAGCGTACAAGACTCTTGCGGCCCTTCTTTGGTGAATAGCTGCTTTACGCAGACAAACGGGCAGTTCCCGACACCCGGAACCAATCCGATCGGAATAACCAGCAACATTCCTGGGAGGCAGGGCGTTCCCAATGTAAGCGTGTTGGGAGGATTCATCATCGGAAACAACTTTGAAGGTGAACTTCCTCAGGCGGGAAACACTTTTCAATTCACGGACAATTACACAAAAACCTTCGGCAAACANNTGAGCGATGCGAACCTTTGCGCTCCGTCCAACCCGAACGTCCCTCCTAACTGCGATGCGCCCATCACGAACGACGTAGGTTTTCAAGACGCTTATCCTGATTACTTCATCGGTACGGCCAACGAATATACGCAAGGTGCGGCGCAGCACCAGAATGATCGGAACATCGGGTTATATCTTTTCGCGCAGGACAGCTACAAACTGAAACCCAACCTTACGCTCAGTTACGGTTTGCGATGGGAACTGAACACTCCATATCATGATCTCGGAGACCGGCTTCAAACCTTCCGCCCCGGCCAAGCGACGCAGAAATATCCCTGCCTTCTGAATTTAAACAATCCTGGCAACCCCAGTGCCGGAATCATCTCCGCAGCGGCAGGAGGCAGCACGGATTGTAGTGAGACAGGACCAGCCAACTCGGTTTTCCCGTTGGGATTGGTGTTCCCCGGCGACAAGGGAGTGCCAAGCGGGTTGACCTCAACCGACTACAAAGATTTCGCGCCGCGCATTGGAATTGCCTGGAGCCCCGGATGGACGGAGGGCTGGCTCGCCAAATTGACAGGCGGACCGGGAAATTCCAGCATTCGAGCCGGATATGGAATTTTCTATAATCCGATTGAACAGCTCGTGCTGGCGCAGTTCAGCGCGGAACCTCCTTTTGGCGGCAGCATTGACCTTTCGAATCCAAACTTTAACACTCCATTCCTGCTTCAGGATGGCACTCAGAACCCTAATGTCTTCGGCCCTGTTTTGAGCCAGACGCCGAATACTCCGTGCTTCCAGCCGGGAGGTCCAAATGGTTGCGTTGACTGGTCGGCCTTCCGTCCCATTCTGCTGTTCGGAGAATTCGATCCGCATCTGAAAACGCAGTATGCCGACCAATACAATTTGACGATCGAGCGCCAGTTAACTAAGTCCACGGTGCTGCGCGTGTCTTACGTCGGCACCCAAGGNNCTTGGCCTTATCAACCTTTCAAACGCAACCTTGAGCGGCAGCAATGTACTCACGGGTCCTGGCGGAACGCCGACGACCTGCGGACCTTTTAGCGCGGATACTGAGTACTTCATTCCCGGCGGAACAGTTATCCCGGCGGCCGGTACAACGCTTCCGAACGGTACAGTGGTCCCTCCCGGAGGCATATCGGCATTGCCACCGGAACCTTTCCATGTTCCGTCGGTCACTTGCACCGGTCTGGTCTTGCCCTACACCGGTGCACCTGGCGGAAACCCGGGATGTGTTCCCGCCGGAATCGTTCCTGCCGGGGGAATCACGCTCGTCGGCACGCGGCCTTTCTCCTCGCCCAATTGCCTGCCATCTACTGGAGCGGGTTGCCCGGCGGACGGCGTTCCGGTATTCAGCAATATTTTCGCTGAGGGCACGATCGCGAACTCCAATTACAACGCTTTGCAACTCTCAGTCGAAAAGAGCTATTCCCACGGTCTGTTGTTTCAGGCTTCCTACACTTTCAGCAAGGCGATCGACCAAGGCGCTTCGTTTGAAAACGAACTGAATCCGGTGAATTTCGCCGCAACTCGTGGATTGTCGCTGCTCGACGCGAAACACAGATTCGTCTTCAGCCCTGTCTGGGAACTGCCCGTGCCAAAATATGATGGGTTCAAGGGCAAAGCTTTGGACGGTTGGGGAATGTCCGCGATTATTACCTATCAGACCGGATTTCCCATTCGCGTGCAGACGCAAGACGATTTGGAGCTGGAGAGCAGTTTCAACTTTGAAGACGCGAATACGCCGCAAATCACCGGTCCAGTCCAATTTCTGAATGCCAGGTCCAGTTCAAATCCGACTCACCTTTATTTTACGGGAAACATTACCGACCCTGCGGCCGGAACCTTCGGAAACCTTCCACATTCCCTCTGCTGCGGGCCGGCGCTGAGCAACAGCGATTTAGTCTTCTCGAAAAAAACTCCCATCAACGAACGCTGGAACACGGAGTTTCGCGCGGAATTTTACAACGCATGGAATCACACACAACTCAACAATCCGGACGGAAACTTTTCCGATTCAACATTTGGCGAAGTGTTGAAAGTTCGGGAAGGTCCGCGCGTGGTTCAGTTTGGATTGAAGTTCCTGTTCTAGCTGGTTTTAGTAGGTTTGTACAGCGAGGGTGTCGCCTGGGCGGCGCCCTCGCTTTCTTGCGTAGAGGCAGGCTAAGAGAAACGCACGGACACCGCTAAGCCTGAGCGCCCTGCCTCGGCCAGAGATTTGTGTCACGGAGGTTGTCATGCACGAGGGACTTCAGAAAGAAATCGCCACATACGAGAAACGCACGCCGGGTTCGCGCAAGGCGCACAAGCGAGCCGAGGAACGGCTGCCGCTTGGTGTGGCGAGCAATTATCGAGCTTACGATCCGTACCCGATTTTCGCCCGCGATGGAAAGGGCGGGCATCTTCACGATGTCGACGGCAACGAGTACATCGATTTCAATCTATGCTTCGGAGCCTTGATCGCGGGGCACTGCAATCCCGCTGTGATCCGGGCAGTGGAGGAAAAACTCGCGACGGGGACTATGCTCGGGATGCCACACGATCTGGAATGGGAGCTGGCCGAAGAAATCTGTAAGCGGTTTCCGGTGGAGATGGTGCGTTTCAGCAATAGCGGAACGGAATGCACGATGCACGCTGTGCGCCTGGCGCGAGCGGCTACCGGGCGAGACCGCATCATCAAGATGGAGGGCGGCTATCACGGATTACACGATTCTGTTCTCGTCTCGGTGAAGCCGAAAGCCGAAGAAGTGGGCGACGCGAATTTCCCGACTTCCGTGCCGGGCGGTGAGGGCATAACAAAGGCTACACTGCAAAATACATTGGTTGCGCAGTTCAACGACGTGGCGGGTGTCGAGCGGCTCTTTGCAAAATATCCGGGAGAGATTGCTGCGGTCATCGTAGAGCCGATCATGATGAACGTCGGCATATTGATACCCGACGAGGGTTATCATCAGGCGCTTCGCGAAATTACTAAGAAAAATGGCGCTCTCCTGATTTTCGACGAAGTCAAGACTGGAGCGAAGCTGGCGCGCGGCGGAGCCTGCGAATACTTTGGAATCAAGCCGGACATCGTTTGTCTCGCAAAATCCATCGGCGGGGGATTCTCGCTGGCCGCGTTTGCGTCCACGCGCGAAGTGATGGGCCTTATCTCGGACCATAAGGTTTTCCACGGCGGCACATATAACACGAACCCAGTGGCCATGGCAGCCGGGCTTGCGATGTTCAGGGAAGTCCTTACGCCGGCAGCTTACGAGCATGTGAATCGCCTGAATAAAAAATTACTCGACGGCTACGACAAAGAAATCGGCAAGACGGGTTTGAAAGCCTACGTCGTGGGTGCTGGGTCGAACGGTTCGTTGATGTTCGCACCGAAGCCGATTCACAATTACCGCGATTGGTTGAAGGTAGATAGCGAACTGTGGCGGCATTATTGGTTCGCCATGGTGAACCGCGGCGTGATGGCGCAACCTTATTGGTGGGACGAGCAGTGGACGGTATCGGTGGCGCACACCGAGGCGGATGTGGACCGCCATCTGGCAGTTTTCGCAGAAATCGCTCCGGCACTTGCGCAAGCGCAAAAAGAGCCGCACGCCGCAGCCAGCAGCGCGCACTAGATTCTTGCGAGCTTTCTTCCGAGGTCACAGCCCAGCAGCTGGCGCGACAGCTCGGTTTCGTCCGTTCAAGGAGCACAGTGGCAGAGCTAGCCTCTCCGCAAAGCGAAACCGCGCATCTAAAACGTGCGTTGGGCCGCTGGGATCTTGTCGCGCTCTTTGTTGTCGCGGTATTCAACCTGAACGTGGTGCCCAGTATTGCTGCAAACGGCGGCGTAACTGTTTGGCTCTGGATTATTTCTCTCCTTATGTTTTTCTGGCCCCA
>PKWH01000029.1 GCA_003131985.1 Acidobacteriota bacterium | reverse complement strand
GAAAACATGCTCCGCGTCCACGACGCCGGCGCCACCATAATGCCCGCCATGCCCGCCTTCTACTACGCCCCCAAATCCATCGACGACATCGTCACCCAATTCGCCTACCGCGTCCTAGCCCAGCTCGGCTTGCCGCAGGAAAAACAATACCGCTGGCGCGGCGGCAAGCCGTCCTAGCGGCGGGCTTCGTAGCGCCTGTTTACCCTGACGAAGGAAGGGCAGTCTTGTGATTCCCGCAGGGATTTCCACGCACCGCCCTCCGCTACTTCAAATATTGGTCGAACCACTCGAGCCAGATGCGGTATAAATCGGACTCGTGCACGGGATAGTCGTCGGGCCAGTGTCCGTGTATTGGGAAGGCAATGAATTTAACGGTGACGCCGTTGTCCTTAAGCGCGTGGTACATTGCGTAGGAATTGGTGATGGGCACGGTGGGGTCACCGGTGTCGTGGAGGATCAAAGTGGGCGTTGTGATGGCGCCCGCATAGGTGATGGGCGATTGTTCTTCGTACGCTTTCGCGTACTCCTTCTTCCACGGCGAGCCGCCGAACTGGAAACCCTCTATGATGTTGTAATCCGAGAGAGTGTATTGGCTGGCCCTGCTGTTTGGGGCCGCGCCAGAAACGGCTGTCTTCCAAATGTGATAGTGGCCGATCAGCCAGGACGTCATGAAACCGCCATAAGACCAGCCGGAAACGCCAATGCGCGATTCGTCGATGAAACCCTGTTTTTCGAGCGCGGCAATTCCGGCCATGATGTCGCGTCCGGGTCCGTCCGCCGCATCGTTCATGACGGCTCGCGTGTACTTGTTGCCGAGGTTGTCGCTGCCGCGATAGTTCGGCTCGAAGACCACATAGCCGTGCGACGCCAAGAGCTGAGGGAAAAAGTCAAAGCTCGTAGTGGAGGCCGCCTGCGGGCCGCCGTGAATGTAAAGAACGAGTGGGTATTTCTTGTCGCGCGGGAAGTTTGGAGGATACACAACGACTCCGTCTTCGACGAAGCCATCCGGCCCGTTCCAGTCGAAGGTGTCGATGCGACCGAGGTCCAGAGCCGCGATCTCGCGACTGAAGTCAGTAAGGCGTTTCGGCTTTGCATCCGGCGACGCAAGGTAATAGAGCTCGGTAGGTCGCGTCGAGTTGCTACCGGCGAAAGCGATCGAGCCGTCCTTGCCTACAGTCGCGTCCGCTGAGTCCACCGAATAAAGCCAAGAAGGATTGGCGTCGCCGATGTCGAGCTTTCTGGCGGCACCGTCGAGCGGCTGAATCCAGATGACCGTCCGTGTGCCGTCGTTGCCGCTAACCAAAAGCGATTTGCCATCGGGCATCCAGATGGCGAGTTGGACATTGCGATCGAGCGAGCGTGTGAGATCAGTTCCTTCGCCGCCAGTGGAGGAGGTGACAAAGATCTCATTCTCACTGTTGCTGAAATCCCCGTCCCGCGGGAACAAGTACGCAATCTTTGAGCCGTCGGGTGAGAAGAGGCCGAAGCTTTCGAATGAAGTGCGTTTCGTCAGTTGGCGGATTTGTCCGCTGTCAATGTCCAGAATCTCGACGAGGGTTTGATCGGAATCGCCGGAGTGCGGGTCGGCTTGGCGAGTGAAGCAGATATGCGTTCCGTCCGGCGACCACGAAAGCGGGGAGGAGGGAGCAAACCCTTCGGTCTTTGCCACGCTCCAGGCGCCGGACGTGAGGCGCTTCGCCGTGCCACCTGAAGCCCCCCCTGAGGCGGAGACGAGCCAGATGTGTGAAGGAGTGGGAGCGGAGGTAGCGAGGTAATCGTTATCGCCCACTTCGAACAGGTCGTGGTGCTTTTCGATCTCCGCTTTGTTGGCCGGTTCGTCCGGCGAGACGAACGCGAAGTAAGTCCCGGCCGGGCACCAGGCAAACTGTTCGACGCCCAGAGGCGCACTGGTGATCTGCTGCGGTTCGCCGCCGTTCATCGGCAGCACGAAGATTTGCGCGGCGGCTTTCTTTTCTTCCCCGGCATCCGCTAGGAACGCTATCCGATCACCCGAGGGCGAAAACTGCGGCGAGCTCAATCCTTTGCGGACGTTGGTGAGCGTCCGCTGTTTGCCCGTGGCAATATCCACCAGCACGAGCTGGCTGTCGTTACGGTCCTGATCCCAATTCACGCGAGACACAACGATGACGATAGACTTCCCATCGGGAGAAATCTCCGGGTTGGTGACGCCGACGATTTTCTGAAAGTCACCCAGCTCAATCTTTCGTGCCTGAGCCTGTGCTCGACCAGACGCAGCCAAAACAAAGAGCACCGCCGCCAGGATTCCGAGCAACGTATATCGCGCGGATCGAGTCGAGCTTCTCATCTTTGAACACATGGCCATCGGTTCCCTTCTGCCTCAGATAAGAATTCCAACTGAGACTATCTTGTAATCTCGCGCATTGGCGCGGCGCGATTACTTCAAGTATTGGTCGAACCATTCGAGCCAGACGCGGTCTGTGTCCGAATCGTGGACGGGATCGCCGGCGTCGTGTCCAGGTATGGGAAAGGCGATAAATTTCACGGTGACGCCGTTATCCTTGAGCGCGTGGTAAAACGCGTAGGAACTGGTGATGGGCACAGTCGCGTCGCCGGTGTTGTGGAGAATCAACGTGGGCGTGGTGACCGCGCTCGCAAAGGTGATGGCCGATTGTTCCTCATACGCTTTCGCGTACTCCTTTTTCCACGGCGAGCCGCCGAACTCGAAGCGCTCGGTCACGTTGACATCCGTGAGGGTATACCAATCGGTCATGCTGGTGACGGCGGCTCCAGCAACGGCCGCTTTCCAGATGTGGTAATGCCCGATGAGCCATGAGGTCATGTAGCCGCCCCAAGACCAGCCGGAAACGCCGATGCGCGATTCGTCGATGAAGCCTTGCTTTTCGAGCGCGGCGATTCCGGCCATGATGTCGCGGCCGGGGCCGTCCCCGGCATTTCCGTTCACGAAAACTGCGTGCTCGTATCGGTTGCCGAGGTTATCCGTGCCGAGATAGTTCGGGGCGAAAACCACATAGCCGTGCGACGCAAAGAGTTGTAGGAGGAAGTCGAACTCCGTAACGGAAGCTAGAAACTGCGGGGCACCGTGAAGATCAACAACCAGCGGGTATTTCTTGTCACGCGAGAAGTTCGGAGGGTAAACCAGAGTGCCATCCGCGCCGAAGCCGTCCGGCCCTTTCCATTCGAAGGTGTCCATACGGCCGAGGTCTAGTGCCGCGATCTCATGATTGAAGTCTGTGAGGCGTTTCGGCTTCGCACCCGTTGACGCAAGATAGTAGAGCTCGGTCGGTTGGGCCGGGGTGGTTCCTGTGAAAGCGATCGATCCATCCTTGCCCACATCTACTGAGAAATCCCAGTAGACATTGGCATCGCCGAGGTCGANNCGGCTGGATCCAGATGGCCCTCCGCGTAGCGTCGTCGCCGCTAACTAAAAGCGATTTGCCGTCCGGCATCCAGATGGCGCGCTGGACGTTGCGATCGAGAGCGCGCGTGAGATCGATTCCTTCGCCGCCAGCGGAAGACGCGACAAAGACCTCGTTTTCGTTGTTTGTGTCTCCGTCGCGCGGGTACCAGTAGGCAATCTTCGATCCGTCGGGCGAGAAGAGGCCAAAGGATTCGAATGAAGTGCGTTTGGTCAGTTGGCGGATTTGGCCGCCGTCAACGTCTAGGATCTCGATGACGGTTTGATCGGAATCGCCGAAGTGCGGGTCGGCTTGGCGAGTAAAGCATATCTGCTTTCCGTCCGGCGACCAGGAAAGCGGGGGATGCGGATTAAAAAAACCCTCCGGGGTCTTGGCCAAGCTCCAGGAGCCGGAGGTGAGGCGCTTCGCTGTACCGCCTGAGGCCCAGATTGAGGCGGAGACCAGCCAGATGTGCGAAGGAGTAGGGGCGGAAGTAACGAGGTAATCGTTGTCTCCCACTTCAAAGAAATCGTGGTGCTTTTCGATCTCCGCTTTGTTGAGGGGTTCGTCTGCCGCGACGAAGGCCAAGAAGGCACCGTCCGGGCGCCACGCAAATTGTTCGACGCCCAGAGGCGCGCTGGTAATCTGTTGCGGTTCACCGCCGTCCATCGGTAACACGAAGATTTGCTCGGCCGCTTTCTTTTCTTCTCCGGCTTCCGCAAGGAACGCCAACCGATCGCCCGAAGGCGACCACTGCGGTAAGCTCAATCCTTTGCGGATGTTGGTCAGCGGTCGCTGCGCACCCGTCGCAATATCCACGAGGACGAGTTGGCTGTCGTAGCAGTCCTCATCCCAATTCACGCGCGACACAATGATGACGATGGATTTTCCGTCCGGCGAAATCTGCGGGCTCGAGACGTCAACGATTTTCTGCAGATCGCCCAGCTCGATCTTTCGAGCTTGCGCCTTTGCCCCGCCAGGCGCTGCGAGCCCCAGCAGCGCTCCCAGGATTGCGACAAGCACAATGTGGTAACGCGAGAAGGCTCTGTCGAAGCCGAATTCGGTACCTGCCATTGGAGCACATCTTAGATTTTGCCCGGAATCAAGTCAACGAAGACCAAGTGTCCACAGGCTCCAAGTCCTTGAATCTCGCGAAGCGAAGTGCTAGCGTAAATCGTGATTATTTTTGGCAAATTTGGCGACGGGCGGTCGAAGGAAGACCGAGCCGTCCAGGTCCGCGCGATGACCGGGCATGGACTAGACGGCGTTGACTCTCTCCGCTCGAGCAGACTCACCCGCGCGATTGATTTGTCCTGCGCGCCTTCCATGTGCGCCGGAGCCAGCGACGTAACTTTTCCGCCCGCAACAAACGGCGGTGTTGCTCACGCGCGCAAGTTCCCCTCACCCGGATTCAACCGGGCGAGCTTTCGACTTCCGCATCCAAGCCCGATTTCTAATCGAGAACTCGATTTATTAGAGCGAGACCTAAACCATTGTAAACAAAGGACGGCGACTGCTTCTAATCGAGAACTTTCGACCATCCGCAACTCAACGATCACTGTCGTCCAGCCCGCGCAGCCGAGGCAA
>PKWH01000051.1:10923-11057 GCA_003131985.1 Acidobacteriota bacterium | reverse complement strand
CGGCAGCGGCGTGCGCGGCGACATGAAGGCTGTCCTGACCGCGATTATTATGGATCCGGAAGCGCGGGCTGGAGACACGCAAACAGGGGATCAGGCTGACATGTCTCCGGCTGTCGATGGCGGCCACCTGCGCG
>PKWH01000051.1:8825-10904 GCA_003131985.1 Acidobacteriota bacterium | reverse complement strand
TCAACCAGTCAAGCGTGTTTAACTACTTCCCGCCCAGTTACATCATTCCACAAACGACGTTGAACGCTCCTGAGTTTTCTCTGGAGAATACCGGCTCGGTCATTCCGCGCATGAGTCTTGCCGACAAGATTATTCACAACGAAGATTCAGCGCCGGTCATAGATCTAAGCGCAACCAGCGTCATCGGACAACAAGCGAGCAATCCTGCGCAACTGGTGGATTATCTGGGAATGCTTTTCATGCACAGCCAAATGCCCAGCGATATGCGAACCGCTTTAATCGAGACCATCACCGCCATTCCCGCGACCGACCTCCAGGGCCGCGCGGAAGTGGCCGTNNAAAAGGAGTTTTATGTCACATAGTCGACGAAGTTTTTTAACCAATGCTTCCTTGCTCGCAGCCGGCAATCTTCTGGGCTTCCGGCCTTTCGGAATGCTCAACGCCCTGGCCCAAACAACTTCGGATTACAAGGCGCTGGTCTGCATCTTCCTGTTCGGCGGAAACGACTCGAATAATATGCTCATCCCGTTCGACACGACCGGCTACAACAACTACGCAACCATTCGCGGACCGTTAGCGCTGGCGCAGAACACGCTGCTGCCGCTTACGCCGCAGCCCAACTTTGCGCTGCATCCCAGCATGCCGGAAGTGCAGTCTTTGTTTAACAGCGGCAACGTGGCCTTCTTGGCGAATGTCGGGACGCTCCTGCAGCCGACGACGCGTGCGCAATACCAGGCCAATCAAATCGTACCACCCAGCAACCTCTTCTCTCATCCGGACCAGCAACTGGAGTGGCAGAACCAGATGAATAGCTCCGCGGGAAGTACCGGTTGGGCAGGCCGCATCGCGGACAAGATGAATACGCAATTCAATCCAGGCGCGCTGATACCGATGATCGCTTCCATCAGCGGCGATACTCTGTTCTGCAATGGAACCGGCACTTCACCCGTGTCCGTGGGGTCTGGAGGGCCCGGCGCCGCAAGCTGCAGCGATCAATCCTACTGCTCTTCCCGCCAGGCGACATCGCAACAATTTGCGAACATGAGCAGCGGCGTCTCGCTGATTCAGGAAGACAACGCNNATCACCAACAATGCCTTCACCTACAACACGGTGCTATCCGGCGCGCTAAATTCAGCATCGCCGCTAACAACTGTCTTTCCTACTACCACTCCATTCGGCGCTCAGTTAGCCGAGGTTGCAAAACTCATCAATGTGCGCGCGGCTTTGGGAGTCAAGCGGCAGATTTTCTTCGTAGGCGCAGGCAACTTCGATACCCACTCGGGCCAGTTGGCAACGCAGGCAACACTTCTGGCCGAAGTGAGCCCGGCGTTACTGGCGTTCTACCAGGCATTGCAGGAAATGAATCTGGCGAATCAGGTCACGGCTTTCACCTGCTCCGACTTTGCGCGTACCTTCCAGCCTAATTCGTCCGATGGAACGGACCACGCCTGGGGCAGCCACCACATCATTCTTGGCGGCGCGGTGAAGGGCGGGCAGATTTACGGAACGTTTCCAACTCAGGCGCTCGGCGGTCCCGACGATGTGGGCTCCAATGGCCGCTGGATCCCCAGCACGGCTTCGGCGCAGTACGCAGCGACGTTGGCCCAATGGTTCGGCCTATCCACTTCGGATTTGCCATATGTGCTGCCGTACATCGGCAACTTCACCACCAACAATCTGGGATTCCTCGGCTAATCGAGAGCGCATCCGGCGCGCATCTCGCCCGTTTGGTGGCCTCGCCGCGCTGCGCTCCATATAATCGCGCAGGTTCTGCCACAACACTCCCCCGTGTCGTCAGACTAAAAGAAACGGGCGGGACGCCTACTGCATCAAAAGAGAAATGCGGTGGCCTCACTCAAGTACAAAATCTCCCCGGGCTCTCGAACTTGGTGCCGCTCTGCTGCTGTGCGCTTTCGGTGCGCAGGCGGCCGGAACACCCATCCCGCACGGTACTCTAGAGCTCGTCGCCGAAAATCAATCGATTGCACCGGGGCATGACGCCTATCTCGGTTTGCATTTTCAACTCGAGAAAGGCTGGCACATCTATTGGATCAATCCAGGCGATTCGGGCGAGCCGC
>PKWH01000051.1:6287-8778 GCA_003131985.1 Acidobacteriota bacterium | reverse complement strand
TGGTCTGCCGCGAAATATGCATTCCCGGCAAGGCCCAACTCTCGCTCACTCTCCCCATCAAATCGCAACCGCCTGTTCCGGATGCGCAGGCTAGCGATTTATTCGCCGCCGCGCGAAAATCATTGCCGCAGCCCGCGCCGCGGAACTGGAGATTTAGTGTGGACGACGCGAAGGACTCTTTCGTACTCAGCGCGAACCTCGGCCATCAAGTCTCGCAGGCAGTTTTCTTCCCGCTCGCCGAATCACAGATCGACAACGCCGCTCCGCAGAAGCTCCTACCCACGGCCGCCGGCTTCCGGCTGACGCTGCGGAAGTCGGCTCAACTTCTCAAACCGATCGAGCGCCTGAAAGGCGTGCTCATACTCTCTGCCGATCCGGCCTACTTGATTGACGCGCCTCTCAGCAAGCCTGGCGCAACGAAAAACACTCGCGACATTGGAATTTACGCGGCACAATCCTTGAAGGAGGGACAACAAAAATGAAGCGCTCGACTCTGTACCCGATACTCATGGCCCTGTTGCTCTGCACAGCTCTACCACTGATTTTGTCCGGGAAAACCGGCGAAGCAGCGCCCGAATTCACCGCCACGGCGAGCAACGGCAAGACCGTTCACCTGTCGGATTACCGCGGAAAGTATGTGGTCCTCGAGTGGCACAACAACGGCTGCCCCTACGTAGGGAAGCACTACAACAGCGGCAACATGCAGAAGCTGCAAAAGCAGTGGACGGGTCGCGGCGTAGTTTGGTTCACGATTCTGTCGTCCGCGCCGGGCAAGCAGGGATACATGACTGCGAGCGAAGAGAACGGCTACTTGACGAAGGAGCAAGCTGCGCCGACCGCCGCATTGCTCGACCCCACTGGACAGATCGGCCACCTTTACGACGCAAAGACATCCCCGCAGATGGTCGTCATCAATCCCCAGGGCGTGGTGATTTACGACGGCGCCATTGACGACAAACCGACCACCGACCTAGAGGACGTGCCCACCGCGACCAACTACGTCAACCTCGCGCTCGAGCAGGCCCTCGCCGGCAAGCAGGTGGAGACACCCACCACGCGCCCCTACGGCTGTTCGGTNNGATCCTTCATCATGCGCTCGCGGCGTTTCACGATTCACCTTCCTGCTCCGCCGGCCGTAGAATCCGCGCGATGGCTCCCGCCATCTTGCGAAGCACTATTCATATCTCAACGCGACCATCGNNTAGCACGCGAGCGCAGCGACCGCGACCAGCAGCAACGCCACGCCCGCAAACGTCAGAGGGTCCCCAGCCTTCACGTTGTACAGAAGCGAACCCAGAAATCGTGTGATCCCCAGCGCGATCGCCACGCCGATCGCCACGCCGAAGGCGGCTAGCGTGATTCCTTGCGCGATGACCGCTCGCAGCACGTCGCTTGCCTTCGCGCCCAGAGCCATGCGGATACCGATCTCGCGTGCGCGTCGCGACACTTCGTAGGACAGCAAACCATAGAGCCCGATGCACGCGAGGACGAGCGCCAGCAAGGCGAAAGCGCTCGAAATCTGCGACATCAGACGGTTCAGAAAAAGTGTCTGCTCGATCTGCTCCGTCTGAGTGCGCACGGCGAAGAGCGGCAGATTATCGTCCACGCTGGAAACGACGCCGTTCACGACCTTTACCAGCGCGAGCGGATCGGCGGTGGTGCGCAATTCGAAATGGGCGCTGTTGCTAACCTGGGGAAGGTACATCGTCGGCTCAATTTCAAGCCGCAGATTGTTGTATTTCGTGTTTCCGGTAATTCCCACGATGAGATAGCCGGGCTGCGGGCCCGTAGCCGGCTCGTCCCCCTGAGCGTTGCCCATATGCTTACCGACGGGATCCTGGTTAGGGAAAAATTCCCTAGCGAATGCCTCATTAATGATGACCGGCACGGGAGCTGCTTGGGCCTCGGACTGATTGACGCTTATAGGGCCAGAGGACCGCGTCAGCTTGGCCGCTGCGTCCGCTGCGGCGGTTACTGCCGCGTTAGTCGCCGCCGCAGAAGCGAAATCAGCCGGCGTGAACGTGCGACCGGCACCCAGGGGGATGCGCATTGTGGAGAAGAAGTTCAAGCCCACTGCCAGCCATTCAGCGTTGACGTTCGATTTCGGCGGTGCTCCGTCGAGGTGCACGTTGCCAGACGAATGGTTTCCACTCAAAAGGGCATCCGCCGAGTAGCTTGCCGAAATTACGCCCGGGAGCGCGGCAAAGCGCTGCTGCAAATCGCTGTAAAGTTGCGCGGTTTTCTGGTCTGTGTATCCGGCGGCGGTGGGATTAACGCCGAAGAGCAGAATACTTCGTGTGTCGAAGCCGGGATTCAAATTGTGAAGATTGCGCAGCGTGCGGACGAGCAATCCCGCGCCGACCAGCACAACAATTGAGAGCGCCACTTGCGCGACAACCAGCGCGTTACCTAACCGGAACCAGCGCCCGCTGTGCGCCGCACTGCCGGGAAGCGACGAAGCTGTTTCCTTCAAGGAAGGAGTCAAATCGAT
>PKWH01000051.1:4495-6226 GCA_003131985.1 Acidobacteriota bacterium | reverse complement strand
AATGCGCGCGCGACCCGCGCCGAGCGCGAGACGAACCGCCATTTCCCTTTGACGCGTCGCGGAACGCGCGAGCATCAATCCGGCGACGTTGGCGCAAGCAATCAGCAAGATGAGGCCGACGGCAAACATCAAAAGATAGAACATCGGTGCGATCTGGCTAGTCTCGCCGTCGAGGCCCTGTGCCGCAGGCAGAAGTTTGATGGCCGGAGCATCCGATTCGTTCAGAAGCGGGGTTGCGCCATGCGTGGTTTCGTTGACGAACATAGCGGTGGCTGCAGCCTGCGCTTGCGCAAGCGAGACGCCCGGCTTTAGCCTGCCGACAATGACCGACCACCATACACCCGGGTCGGATATGCGATCGCCGTGGCCCCAATACTCGGACCTGATTCGATCGGCGACCGAAAACGGCATGAAGAAATCGATGGGGTTGCCGGGCGTCAAATTCGTGAAGCGGGGTTCAGCAACGCCGACAATCACGCTGGAAATGTTGTTCAAGCGCACCGTGCGGCCGACGACCGAGCGCTCCCCGCCAAAAGCGCGTTGCCAGTAAGCGTAACTCAACACAATGGCAGGCGGCGCGGAAGGGGAATCATCAGACATGCCAAGCGGGCGGCCTACGATCGTATTGACGCCCAGAGTGGAAAAGAAATCGCCGGAGACATACTGGCCTTGGGCCATGCTCGCAGGCCCGTTACCGCTCAGATCATAGTCGAGCGGGCCCGCGAAGGCGGCCATGCCAGAAAAAGTGTTGGTCTGGGCACGGAGGGTTTTGAAAAACGGTATGGAGAACGAGCAATCACGCGCGAGATTCAGGCAGTCGCCGTAGCCGCTGTGACCCTTAAGTTTTGGGCGCTCATGCGCGCTCCAACTGAAGACCACAAGCTGCTGCGGGTCTTTTACCGGCAGCGGACGCAGAATTACTGCGTCGATGAAACTGAAAATTGCGGTGTTGGCGCCGATGCCGAGAGCGAGAGTGAGAATGACAATGGCCGCGAACCCGGGCGAATGTGTGAGAGTGCGTATCGCGTAGCGGACATCCTGCAGTAACTGCTCGAGCCAAACAAAACTCCACACCTCGCGGGTTTCTTCTGTGACGCGCGTCACGTTGCCGAATTTGCGCAGAGCCGCGTAGCGCGCTTCGACAAGCGACATGCCGCGCCCTATGTTGTCCCGCGTCTCCGTCTCGATGTGCTCGCGAATGTCCTGTTCGAGATCGTTCATCATGCGTTCGCGTTTTTTCATCACTCACCCTCCTGCTCGGCCGGGCGTAGAATTCGCGCAATCGCTCCAGCCATCTTGTCCCACTTGCTGGTTTCAACTGTCAGTCGCCGCCGGCCCGCCGCCGTCAGCTTGTAAAACTTCGCCCTCCGATTGTTTTCTGAAGTGCCTACTTCCGCCGAAATCCATCCGCGCTTGATCAGCCGGTGCAGNNCCTTGCAGCAATTCAATGCGTTCGCGTTGTTCTTTGGTAGACATACTAGGGGAAGCTATACCCCTTCCAGTAGAATGTCAAGGTGAGCGAGCTTCGCGCAGGTAAGTCTCCGCAGTCAATGAGGCGACACGAGGATTGCACAGGCATGAATTCGGATTGTATGCGAGCGACGGTTAAGCTGGGCTGGACATCGAGGACAAAAATTCCCCGTTCGTCTTCGTCTTTGAGAGGCGGCCCAACAGAAGTTCCATGGCTTCCACTGTCGAAAGGGGACTCAGCACTTTGCGCAGCACCCAGAT
>PKWH01000051.1:0-4388 GCA_003131985.1 Acidobacteriota bacterium | reverse complement strand
GCGGGCGCTGCAAAGCGTTGGCATCAATACCGCCGGAAAGAACTTTTCCGGATGGAGGCGTCACGGCGTTGTAAGCGCGGCCGAGGCGCGTAAGCGAGTCGAGCAAGATCACCACGTCGCGCTTGTGTTCCACCAAACGCTTGGCTTTTTCCAGAACCATTTCCGCAACTTGTATGTGGCGCTGGGGCGGCTCGTCGAACGTGGAGCTGATCACTTCGCCCTTCACCGTGCGCTGCATGTCCGTAACTTCTTCCGGNNACGATCAGCGCGACTTCCGGATGATTCGTGGTGACGGAATTTGCGATGGATTGCAGCATCATGGTCTTGCCGGTGCGCGGCGGAGCAACGATCAATCCGCGCTGGCCTTTTCCCACGGGGCAAAGCATGTCCAGCACGCGTCCAGTAAGGTTTTCCTTGGTGGTCTCTAGGCGTATGCGTTCCTGCGGATAGAGCGGCGTCANNATCAGCGCGAAGTAGCGCTCGCCGTCCTTGGGCGGACGCACCTGGCCGGAAACCGTGTCGCCCGTGCGCAGATCGAATTTGCGGATCTGCGAAGGCGAGACGTAGATGTCGTCCGGGCCGGGCAGGTAGTTGTATTCCGGGGCGCGCAGGAAGCCGAAGCCGTCCGGCAGGCATTCCAACACCCCCTCGGAGAAAATCAACCCGTTCTTTTCGGTCTGCGCGCGGAGGATTTGAAAGATCAACTCCTGCTTGCGCATGCCCGAAGCNNCTCATCGAGTTCGTTCCTTCTCTAGCCTGGTTTTCAGGCATGATTGATTTTCTGAATGGACTACGGGCGGGCACAAATTCGAACCTGCCGCTTTTTCTAAACTACTTCATCACGAATGGGCTGAACTACAGACAATCTGAATCCCCCGGTTGCGGGCCGAACCTGCTTAGCAGGATGGGAGAGAGCCGGAGGGTTTCAATTGGTTAATTCGCTGTCTTGTGCAACATCTGAAACAAACTTGGGTTCCACATCGGCCACCGGCGGAAGCCCGGGAACCGGAAGGGGATGTTCGAGCGCGATTTGCAGCACTTCGTCCATGTTCTCTACAAAATGAACGGACATCTGAGACTGAATTTCCGGCGGAATCTCCGCCAGATCCTTTTCGTTATCCTTCGGCAGAATCACGGTGCGGAAGCCGAGCCGGTGCGCCGCAAGTAGCTTTTCCTTCACCCCGCCAATGGGCAGCACTTTGCCGCGCAGGGTGATTTCTCCGGTCATGCATATGTCGCAGCGAACCGGAATGCGGGTCAGCGCGCTCACGATGGAAGTGCAGAGCGTAATGCCCGCCGATGGGCCGTCCTTCGGGATGGCGCCTTCGGGAACGTGCACGTGGATATCGAGGTGGCGATAAAAGTCTTTCGGCAACCCGAATTGATGCGTGCGCGAGCGCACGTAGCTCATGCCCGCTTGCGCCGACTCCTGCATCACATCGCCCAATTTTCCAGTAAGCGTCAGCCGGCCTTTGCCCTGCATCAACATCGCTTCGGTGGAAAGCACTTGGCCGCCCACTTCCGTCCAGGCCAGGCCGGTGGTTAGTCCGATTTCGTTTTTCTTCTCTGCCAGGAAATCGCGATATTTCAGGATGCCGAGATAGTCGTTGACGTTGGTGTTCGTGATTTCAATTTCCACGCCTTTTCCGTCGGCCACCACTTTGCGCGCGATCTTCCTGCAAACGTTGGCAACTTCCCGGCTCAGGTTGCGCACGCCGGCTTCGTGGGTATAGTGCCGAATGATGTGCGTGACGGCATCGTCCGTAAATTTAAGGTTCGCTTTGGTAAGTCCGGTAGCTGCAATTTCCTTGGGCACCAGGAACCGTTGCGCGATCTGATGCTTTTCGTGTTCCGTGTAGCCCGGGATACGCAGAACTTCCATGCGATCCTGCAGCGGCTGCGGAATCGTGTGCAGCACGTTGGCGGTGCAGATGAACATTACCTTCGAAAGATCGTACTCCACGTCCAGGTAATGATCGGTGAACGCATGGTTCAGTTCGGGATCGAGCACTTCCATCAGCGCCGCGGAAGGATCNNCGACACGCGCACGAATTTTCTGCCCGTAGCGCGGCCGATGGACATGGCCAACGAAGTCTTGCCGACTCCCGGAGGCCCCACGAAGCAGAGAATCGAGCCTTTCGGATTCTTCACCAACTGCCGGACTGCCAGATATTCCAGGATGCGCTCTTTAATCTTTTCCAGGCCGTAGTGATCTTCGGAAAGAATTGTTTCCGCGCGCTTGATATCGCGAATTTCCTTGGAGCGCTTCTTCCACGGCACAGCCAGCAGCCAGTCGAGATAATTGCGTGAAACAGTGGACTCCGCCGACATAGGCGGCATCATTTCCAGCCGCTTCAGTTCCTGCATGGCCTTTTCTTGCGGCCCCTCGGGCATGCCGGACGTTTCAATCTTCTTCTTGAGCTGCTCGATTTCGTTCGCTTCGCCGCGGCCCAGCTCTTTCTGGATGGCCTTCAGTTTCTCGTTGAGGTAATACTCTTTCTGNNGTTTCCACTTCCAGAATGTCCGCGATGCGGTTCAGGCGCTCGAGCGGGTCGAACAGCTCCAGCAGCTCTTGTTTTTCCTCGACGGGGATCTGCAGGTTTGCCGCGATAGCGTCAGAAAGCTTGCCGGCGTCTTCCACCCGCACAGCCGCAATCATCGTGTCGTAGTTCAGGCTTTGCGAAAGCTTCACATACTGCTCGAAAAGGGCAGTCACGCGGCTGGAAGCTTCCTGAAGCTGCGGAGTAGACTCGACCGTTGTTGTAACCACGCGAATCGAGGCGCGGAAGAAGCCTTCCTCGCTGGTCACCTGAATGATTTTCGCGCGGGTAGTGCCTTCCACCAGCACTTTGATGTTTCCGTCGGGCAGTTTCACGCTCTGCACGATGTTGGCGAGCGTTCCCACCTGATAAATCTCTTCCGGCTTGGGGTCGTCAACCGAGGCGTCGTGCTGCGTAACCAGGAAAATCTTCTTGTCCCCGGCCAGCGCGTCTTCCAGCGCCCGCACAGAAGCTTCGCGTCCGACGATAAAGGGATGCATCATCTCCGGAAAAATAACCATTTCCCGCACCGGCATCATAGGCACGCGTTTTACTTCGGTCTTTTCGCGGTTGAACATCGGTTCCTTTTGGGCCAAAAGTCTAACCAGCCTTCTCGAGCAAGCTCCAGTTGATCTCGCGGCCTTTCACCATGTCGCCGGTGACGACAAAGTCGCGAAGTTTCCGCTGGGCGGGCAGGTGATACATCATCTCCAGCATCAAATCTTCCAAAATCATGCGCAAGCCGCGCGCTCCCACTTTGCGCTGCAGCGCCAATTCGGCCACGGTGTCCAACGCGTCGTCCGTAAACCGCAACCGAACGTTTTCGAATTCAAACAGCCGTTGATACTGGCGCACCAGCGCGTTCTTCGGTTCGGTCAGGATGCGGACCAGGGCTGATTTGTCCAAGTCGCTCAAAATGCCCATCACCGGCAAGCGTCCCACAAATTCGGGGATCAGGCCGTAACGAATCAGATCTGTCGGCTGCGCCTGTTCGAGTACCTCTATATTGCGGCGCGACGCGGTGGTCGGCTGCACGTCCGCGTGAAACCCGAGCGACTTCTGCCCCACTCGGCGCTCGATAATCTTTTCCATGCCCACGAAAGCTCCGCCGCAGATGAACAGGATGTTCGTCGTATCGACGGGGGTGAATTCCTGGTGCGGGTGCTTGCGCCCGCCTTGCGGTGGAACGTTAGCCACCGTCCCTTCCAAAATCTTCAGCAAAGCCTGCTGCACGCCCTCTCCCGAAACGTCGCGGGTAATCGAGGGGTTCTCGTCCTTCTTCGAAATCTTGTNNACGTCGCGGGTGATGGAGACGTTCTCGGTCGTGCGGCGGATCTTGTCGATTTCGTCGATGTAGATGATGCCGGTCTGCGCGCGCGTCACGTCCCCTTCGGCGGCCTGCAGTAGCTTCAGGATGATGTTTTCGACATCCTCGCCCACGTAGCCGGCTTCGGTCAGCGTGGTCGCATCAACGATCGCAAACGGCACATCCAGCATCCGCGAGAGCGTCTGCGCCAAAAGTGTCTTGCCGGTCCCGGTCGGACCGATCAGCAGAATGTTGGACTTCGCCAGTTCCACATCGCCAGGCTGCTTGTTGAGAAAAATGCGCTTGTAGTGGTTGTACACCGCTACCGCGAGTTTCTTTTTGGTTTTGTCCTGGCCGATCACGTAGCCGTCGAGAAACGCTTTAATCTCGGGAGGCCGCGGCAACCGCCGATTAACCGGGCTAGCCTGCTCGCGCTTCTCGTCTTCCAGAATCTGCTGGCACACGCCGACGCACTCGTTGCAAATGTACGAGCGCGGATACTCATTCGGAGAGCTGATGAGCTTCTCCACCTGCTCCTGCGT
>PKWH01000335.1:705-13283 GCA_003131985.1 Acidobacteriota bacterium | reverse complement strand
GCCGTCCATGTCGCTGACAAAAACGGAATTCAAATCGGCAGAGGCGATCAAACGGCCGTCTGGCGACCACTGCGCGCTGCGGACGGTCTGATTATTCAGCATCCTCGGAGAGCCACCTAAAACCGGAACGGACCACAACGACCCGCGGAAGGTTTCATCATTGAGATCTCGTTTCAGTGCCAGCATTTCAGATGCGTCCGGGGAAATATCCAGCATTTGCATTCCGGAGATGGAAGCTCGCAGGGGCGCCGTGGGGCCACCCTTCACCGACATTTCCACCGGCTGACCCTGACTTTCAAAATATAGCCGTGTTCCGTCCGTGACAATTGGACCGTCCTTAAGACCGGGCGAAAAGGTGAGCTGCTCAAAATTGAGGGGGCCCGTTATGTACGTGGGAGCTTTTGATGCGACGACCAAAATTAAGAGCAGTGCGATGGCCGCGATCACTAAAATCGCGAAGGACCTCGGCCGCAGCCATGCGGAACCCATCGCAGGCGATTGAGTCTTCAGTCCGGTCTGCGAGGATCCCCGCTTGAGCCGGCGGAGATCGATCATCAGATCGTTCGCGGACTGGTATCTGTCGGCTGGGTCTTTTTCGAGCGCCTTGCTGATAATGCGCGACAGCTCGTCATGAAGCTCCGGGTTCAGAAGTTTCGCAGGCTTGGGTTCACCTCGTAGGATTTCAGCAATCACTGTCGCAGAGGAGTCTCCTGGGAACGCACGCCGACCCGTAGCCATTTCGTAGAAGACCGCTCCCAGGGAGAAAATATCGCTGCGGGCATCCACTTCGTGGTCCTGTACTTGCTCTGGAGACATGAAGGCGTAGGTCCCGACGATTTGTCCCGGCACGGTCAGCGAGCGCGAGATGGTGGCCGCATCGGCGGCCAAGTTTTCAGGGCGCGCATGTTTTGCCAGCCCAAAGTCCAGCAGCTTGGCGTCCCCGCGGCTGGTTACAAAGATATTTGACGGCTTAAGATCGCGGTGGACGATGCCTTTTTGGTGCGCTGCTCCGAGAGCATCGGTTATTTGCATCGCCAACTCGACAAGTCCTTCCATCACCAGCGGTTTACCGCTAATCCGAGTTTGCAAGGTGTGGCCTTCCAGCAGCTCCATGGCGATAAACGCCCTCTCGTGCGTGTCATCAATTTCGTGGATGGTGCAGATGTTGGGATGATTAAGAGCCGAAGCCGCCTTGGCTTCGCGCTCGAAACGGCTGAGGGCCTGCGGATCCTTGGCTACGTCGTCGGGCAGGAATTTCAGTGCTACAAAGCGGCCGAGCTTCATATCCTCGGCTTTGTAAACCACGCCCATACCGCCAGCGCCGAGTTTCTCGACGATGCGGTAATGAGAGATGGTTTTGCCAATCAGCGAGGCTGAGTCCGCCATTTCGCGCACATCTTAAGTTGCGATGGGAACCAAGTCAACGAACCGACGGGCAGATTGCTAACCAAAATCGATTAGGTGCTGATAAACGCGCTAGCCGGAGACTGACCCACTACGCGCCGATTTACCGACCAGCCGTTTGGGTAGCATCGTCGCGCCGGGCTGTGATAGCTTCAGAAAAGCATGAGCGAAAACGGCAACATCAGCCCGGCGGTCGAAGAGAATTTCGAAGCGGCGCGCCGGGAAATGGTTGCGCGACAAATCCGCGAGCGCGGTATTCATTCTCAGCGCGTGCTCGACGCAATGATGGACGTTCCGCGCCACCTTTTTGTTTCACGCGACCAAGCCGGCCAAGCTTATGCGGATGAGCCGCTCCCGATAGGCGGAGGACAAACTATCTCGCAACCGTTTATGGTGGCGGCGATGTCCGAAGCTCTCGCGCTGGAAGGCTCGGAGAGAGTGCTGGAAGTGGGAGCGGGTTCCGGGTATCAGGCGGCGGTGCTGTCACGTTTGGCGCGCGAGGTGATAGCTGTCGAGTCGCAGCCTGCTCTCGCTGCGGCCGCGCGCGATCGATTGTCGCGCCTGGGCTATTCGAATGTGCGCATTGAAGAGGGTGACGGGTCAATGGGATGGCCGCCGGTCAATTCTTCGGACGGACCGCCGACCGCGCAGTATGAAGCAATTCTCGTTTCTGCCGCCGCTCCGGCGGTGCCGCCGCCGCTCGTGGAACAATTAGCGGAAGGCGGGCGCCTTCTGATACCGGTGGGAAGTTCCGAACGCCAGGNNNNCTGGGGCGCTATGGCTGGAACCCCACAGTCGCCGGATCGCAGCAGGCATGATTCCGCCGCCTGTGGAACTTTCAGTTATCGTCCCCGCTTATAATGAAGAAGGCCGGCTGCCTCGGACACTGACTCGCATGCGCGATTATTTTGCGAGCCGCGGAATTAGCTCCGACCAACTCGAAATTTTGATTGTCGATGATGGTTCGAAGGATGGCACCGTTCAAGTGGCCGAAAAATGGGCGAGCGAGTGGCCTTCCGTGCGCGTGATCTCAAACGGGGACAATCGCGGAAAGGGTTATAGTGTGCGCCACGGCATGTTGGAAGCGCGCGGCCGAATCGCGCTTTTTACTGATGCGGATCTTTCCTCGCCGATCGAAGAGTCTGAAAAACTTCTTGCCGCCATCGATGCCGGGAATGAGGTTGCTATCGGTTCCCGCGCGCTCGATCGTTCGCTGATCTCAACGCATCAATCGCGGCTCCGGGAACTTGCGGGCATGATCTTCAACGGNNGACCCCGAGATACTTTTTCTGGCGAAACGCCACGGCCTGCGAACCGCGGAAGTTGCGGTTCGATGGGCGCACGATCCGGCGACGAAAGTTCACATGATTCGCGATAGTTTGATGATGTTCTTCGATCTCGCCATCATCCGTTGGAACTGGCTTGTGGGCCGTTATCCGAAGCGAACTCGCGATAAATAGCCCGCTATTCCTTGTGCGGTGGCGCTGCCGTTGGCGGCAGCAGGCCATCGGCACGTAGATAAGCCGCGGCCATACTGTAATGGTCGGCAAAATCGTTGGTAAGCGCGATCATTGCCGCCGCGCGAGACAGTTTGCGGTCGCCCCCGAAAGTGAGCTGCTCGCCGAGATTCGAATCGTCCACCTTGGCCAAGCTCTGCGAGCAAAAGTCGAATGACGCCTTCAGGCCTGTAACAAGCTTGTCTTTCGGGTCCGTCTCGCTCGGCTTGTCTTGAGTGGGAGCTGGAACGCTGGAAATCTTGGAGCAGAGGCCGTAGTTTGAACCGATCATGTGAGTGACCAGTTTCCCGAAAGTCATCTGAGCGGGAGTCGGATGAAAACTGTATTTGTCCGCGGGCATTTCGTCCGCTGCAGCCACCATATTTTTTGAAAAACGCTCGATGGAGCTCCTTACGGCATTCGATACAGGGTTTGTCTCGGGTTGGCTGGCCTGCTGTGCGCTCAACGTGAATGGCAGGAAAGCCAGCGCCAAAACCGGAAGTAAAAATCGTTTGAGATTCAAAGTGTCTCCTCCAGTGTTTCTTGCCACCTGAGGATAGTCTCGGTGCGCGAGGCTTACAAGCAATTTGGAGTGCCCCAGCGTAGGGACACCCCAGTCGCAGGACGCACTAGGGTGGGTGTTGCTTTATAGGACAAAGTACTTTACAGAGGTCTTTGGCTTAGCTATCCTTTGCGCATGGCTGACGCGGATCCAAACCGCACGCGTTCTTCGGGCCCCCGCGCCCTTGACGATCACGCTCGAGACAATCTGCGTTTCATTCGCGAGACGATGGAACGAGCCGGCTCATTCACGGCCGTCCCCGGTTGGGGAGGCGTGGCCATGGGTATCACCGCGCTTGGCGCTGCGGCGATTGCGTCGTCGCAAGCTTCGCCAATGGCATGGCTGCTCACGTGGATCACCGAAGCAGTTCTGGCCATCGCGATNNTTTGTTTACAGTTTTGCACCCCCACTTCTGGTAGGCGTGCTGCTCACTGCGTTGCAATTGCGCACCGGCGTCGTCGGGGCGATTCCGGGTGAATGGCTGCTGCTGTATGGGACCGGAGTGGTGACGGGCGGCGCATTCTCAATTCGAGTGGTGCCGTTGATGGGTTTGTGTTTCATGGTTCTCGGTGCAGTGGCACTGTTCTGCCCCTGGAGCTGGGGCAATATTTTTCTGGCCGCAGGTTTTGGGGGGCTTCACATTATTTTTGGCGCGGTGATTGCGAGGAACTATGGCGGCTAAATCAGGAGCGTATCGCGCAGAGCGCGAAGAACCGGCAAAGAGGGGAGCGGCTCGCGCGCGACCGGTGGAGACATCCGCTTCCGATCTTGACCGGCTGATCCACGAGCGCGCGCGGCTCGCGATTGTGAGCGCGCTGGCGGTGAATACCTCTCTAGCCTTTAATGAGTTGAAGCAGCTTGTGCGCGCGACAGACGGGAATCTGAGCGTCCACGCGCGAAAGTTGGAGGATGCGGGCTACATCACCTGCACGAAATCTTTCGCCGGGCGCCTTCCCAAAACTGAATATCGCCTCTCGGCGGCGGGCCGGCGCGCGCTGGAAAAATATCTGAATCACATGGAAGCTCTAATTCAAGCTACGCGGGAAGGCTAGAAAGGTAATTTTTCGGGCGAGTATTTTATGAATAAAAGCGTTTTGAAATTGGTCAATCATCCAAAACTTCACGTCGCCATTTTGCTGGACGGAAACGGGCGCTGGGCCGCCTCGCGAGGGCTTGCGCGTTCAGAAGGCCACCGGGCCGGCGTGGACGCAGTCCGGCGCGTTGTACGGGCTGCGCCGGGACTGGGAATCGGCACACTCACGCTGTATGCATTCTCGTCGGACAATTGGGGACGCCCTACGACCGAGGTGGCTTCGTTGCTCGCATTGCTCGAAGCTTTCTTTCGCAATGACGCTTGCAAGTGCGCCGCTGAAGGGGTCCGGTTACGCGTGATTGGCCGACGCGACCGCATCCCGCCGTCACTATCGCAGGCCATCGAGGCTGCTGAGCGGATTACGGCTTCCGGACGGATTTTGGAATTACGCATCGCGGTAGATTACTCGGCGCGCGATTCCATAGTCCGTGCCTCTTGCTGGATGCTTTCCAGCCTGGAGATATCGGAGCGCGAGTTCGCGAAAAGNNCGCACGGGCGGCGACAGGCGCTTGAGTGATTTCATGCTGTGGGAATGCGCTTACGCGGAATTGTTTTTTACGGCGCAGATGTGGCCGGAATTCGGTGCCGCAGACTTGACGGATGCGATCCAGGATTTTTTGAAACGTGAGCGCCGCTTCGGAAAATTGCCCGAAGCAGCGGCAAGTTAACGACCGGTATTGCTCGATACTAAGCCCCTCGGCGTGAGCGCACCATCTCGAAGGCTCTTTCAATCACACGTGTGGCTGTTGGAGTGAGCGAAAATCGAGGCAGCTCTTCCTGGAACGCCCAGGCGACGTCAACGACATCGCTTCCTGCACGCGCGACACCTCTGATCGCTTCGCATAAATAATCCAGAATTACAAAATGATAGCGCCACTTGCCATCCGCATCCGGCATGATGCGATCGAACGCTTCGATCAAATCGTGGACGCGCACTTCGAGACCTGTTTCCTCTTGAAGTTCGCGTCGCACTCCGTCACGCAACGCTTCCCCCACTTCGAGCATGCCGCCGGGAATGGACCATTCGCCTTCCAACGGCGGACCGCCGCGGCGAATCAGCAGCACGCGATTCTCTGCGATCACGACACCGCCAACGCCTACGAGCGGACGCTCGGGATATTCGCGACTAGTCACTTTTAGAGGCTCCGCCACGCAAAAGCTTGACACCGGCGTTATATAATACGCTTCCCGGTGGTAGCCGGCCTTAGGAAGGAGAGAAATCAGTGACCAGATGTCCCGAATGCGACGCCGAAATTGATTTGGACGAAGACGAAGTGGAAGAAGGCGAAATTCTCAGCTGCCATGAGTGCGATGCGGAGCTTGAAGTGACGCAAACTCATCCCGTTCATCTGATCGCGATTGCTGATGACGAAGATGAGGAAGAGGACGAAGAAGAGGATTCCGACGAAGAGGGCGCGGTCGAGGAAGAAGAAGAGGAAGAAGAAGAGGCAGAATAGTTTTCGTTCCGTGTCTTGACTGGATTTTTTCTCTTCGCCTTCGGATTGTGTTGCTCGGATGGCAGAGGCTCGATGATTTCAAACTATTCCCGAAGACTTTGCGTTTCCTTTTCCTGGGTCACCCGCATCTCTGTGGGTAGCTACGGACTCTGGGAAGGACCAGGACTTGCGACAAAATTCCGGATTCCTCGGTCGGCACTTTTTGTTCTGCTGATGTTTTTCACGGCTTTCCCGGCCGCTGCACAGCAAACCAAAGACCAAAAGAAGGCCGAAGCTCAGCTCCGCACGGTGCATGGACTGGTGGAGGACAAAGACGAAGATCCGGTTCCGGCAAGCGTCGTCTATCTTCTAAATGTCAAAACGCAAGCAGTGAGGACTTCTTTTGCGGATGAAAAGGGGCTTTACCGCTTTAGCGGACTCGATCCGAATGTGGACTATGAAATCCATGCTGAACATGAAGACGTGACGTCTTCCACTCGCACCATTTCAAGCTTCGATTCCCGCCGCGATATTGAAGTGAACCTGAAAGTGACCCGCAAGAAAAAACAGTAAACAGCGATTGGTGTCCGATTTTGAGGGCGCGTTTCACGGGCGCCGTATCGGCGTCATCACGCGCACCGCGCCGGGCTGTACTTCAAACTCCGCCGGCGATTCACCAAGCAGCTCGCCATCGCCATGCACTTTGGCTGGGCGTTCCGCTTCCAGTACGATCCGTTTGCAGCGAAACCGTTGTACCTCAGTGAAGCTGCGCAAATCGCCGGAAGTCAAAACAATCGGAATGGCCTCTAACAGGCGCGGCCAGCGAATTTCGCTAACGAGCGCAACATCCAGCCAACCGTCATCCATTTTAGCTTCCGGCGCTATACGGATGCCGGAACCGTAGCGCGTGGAATTAGCCACCGCAGCGAAAAGAATGCGGCCGTCCCACGGGACGCCATCGATTTCAGCGTGCAGATCCATTGCGCGCTCGTGAACGAACGTCCAAGAGAGGCCCGCGAGATAGCGCGTGACACCGGGCCACCCTTTGAATTTTGTGTTAGCCAGATGCGCAGCTTCGGCGTCAAGTCCCATTCCACCTGCTCCGATGTAATGCGCGATGCGGCCATCTCTGAATCGTGCACGGACAAGATCGATAGCTCGCGGCGTTGATCTTAGGAAGGCACCGGCTGCATCCAGCGGATCGATGGGAATTCCGAGGTCTGCGGCAATGTCGTTGCCATTGCCGGCAGGAAAAAACCCCGCGATTGCCTGCGTCCCGCGTACGCCCTCGATCAGATGATGGAACGCTCCGTCGCCGCCCAGCGCCACAACGTAACGATACCCAGCTAGAGCCGCGCACTTGGCCTGATCGCGCAGGTCTTCGGAGCTCTTTGAATAGGAGAAATCAGCGTTGTGCCCGCGCAACTTCAACAGCTTGGCGACGTTCGGTTCGGCGCGCAAAGCTCGCCCTCCTCCAGCCGACGGATTCACGATCACGAGTGTTTCGGTTTTCACGCGAGATTCCTATTCAAGGCGCCAGTCTATCGCGAACAGCGCAAGCTTACCGTGGGCGCAACTGTGCTGTAGAGCCTGCGAGGAGTCAACTTCGGCGCTGCGGCATCGATGTTCTTGAAGCGCAGAGATGTTGAAGATTTGACCTAGGAGTGGGATGCTATGGCCCGTCTCACGTGCGTGACGCGGTTTCTTTGGCGGGACAATCCAGTCGGGGCCGTGAAGGCCAGTGGAGGAACTCATATGAAAATTCGCACCGCAATTTCGGTATGGAGCATGGCGACGCTTTGCCTCATCGCTTCTTTCTGCGCGGTCCCGGCATTCGCGCAAGATCATCCCACTGGCACTCCTCACTGGAGTTATTCCGGTCCGGACGGCCCGGAGCATTGGGGCGATCTCGACCCGAGCTTCGCTGCCTGCAAGACGGGACAACATCAGTCGCCCATCGACGTCAAGGGAGCGGCGCCGGCAGACCTGAAGCCGATTAAATTTGATTACAAGCTCGCGCCGATGACAATCATCAACAACGGCCATACGATCCTCATTAAGTATCAAGCAGGGAGCAGCATTACCTTGGACGGCAAGCAATATCCGCTCGTCCAGTTTCATTTTCACCATCCGAGCGAGGAAGAAATAAATGGCCAGAAATTCGATATGGTTCTTCACCTGGTTCACGTGCATGCGGATGGAAGCGCGGTGGCCGTTGCCGTCTTGCTGAAGAGCGGTAATGAGAACCCTCTGATTCGAGAAATCTGGAGCCATATCCCGAAGGAAGTCGGCAAAGAAGCCGAGTTCAAGAAAGTGATGATCAATGCTGCCGATTTGCTGCCGGCCGATCAGAATTACTTTACCTTTGACGGCTCGCTCACAATCCCGCCGTGCAGCGACGTGAAGTGGTTCGTCCTGAAAACTCCCATAGAGCTTTCTCCGGCACAGATCGCAGCATTCGCGAGACTGTATCCGGATAATGCCCGTCCGATTCAGCCCACGAACGGCCGGAAAATCGAGGAGAGTAATTTCGGGCAGTAAGAAACCCGATCCTGCGGGAATCACACTAGGGGTGTGCATGGTTACTGCCGGGGCAAAGGCGACAAACAAGACCAAGTTCAAGTTCTTGGGACGATTTCTTTTCCTGCTGACCTTCCCGGCTTTTTGCGCGACTTATGCTGCGCCCGCTATTGCGCAGAATCCCCCAGCAGCTTCTCCCATATCGGCGGACTCCGACAAACTACTCCATCGCATGTTCGCGTCAGGCGATTTTGAAGTGAAGAATTTCGGCCCGGCTCGGTGGCTGGATGGCGGAGATTTCTATACCACGGTTGAGCCATCGGCGGACGGCAAAGAGGCGCAGGATATCGTCCGCTATGAAACCGCTACTGGAAAGCGCGACATCCTTGTTTCTGCCGCGAAACTCATTCCCGCGGGCGCGAAATCTCCTTTGATGATTGAGGATTATTCCTGGTCGAAGGACAAGACCCGCCTGCTGATCTATACAAACTCCGCTCCCGTTTGGCGGCAAAATACACGGGGTGATTATTGGGTGCTCAACTTGCAGTCCGGCGCATTGCAGAAGCTTGGCGCCAATGCACCGGCTTCGTCGCTGATGTTTGCGAAATTCTCGCCTGATGGTACGAAGGCCGCCTACGTTCGCGCCAACAATATTTATGTCGAGGATATCGCTTCGAGCAAAATACTACCGCTGACCACGGACGGCTCAACAACGTTGATCAATGGCACTTCTGACTGGGTCTATGAAGAGGAACTGGACGTCCGCGACGCATTTCGCTGGAGTCCAGACGGCCGTCACATCGCTTACTGGCAATTTGACACGCGCGGTGTGGGGATTTTTTCACTAATTTACAACCTGGGCGCGCCGCATGAGATTGTTACGGGCTTTCCCTATCCGGGCTTGGGTCGCTATCCTTCTATTCTAGATATCCCATATCCGATTCCCGGCACTACAAATTCGTCGGTGCGTGTGGGGGTTGTGGATGTTGAAGGCGGCGACACACGCTGGATGCTGGTCCCCGGCGATCCGCGCGACAACTACATCGCTCGGATGGATTGGGCGGGAAATTCGAACGAGCTCGCAATCGAGCATTTGAATCGTTTGCAGAATACCGATGATGTTTTGATCTCCGATCGCGCGAGCGGCGCCGTCCGCCAGATTTTTCGAGATCAGGATGCAGCCTGGGTCGACGTGATGCCTGAAATCAAATGGCTTCACAACGGCGCCGATTTTCTATGGCTTAGTGAGCGGGACGGCTGGCGGCATGCCTATCTCGTTTCTCGCGATGGAAACAGGGTGCAACTGATTACGCACGGGAATTTCGATGTGATCAGCATTGGCGGTGCTGACGAAAAAGACGGCTGGCTTTATTTTAGTGCGTCTCCGGAGAACGCTACTCAGCATTATCTTTATCGCACGCGGCTCGATGGCTCCGGGAATGCGGAGCGGGTAACTCCATCCTCTTTACCTGGAACGCACCACTACGATATTTCTCCCGATTCGCGCTGGGCTTTTCATCAATATTCCCGTGCTGACGTTACACCTGTCACCGATCTTGTAGAGCTTCCCACCCATCGTTCCGCGCGGGTATTGGAAGATAATGCCGATCTTCGCGCCAATGCATCCGTGCTTCTCAACACTCCCACCGAATTCTTCAAGCTCGATATTGGCGACAGCGTCACGTTGGACGGCTGGGTGATGAAGCCGCCGAATTTTGATCCCGCGAAAAAATACCCGGTCCTTGTTTTTGTATACGGCGAGCCTGCCGCGCAAACCGTGCTCGATGAATGGGGAGCGTGGAATTATTATTTTCATCGCGTCGCAGCCGCCGCCGGGTACGTGGTTGTCAGCTTCGACAATCGCGGCACGCCGGCGCCGAAAGGGCGGGCCTGGCGAAAAATTGTTTATGGCGCGATTCAACCGGTAATCGTCAAGGATCAGTCAGCTGCGCTTCAGGCATTCCTGCGCGCACATCCATTCGCAGACGCATCACGCGTTGCTCTGTGGGGATGGAGCGGCGGCGCTACCAGCACTCTTAGCTTAATGTTTCGCGTTCCAGATTTGTACAAGGTGGGCATGGCCGTCGCGCCGGTTCCGGATTTGCGCCTCTACGACACAATTTACCAGGAACGTTATATGGGATTGCCGTTGCAAAACGTGGAAGGCTATCGCAACAGTTCAGCCATTAATTTTGCCGAGGGACTGCGAGGAAATCTGCTGATCGTGCACGGTTCGGGCGATGACAACGTGCATTACTCCGGCAGCGAACTATTGCTCAATCGATTGATCGAACTCGACAAGCCTGTGGATTTCATGGAGTATCCCAATCGCACTCACGCTATTAACGAAGGGTGGGGAACTACGCTTCATCTTTACAGCCTCTTGCTGCGTTACCTCGAGGAACACATTCCGCCCGTGCCAACCGCACCTTAGAAGTCGCCCGGTGAAGTAGCCGTCCGCGAATAGCTACTTCCCGGCCGCCTCATCGTCCGGAGCAGGTTCGCGCGTTCGAAATTGCGTCCAGGGCCCGGCATTCATATCGATCATCACCGAAGATTGCCAGGAATATTCCGGATGCTTCTCCAGAAACGGCCGCGCTTTAAAATCCGTGCCGCACGGATGGCCGATGCGCGCCACAAAAGTCATCGATTCGGCCATATGGCTGTCCATCACTTTTCCCTGGACGGCTCCCGAAGGATTGTACGGCGTCTTCGCAAAGCCCGGATCTCCTTCGGTAGCTACATCGCCGTGGCCGCAGAGAGTGCGCCGGTTGGGCCCGGTCTTCTTGGTGAACGTATCGTAATGGTCGGAAAGGAACGCTTGCGCGAGTGTGGTGTCGATTTTTCCCTGGTTCGCTGCCATCAATTCGTCCCAACGGATGTGGCGAGCGTTCGCTGAAGCTGCAACGTTCGAAGGGTCGAACGTCGTTTCATCTTTCAGGACGTCCGGATCGCTCGCAAAATTCGAGCCGGCATAATAGCCGTCCTTCGTGCGCCACAATTTGGTATGCAAAAGACCCAGCTCGAACCGCGCAATCTCGCCGGTTTTCCGATCCGCAAGCAGCCAATCGTTGGCATAGCCGCCATTGTTTCCATCGAGCATGATTTTCACGTAGTCATCAATTGAGCCGGCATATTGCATGGCTTTGCGAGCGCGCACAAATTCCGGTTTTCCATTCGGGTCCCAGCCGTGGAAATCGGTGATGGTGGTCTCGGTGACCATCAAGCCGTTCGAATTCACGCCGAAATCGTCGTCGCTGACGATTACGCCAGGAAAACCGTCCATCAGCATGCTGTAACCTTGCTGCGGTGTGATATCGAAAATGATTTTCCAGCGCGCGCCTTCCAGGTAACTCGTCCAATTGTTGTGCGCCATCACGATCTGGTGATCCTTGGTGTAACTGCCGGTAGCTACGAACGCGCTGCAATGTTCTGAGCCGGATGAAGGGGGAATGTTGACGGCGTGCGTTTTTTCATCCAGCCACGGCACGTAATAATCCGGCAGCTCCATGAACGCGTTCATTGCCACAATNNTCGCGCTTGGAGGAGTGCGTCATCTCCACACTGACTGCCGCAAACGCATCCGATATTTCCGGCGCGAGAAGGTAGCCATGCTGGTAGCCAATATCGTGCGGCGAGCCTTCCAAATGGACGTAGATCCAGCCGCCGCGCTCAAAGCGGTACGCCTTCGCGAGAATCGCGTCGCTGGGCCCGCGCTGCGCATGCGCAGCAGGCTCACCCGCCCTTGCGCTACCGGCCTTGGAGCCTACAACGATCGGCGCGGCAATGAACGCAATCCCTAGTACGACCAAAGTGATGAAGGGGACGCGGTTCCTGGAACTATCCATCGGCTAATCTCCTTACGCTTACGCGCTTGCATTGTAGGCGTGCGGTTCGGTGTGGTCAATGCGCGCTAGTGGTTCAGCCTGCGGTCAGGCCCCCAGACCATCTTCGTTGACACCATTCCGTGCCACCGTATAATCATCATCTGGCCGGGCGACTCCCCAGCAATCGCAGGGCTAACCGATACTTTTACACGTCGTTTTGACCAGGTATTTGGGAGACAA
>PKWH01000335.1:0-609 GCA_003131985.1 Acidobacteriota bacterium | reverse complement strand
CTGGTTTACAACTATTACAAAAATCGCAAACACGTCCCCGGCCCTCCGCCCGAAATTGGAACCTGGCCCAAAGTTACGGTGCAGCTCCCGATTTACAACGAACGCTACGTCATCGAACGCCTGGTCGAAGCCGTTTCTCAGTTCGACTACCCGCGCGACCGCCTCGATATTCAGGTCCTCGACGACTCCACCGACCAGACCCAGGAAGTCGCCCGCGACTGTGTGGACCGCTACCGCGCCCTCGGCGTGCCCATCTGCTACATCCATCGCGACAATCGCGAAGGTTACAAAGCNNCAAACGCGCTGGAGCTATATCAACCGCCATTATTCCGCGCTCACCGAAGTCGAAGCCATTCTGCTCGACGGGCATTTCGTCATCGAGCATTGCGCGCGCTACCGCAGCGGCCTTTTCTTCAATTTCAACGGCACCGCCGGAGTCTGGCGCCGCAACGCGATCGAAGATGCCGGCGGCTGGCAGCACGACACGCTAACCGAAGACACCGACCTTTCTTATCGCGCGCAACTTCGCGGCTGGCATTTCCTCTATTTGCCGGACATCGAATGTCCCTCCGAGCTGCCCGTTGAAATGAACGCATTCAAATCGCAGCA
>PKWH01000244.1 GCA_003131985.1 Acidobacteriota bacterium | reverse complement strand
TGCAAACCGACGAGCGCATCGTCGTCTTCGGCGAAGACGTCGCCGATTGCAGCCGCGAAGACAGCCTGTCACTAGTGAAAGGGAAGGGCGGCGTATTCAAAGCTACCGCAGGATTGCAGCGCAAGTTCGGTTCGAAGCGAGTCTTCAATTCTCCGCTGGCCGAAGCAAATATCGTCGGTCGCTCTATCGGCATGGCTCTGCGCGGAATGAAGCCCGTGCCGGAAATTCAGTTCTTCGATTACATTTGGCCCGCTTACATGCAGCTCCGCAACGAACTCGCCACCATGCGTTGGCGCTCTGCGGGACATTTCAAAGCTCCCATCGTCGTGCGCGTGGCGATTGGCGGCTACCTCACCGGCGGCTCGATTTATCATAGCCAGAGCGGCGAAGTGGTTTTCACGCACCTCCCAGGATTGCGTGTGGTGATGCCTTCCACCGCCCTCGATGTTTGCGGCCTGCTTCGCACCGCGATTCGGTCCGACGATCCCGTGATGTTTCTCGAGCACAAACATCTGTATCGCCAGCCCTACAATCGGTCGGAATATCCCGGCGCGGATTTCACCATTCCGTTCGGCAAAGCGCGCGTCGTGCGCGAAGGCACCGACGTCAGCATCATCACCTACGGCGCTGTCGTGCATCGAGCCGAAGTCGCCGCCGCGGAATTGTCTCGCGCGGGAATTTCCGTCGAAATAATCGACCTGCGCTCGCTCAGTCCTTACGATTGGGAGGCCATCGCTACCACGGTCCGCAAAACGAGCCGCGTAATCGTCGCCTACGAAGATACTTTGTCCTGGGGCTACGGCGCTGAAATCGCCGCCCGCATCGCCGACGAATTATTCGAAGACCTCGACGCCCCCATCCGCCGCGTCGCCGCCACCGACACCTTCTGCGCCTACCAGCCCAAACTCGAAGATGCCATCCTCCCCCAAACCGAAGACATAGTCCGCGCCGTCCGCGACCTGGCCGCCTTCTAATGACACCGCGCCGAGTTCGTCTTGGAATCGCCTTCGCAGCGGCCGCTTGTCCTGAGCGTGGCCGAAGTACCCCCACGCCGGCCGGATTTGCAGTAGCAGGGTCCCGTAGGGGCGCAGCATGCTGCGCCCGCTCTAACGACTCCCGGGTGCACACCGAGTTGGCAGGATGCCAGCCACCCGCCGGTTTTGATAAGGAAACTTTTTACGTGGTAGGATCGTATCTCACTACAGGAACCCGCGCGAACGTGGCCGTCGTGTGNNTCGAATTTCTGCTACTACTGCGGAGCGCCTCAGCAAGCAGCGCCTGCGGTGCCGCTCGTTCAAAAGCGCCTGATGCGCTCGTCCGTCGATGTCAAAATCGCTGGCGTCTGCGGCGGTATCGCCGAATACATGGACGTGGACCCGACTGTCGTGCGCCTGGTCTGGGTGCTCGTCTCGTTCTTCACCGGCATCGTCCCAGGCCTGATCGCCTACCTCGTCGCGTGGCTCGTGATGCCGCAAGCATCGCTGCCGGTGCCAGCCACGGTAATCGTGACGCCTCCGCCGGCTGCCGCGCCAAACTTCACCCAGCACGCCTAAATCGGCGAGCCGGTCAGGAGACGGAGGCGGCTAGTCCCGCTTGTCCCTGCCTTTCGGCTTCTTCGAAAAGTTTCGCTGCTTGGCAAAAATGGCTTGATCCAGCGAAATCAACCCGGCGCCGACCGCCGCCAAGGCGAACGACCCAACCATCATCGCCAGCGGAAATTCGTAATTGTGCACCGCCATCGGATTCGCNNAACAATTCCAGCACCCCGGAGATGTAAGCAAAGTAGCCAGGAAATCCCAGGTGGACGAAAGCTTCGGTCGCGTGCTGCGACTGAGTGAACAGCTTGGGGTACCCATGCGAGATGAATATCACTCCAAGCCCCACCCGCAACAGCAGCAAAGCGAGCGGCTTCAGTTTCTCCAGACCTTCCATTCGTAATCTCCTGGCACCCAATCACGCGAGCCGCTGGACTGGCGGCTCTTAGCGTTGAGCGATACGGCTCAATCTCAAGCGCCCCGCATTGTACCAGACGAGCCGAATCGCGCTGAAGCTGGAGTGTTTGGAAACGTCTTCAACCCCACGCAGGAGGCGCGCCATCGTTAGTGTAAAATCCAGTGTCATCTCGGAGGTTCGTGAGAATGAAGTTGGAGACCGGCACTGATGCGTAAAGTTTTGCTGGGCTTACTGGTCCTGCTGATTTTAGGCACGGGCGCGTATCTTCGATTCCGTCACCCGAAAGTGCCGATGGAAGTGGGCTATGCGGGCGATCGCCAGGTGATCGTGTGGAGCACCTCCGCGCAAGTACGCGAGGTGGTGACGACGGTGAGCTTTGGCGAAAAACTAGACGTGCTTCAGCGTTTTCAAGATCAAGTAAAAGTGCGCACCGTGAAAGGGATAACCGGCTGGATTGAGGAACGCGAATTGCTTTCGGCGGATGTGTGGGAGAGGGCGAAGGACCTGGACAAAAAGGCCGCCGAGATGCCGATTGAAGCGCGCGGCCACACCAAGGTCCTTAGCAATCTCCACATCGAACCAGGACGCGATTCGCTGCGCCTCCGCCAACTGAATAAAAACACTCCGCTGGATGTGCTCGCAAGGCAACCGGTGGCTGCCGCGACGGTTCGCGGTGCAGGCGCGGGGGAAGATCCTGCAACAGCTTTACCGGGGAAGAAGGAAGATTGGTGGCTGGTGATAGCGCACAACAGCGATCAAACCAAGATGGCGGGCTGGATGATGGGGCGATTTATCGATCTCGATGTTCCCGAGCCGCTGCCGGATTACGCCAGTTCGGCGGGAATGCGCATCGTAGGGTGGTTCGAATTAAATCGCGTTGCGGATGCGTCCCAGAAGGCAAAGCCGCAATACCTTCTAATCGGAACGCACGGAGCCGAGGGGCAACCGTGCGATTTTTCACTGCTGCGCGTGTACACATGGGGCCAGAAGAAGGAACGATACGAAACGGCGTTTGTGGAAAGCGATGTGTGCGGGAAACTGCCCGTTAAAATAACCAAGGCCGCCGCACCGGGCGGCGAAGTGAGATTCGAGTTCCAGAATTTGAGCGGCAAAGGAGCCGAAGAGCGGAAATATGTGATGAAGCAGACGGTCGTTCGCCGCGTGCGTCAAGCCGGCGAAGCAAAACCCCTCAAGCGCAAGCGTTAATCAGAGCGCCTCACCCCTCTTCATTCGATCGAACGCCGGTCTTCAATTGCGCTAAATTTATCTATATGCGCTATCGCATTTCATTTTCCGGGATCTTGGCGATCATGATTTGCGCGTTCTTGATTGCCGGATCTTGGCACACTGAAACACAAGCGTTACAACAACGGCCTTTAGGGCTTGCGCTCGAATATATCGGCGAGTGGGGCTCGAAGGGCGATGGCCCGGGCCAACTGCAAGATCCTGCGAGCATCGCCGCGGACACGCTCGGCAACGTCTTTATTGCGGACCCCGGAACAGGTTTCATTCATAAATTTGCACCGCGGGGGAAGGCGCTACTCTCGTTTCAAGAAGTCGGTTTGAAGCATCCGCAATCGATTGCGGTGGATAACGGTGGAGTGATCTACGTGACGGATCCGGCGCGGGGGAGCGTTTTCATTTTCTTTCCCGGCGGAGAAGGAAATCGCTATCGCGAACTTCGCTTGAGAACGCATGCGAGCGCGAGCAATTTTCTCAGCGTCGCCGTGGCGGCTGATGGACTTATCCATGTTTTCGACGCAGACGCATCGAAATGCTTCACCTTTGACGCACGATTGCGGCTGCAGCAAACATGGGCTCCTCCAGGCAGCGATCCGCGAGCTAAAAAGATTTTTGGTCCAATCGAATCCGGCAAGGACGGGTTTCTCTACCTCGCGAAATCTTCCGGCGATATTTTGAAACTCACGCGCGAAGGCCATTTCGTAACAGAAATAGCTCCGGGAGAAAATGAAGGCAAATGGAATCCGACGCCGGGTTTTGCCGTTTCAAATAACGAAATTTTCGTGATGGACAGCAATGGCCGAACGCTGCACGTCGTGACGACGGATGGCAATCCAAGGCTGGACATGGATCTTGCGCCTCAGCTGGGACAGGGAACGCGTCCGGCGCCGCCGCTAGCCGTCAGTCCGCAACATGAGTTGCTGGTTCTCGACGCCCCGGAACATCGCGTCCTGGGATACCGCATCAATTTTTAGCGAAGATTTGCTGGCGGCTCAGTTTCCGGCTCTCCGCCTCGCCTGGCAGTGGGACCGTAAGTTCGAACAATCCCCGGCAACGCTGCCAGGAAGGTTCCACCACGCGCCGCAATCAATGCGCCCAGATTTTGGCAGGATCGGTCTCGAACGGATACACGTGGACCATCCAACTGAAGATTATCGGAATCCAGCGCCCGCCTGCGGCCTCGCATGCATCCTGCGTGGCGATGGAGCCGCGCAGGCCGAACTCCTTCCAATTCGCTTGCTTCACTCCAGCGGCACCCTTCGGCGGCCAACAGAGATTCACGTGCTCGTGCCAGCGCGCGATGCTCAGTGGCACGCGCTCGTTTAGTTGCTCTTCGTCAAGTCGCCGCGGCGCGGTATACATGGCGCCCTCGAGTTCGTAACCGTCGCCCACTTTTTTGTAGAGCAATGACGTGGGATGCGCGGGGTTGAAGGAGAACTGCGCTTCCATCGCGTAGCGATAATTTGTGAAGTGATAATGCTCCTGCGGAACGCCGGGCCCGAATATTTTGAAGCCGTCGTCCAAGGCTTTGTGGTAGTCCTTGTATTGCTCGATCGCGGGCCGAAGTTTACCCAGAATTTGCTGCGCGCGCTGTTCATCTTCCGGCGACGGCTTTCGCAGGTCCGTCATGTGCATATGCGGGCCCATGTCCATATGCATGTCGGACATCTGCTCGTTCGCGGACACAGCCGCCTGAGGAGCGGTCTTCGTGTCGTGCTGCATCTCGCCCATGTCCATTCCAGGCATATCCGGTTTCTGCGGTGGCGCAGTCTGGTTCTGCTGCGCGCTGAGTCCCGTGATGAACGGGAGCGTGAATATCGCCAGCAGAAGAATCATCCAATGATTCTTTTTCATTTCTCGTCCTCTCTTACGCCTTACCACTGCTCCACTATAAACCTCGTGATTATTCTTTTTACGAAAATCCCGTCTAGCGGGCGCGTTGATGTCACGGGCTGTTGCACTCACGCAGAACCTGCATTTGCCGCCGAAAAGTCGCCGGTATTGCACGCGCTAGGGCGACAGCGGCAAGTCGTTGTTTCGACGTCAGGAGCAGGCCTCGAGCCCAATCGGAAATTCCGGTAGACAGCAGCATCCACTTGCGCCGATAATCTTTAGCGAACTACTCGCGATCCAATCCGAATCATCTCCATGCAGAGAGGAAATCATCTAATGAAAACGCTACTCAAGGGCCTATTGTGTCTTGCGCTCGCCGCCTCATCGCTCGCAGCGCAGACTTCCAACGAAAAGAAGGCTTCCACCGCCGGCCTGCCGCCGATCATTGATCGCGAACTGATCTTCGGTAATCCCGAAATCGCCGGCGCTCAACTCTCGCCCGACGGAAAGTATGTGGCGTTCCAGAAGCCATGGAAAGACACGCGCAACGTTTACGTGAAGGGCGTGAATGAACCGTTCAGCGCGGCGCGGCTACTCACGACGGAAACCAAGCGGCCAATCGCCGGATTCTTCTGGACGCGTGACGGCAAATACATTTTGTACGTGAAAGACAACGACGGCGACGAAAACTACAACGTCTATGCCGTGGATCCCAGCGCCAGTCCGGTGGCGGGAGCGGACGCTCCAGCCTCGCGCGATTTGACCGGGCTCAAGGGCGTGCGCGTCGAGCTTGTCGATGTCCCCAAAAATGATCCTGACGTGGTTTATATCGGGCTGAACGACCGCGACAAAGCCTGGCACGACCTCTACAAGCTCAAGATCTCCACCGGCGAGAAGACGCTGATACGCAAGAATACCGAGCGTATCGAAGGCTGGCAGTTCGATCTTCAAGGCAACCTGCGTCTGGCCACGCGTTCCGCGGAGAACGGCGACACGGAAATCCTTCGCGTCGATTCCGACAAATTCAGCAAGATTTATTCGTGCAATGTCTTTGAGACTTGCAGCGTGATCCGCTTTCAGAAAGACGGCAAGCGCGCGTACATGGAGACCAACAAGGGCGCCGATATGAACCTGACCGCTCTGGCGCTGTTCGATCCGGAAACCGGAAAAACGGAGATCGTGGAATCCGATCCGCTCAAGAAAGTGGATTTCGGCGGCGCGTTTTTCAGCGAAGCTACCGACGAACTGGCGTTCACCGTGTATGTCGAAGACAAACCGCGTTACTACTTCAAGGACAAAGCCTTCGGTGCCGATTTCAAATGGCTCGATGGAAAATTCCCGGGCAAGGAAGTGAGCCTTGGTTCGGCCACGCTGGACGAAAAGACTTGGCTAATTACCGCCAGCAGCGACACCGAACCGGGCGAGACCTACCTCTTCGATCGCAAAGGCCACAAACTCGCTCTGCAATACAAGATACGCGAAAAACTTCTCCGCGCAGACCTAGCGGAGATGAAGCCGGTTCACTACAAGTCGTCGGACGGGCTGGAGATTCCTGCTTATCTCACTTTGCCGAAAGGCGTGCCTGCTAAAAACCTGCCCGCAATTATTTTTCCGCATGGCGGGCCGTGGGGCCGTGACTACTGGGGTTACAACGGCTATGCCCAATTTTTTGCCAACCGTGGATACGCCGTATTGAGCATGAACTTCCGCGGTTCCACCGGTTACGGCAAGAAATTCGAAGACGCGGGCAACCAACAGTGGGGTCGTAAGATGCAGGACGACGTCACTTGGGGCGTTAAGTACCTAGTTGACGAAGGTATCGCTGATCCCAAGCGCGTAGGTATTTTCGGCGGATCCTACGGCGGTTACGCCACGCTAGCCGGCGTAGCTTTTACTCCCGACCTCTACGCGGCGGCCGTGGATCTGTTCGGTCCTTCCAACTTGATTACGCTGATGGATTCGATCCCGCCTTACTGGGAGCCCATCCGCCAGATGTTCTATCAGCGCATGGGAGATCCCACGACGCCGGAAGGGAAAGCGCTGCTGGTAGAGCGCTCGCCTCTCACCTGGGCAAGCAAAATCAAAACGCCGCTTATGATTGCGCAAGGCGCCAACGATCCGCGCGTCAACCACGCTGAGTCGGAACAGATCGTGATCGCGCTGCGCGACCGCGGCTTCCCTGTGGAATACTTGCTGATTCCTGACGAGGGCCACGGCTTTGCGCGTCCCGTGAACAACATGGCCGCGATCATGGCCACGGAAATATTTTTTGCCAAGTATCTCGGCGGGCGCGATCAGACTGACGGGACGCCGGAAGTTATGGCGCGCCTGAAAGAAATCACCGTCGATCCCAAGACTGTGGTGCTGGCCAAGAAGGTTGACGCGGCGTCGGTCGGCGCGCCCAAGGTGGCCAGAGACCTCGAAGCCGCTACGTACAAGTATCAAGCCAGCGTTGAAGTCGGCGGCCAGAAGATCGCGCTCAGTGTCTCGACAACTATCGCGGAAGACGGCGGTTCATGGGTCGCCACAGACGTGATTGACACACCGCAGGGCTCGGTGACCGAAGTTTCCACTATAGAAAAGGGAACCTTGATCTCCCGCAAACTCGGCTTGAAACAGGGGCCGATGGCGGTTGACATTAATTTCAGCGGTGACAAAGCTACAGGCAACATGAATGTGAATGGGCAGGACCGGCCCATCTCCGTCGATCTGGGCGGAGCGTTGTTCGCTGACGGCGCAGGCTCGAAACAGTCCATCGCATGCCTGCCTTTGGCCGAGGGCTACAGCGTTACGTACCGCAACTTTGATGTCCTGAAACAAAAAGTGAAGCTGATGCAGTTGAACGTTTCCGGCGTCGAAAAAGTGACAGTGCCGGCCGGCACGTTTGATGCGTATAAAGTGGACATCTCTTCGGCCGACGGTGGTGACGACAAGGAAACGCTTTGGATTGCCAAGGATTCTCACAAGGCCGTGAAGGAATCCGCGGTGTTGGCGGCCATGGGTGGCGCCGTGCTGACGCAGGAATTGTTGCCGTAAGCCCGTCGGGCAGGCTAGCTGGAACAGCGCCTCACCGCGAAGTGGGCGCTCTTCCAGCATTTTTCGTCAGATGCCAGGCGTCACACCAGGAGCACAGATAGGCGCGAAGGTCCTTTGGCGCATTGGCGGTTGCGATCTGGTGTGCGGCTGTAGCCAGAGCTTCGCCTTCGGTCGCATACTTCCGCTTCCCGCTGACCGGACATTTTGATTCGTTTTCGACCACGATTCCTGCCGCATTCTTCTTTGACGTGAACTACCCTTGCGACTCTTCCATTTTGTGAGGAACACCGATCATCTGCCATTACGAGCCGATATTGCAATTTCTGATGATGGGCAAATCCGAAGCTGACCCAGTGCCCAAAATTTAGATAACTTCTTAGCAACCGTACAACGCGATATTATTCTCCGTGCATTTCGGATGGATCGCATAGGGAGAATAGTGTGCCACTGTTGCTGAGCGAAACGGACGTGAAATCGCTGCTGACGATGCCAATTGCAATCGACGCTGTGGAGAATTCTTTTCGCCGGCTCGGAGACGGTTCCGCGCTAGTGCATTCGCGGCAGAGGCTGCATTTGCCGTCAAAGAGTTACTTGCATTACATGGCGGCAGCCGACGGCGTGAGCGGATACATGGGCTTGAAAATTTACACAAGCTCGGGGAAAGGACTGCGTTTTCTCGTGACGCTTCTTAGCGTCGAGTCAGGCGATTTAGTAGCGTTGATCGAAGCCGATTTTCTAGGGCAAATGCGCACCGGTGCGGCAAGCGG
>PKWH01000182.1:358-4345 GCA_003131985.1 Acidobacteriota bacterium | reverse complement strand
GAGGAACTGGCCGGAACATGGAATGTGTCCGGTTGTGTACCGGTCATACTATAATCACAGCTAATGAAGGCGCATGTCTACGTTACGTTGAAGGCATCGGTCCTGGATCCCCAGGGCCAGACCATCCAGAACGCACTGCGCAAGATCGGCTTTTCCGAGGTCACGGCGGTTCGCCAGGGCAAGTATTTCGCCCTTTCCCTTGCCGACGGTCTTTCCGCCGACGCAGCCCGGACCCAGGTAGAGCGCATCGCCAAAGACGTGCTCACCAACCCGGTGATCGAAGAATTTACATACCGCATAGAGAATTAAGCGGCCGGTATCCCACGGAGCGCAGGCACCGGCGTCCGGCTGCGAGGCAATCAAGCGATTCGCATCTTCAAAGCAACCATTTTTCTTCATACCCCCTCTAAAAGGTCTACGGCTCAATGTCCTGCAACCCGAATTCCACCCGCATTTTAGGGTGCAAGTCTCAGGAAGTTGCCCCCTGGTTCATTCTCGTACCGGGTGCAGTGCCGAGACGAGAATGCCGGCACATGCAGAGCATCGCCGCTTTCCGCAACGTACGGGGGATCGTCAGCGCAAATGAATGTCCAGGCCGGCCCAAAAGGCAGAAGACTCTGGTGTACTGCGTTGGCCGCGCTGCTGCTGGCGCCAGGTTCGGCAAAGGGCCTCCGTGAGGCATCCCCTTCCATTTCTCAGCCCGCGACCTCGACCCAGCAGCAGCTCAAGAGCCTGAGTCTTGAGGAACTGGGAAACGTCGAAGTCGTCACTTTCAGCAAATCGCCCATCGAATTGCAGGACACGCCTTCCGCGCTGTACGTGATCACCAGCGAAGACATCTTCCGCTCCGGCGTCACCACCATTGCCGACGCCCTGCGCCTTGCCCCCGGCGTGGAAGTAGGCCGTTTGAGTTCAACCACCTGGGCAGNNCGCGGATTGCAGAGCAACTTCTCGAAATCGGTTTTGGTGCTCATCGACGGGCGGAACGTCTACACTCCGCTTTTCGCAGGCGTCTACTGGGACGTGCAGGACATGCCGCTGGAAAACATCGACCGCATCGAGATCATTCGAGGCCCCGGCGGCACCATCTGGGGGCCGAACGCGGCCAATGGCGTAATCAACATCATCACCAAAGAATCGGGCGACACGCAGGGCGTGCGCGCAACTGCATTGGCGGGCACCGAGGACCACACCATCGACGACCTCCAGGTTGGGGCTGACGTACCCTCGCGCAAGCTCAGCTTCCGCTTGTTCGGCCGGGGCTTTGAACGAGGCCACGAATATCACACCGATGGCATCGACGACGATACGTGGCGCCAGGAGCGGCTCGGCTTCCGCGCAGATCTTGCCTCCGGCCGCAACGCTTACTTCGCCATAGGAGACATTTACCAGGGCACCTCGCCGCACATTGTCAGCACCATCCCCGTTTACGACAAGACCTCGGGCGGAGACATCAATCTGCGCTGGGAGCACAGCGGAGATCATGGCTCAGGATTCACACTGCAGGCGTACTTCGACCGCACGCTGCGTACCGATCCCGCACTCGGAGAGTCCAGAAACACCATCGATATCGACTTCATCCAGCATCTTCAAACTGTTGCCCGGCAGAATTTCTCCTACGGTGCAGGCCTGCGCTGGAGCCCTTACAAGATCATCGCTCCCGATCCGAACGAGACCCTCATCCCCACCAGCGCCGTTGACCATGTGCACACAGGCTTTCTTCAGGATCAGATTCAACTGGCCGAAAAGCTCTTCCTTACGGTGGGCGCAAAGCTGCAGCACAACAACTACAGCGGTTTCGACATTCAACCCTCGATGCGCCTGCTCTGGTCTCCTGGCCTCCATCAGTCCCTNNCATCCACCGAGTTCATCGTGGTGGCGGGAAATCCCAATTTCAAATCGGAAGACCTGATCGGCTACGAGATCGGCTACCGGCGGCTGGTGACCAAGAGGCTGTTTGTCGATCTGGCCGGGTTCTGGAACCAGTACACTCGTCTGCAAAGCTTCAGCGCGCCCACGATTTCGACCTCGGGTGCCAATACGTACATCACCATCCAATACCAAAACCAGATCGGGGGCTCGACTTCCGGCTTTGAAATTGCGCCGCGGCTGGACATCGCGAAATGGTGGCGTGTGAACAGCACTTACTCATTTCTCAACTCGAATTTTCAGGCCTTCGGCGCCACCTCGGACATCAGTGACACCGGCTCGGTGTCTACCTACGACAAGTCGAGTCCCAAGCACGACGTCAACGTGCAATCGAAGATCGACCTGCCGGTGAAGTTTCAGTTCGACCAGGTCTACCGCTACGTGAGCGCGCTGCCGGCGCAGAAGGTAAGGGCCTACCAAACCATGGATATCCGCCTGGGGCGGCCGCTTGGCCACGGCCTGGCCTTCGAACTGGTGGGCCAGAGTCTGTTTCAGAACGTACACTACGAGTGGGGCACCGGCGACCCCACCCAGCCGCTGGTCGGCATCTNNAAGCCGTAACATCGCCGGCGTCTGAGCGGATTTCAAGGAAGTCCTCCGTGCGGCGCCTGGACGCGCGTCATGACAACGGAAGCGCGACGATTCGCCGAGGCCTCGCTCGCAATGTAACTCGGCGCAAGACAGGCAAAGAGCGAGCGGCCGTCCTCGCCGCCTAACATGCAAGCAAACACGGCCACGCCTGTCTTGATTTCTTCCAGGATTTTGCCGCCCTCTGCCACGCGAACCAGCCGGTTGTGAATGGTGTCCGCCACCCACACCGCACCCTCCACATCCAGACAAATCCCATCCGGCGCCAGGATCGCGTTGCCAAGAATCTCTTCGAAATTCGTCGAGGTCGGGCCATCGCCAAAGGCCGCCCATGTTCTGCGTTCGCCCAGCTTGCCGCCCGCCACATCGAATGCGCTCAGCCGGCTCATCGTCGTTTCCGCAACGATCAGGGAGCCGCCGTCCGGCGTCATCACCATGCCGTTGGGGAAGCCGAGCCCATCTGCAACCACGCGCGCGCTTCCGTCCGGCTCAACCGCCATCAGCACAGTGGTGCNNGTTGCCCACGAAGGCGCGGCCATCCTTGTCGACGATCATGTCGTTCAAATGCCCCGGCGCAAGGCTGTTCAAATCGGCATGCAGCGTAACCGACCCATCCACTCCGCGCCGCCAGATCTTGCGCTCTAGCTGAGACACCATGAGCAAGCTGCCGTCGGGCATGAAGCCGAGCCCCGCCGGCTGTCCGGTTACATGAGCCAAGCTCTCGAGCGAGCCGTCCATCCCCACCGCAAGCACGCGATCCGTGTAGAGGTCGGAGAAGTAGAGCCGCCCGTCGCGCCATCGCGGGCACTCGGTAAATGACAAGCCGCTGACCAGGGTCGTGAACTCAGGCATATTCCCGGCGCTTCCTCGTACTTCGCGATGTGAGGCCTTCGTGTCCGGCTACTCGAGGAGCGATACGACTCCGGTGCCGAGGTCATAATACCCGGCGACAACCTTCAGCTTATTTTCTTTCACCAAACCGGAAATGACGGTCGATGATTGGCGCAGAAGAGCCGCTTGAATCTTGGCGTTCACTTTTGTCGCTGCCTCCAGGTTAGGCCCGGCCTGATCAACCGCGGGTTGGATATAGGAAAAGAGCGAGCTGATCTGCCCGGGAACTTCTTTGGCTTGAATGGTGGCCTTGACCGCGCCGCAATTGCTATGTCCCAGCACCAGGATTACTTTTGTCCCCAGCACTGCCGCGCCATATTCCAGGCTCGCAATGATTTCCGTAGCGGCGAAATTTCCGGCCACGCGCGTAACAAAAATATGGCCGATGGTCTGATCGAAAAGCAGCTCCACTGGGACGCGGGAATCGGCGCAAGACAACACCGCCGCGAACGGTTCCTGCTTATCAACCGTTTTCTGTTTCAACATCGCAAGGTCATGCTCGAAGGAAGTCAAATTTCCAGTCGAGAACCGGCGGTTGCCATCCATCAATTCCTGCAACGCGGCATCGCTCGTAAGCCC
>PKWH01000182.1:0-294 GCA_003131985.1 Acidobacteriota bacterium | reverse complement strand
AGTCGAAGGAAGGTTCCGAAGCTGATGCGCTGTCTTCTAGTTGAAGTTCATCGCTTGTTGTGTCGAATAAAAAACTCATTTGCGAAAGCCTCCTGTTGAAACTACCGGCGTAGGTACGCTGCAATATACTCCGCGCATGTACCCGCTGCAATCGGCATGAACTTCGCCAACAGACGCGAGAACCGAACATATGGGTCCGGCTTCGGTGTTTGGGTTCTCAGCCTGAGGATTCCTCAGCACCGGGAACGGATACGTCGTACGCGTTGAGAATGACTGAGGTGAGGCAATAGCCTG
>PKWH01000277.1:34688-34834 GCA_003131985.1 Acidobacteriota bacterium | reverse complement strand
ACCGTCCTCGTCGTCCGCGCCAACGGTCGCGCCCTCGAGTTTACCTTCGCGGAGAAATTCGAAGCCTTCGGCCGCTTCGTGAAGACTTTTTTCCGCTCGCTGCGCCCCGGCGCCGATCGCGCCCCGTTCCCCGACGCAAATCTCGC
>PKWH01000277.1:0-34651 GCA_003131985.1 Acidobacteriota bacterium | reverse complement strand
CGCGCGGCGAAGTGGAAGGCGCGATTGGATTTAGTGCGATGAACTCATTAGGTTCCAGGCTAGGTTTTCTGATTCGCCAGCGAAGCTTTCAGGTTGCGCTGGCTCTTTGGGTACTGATCAGCGTGGCGGCTGTGCTGCTGTGTCATGGAACGATGCCGCTACCAATTGGGCCGCATCCGGGCCAGCCCGCAGCGATGGCGATTTCGAGTTCGATCGCGCTGATTTTTATGGTGCTGGAAATCGGTCTCGTTGCGCTGATTACGCGGCGTCGTGCGTTGCCGGATCTGGCGGCACGCGCGCCTGAACGCAGCGTCGCGTTACGCGAGACAATCGCTTTGTGGCTCTACGGCGCTTTGGTGCTTCTGGCCGGGCGCTTTATCGGTCTGCATTTTTTTGGCGAAGGCATCGCCATGCATCTGAACGGGTCGCTTGTGGGCGCCACGCGCGTGCAGTCTCCTGCGGAGGTGTACACCTGGGCGGCATACAACGGGATTTTGCTCGCGGTCGTTCCGTATGTCGTGTTTCGGATGCGCGGATATTCCAATCAGCAATTGAATTTGAAGTCGTCCAACTTGAAGAGCGACGTAATCGTAATCGCAGTGGTGCTGGCAATCGGGTGCTTCATGGACCTAACGCTGAACGGAAATTTCCTGAAGCTGACGCACCACCAGCAAATTGTCGGCGGCCTGTTATCCTTTGTNNTTGCATCTCTTCGGCACCGATCTCCCGGTTATGATTTTCATTTATGCTGTACTGATGCCGCGGTACGCGAAATTGGCCGCTCCGGTGACCGCGTTTCTGCTTGGTGCGGCGAGTTATCCGGCCATGCACGTCTTCGAATCTTGGACGCGCTACGACTCGCTGGCGCATTCCGCGCTGTCGGTCATCGTTGTGTTTCTGTTTTTCTTTCCTCCGGGCCTGATGAAATCGTTTCTCACACTGCGCACTGGCAACGCCTGGGTGCACGTCTGGGGCTTCCACGCCATCTCACCTCACGTCACAGTCGATACTCGGCTGATCGTCCGCGACTTCGATATTCGGTGAAATGCGATGCAGCGGTGGCACGGAGAAGCGCGGTAACGGTCGCAGCGTTAATCAGTAGTTGCGAAACTTTTATTGCCGGAAATGTATTACAATCCCGGCCAAAGGGACGGGCCACTGCCATGCGTCAGCTTCTTGTCACGATTACGCTGGTTCTTGCTGTGATGCTCTCTGCGCTGGCGCAAACCACCTCGGCACCCGACTTCTCCGGTACTTGGATTCTCAACTCCGCGAAGAGCATGATTGCGAAGGACGATACGGTCAAGTCCGAAACGATCGTCATCGATTACAAGAAGTCGGCGATCGTTTTTCACTACAAAACAGACGGCAAGAAGTCGACGGAAACCTATACGCCGGATGGGCAGAAGCGTGTCACGCGGAATATGTCGTCAGGCCAACTGACTTCAAAGGCGAGCTGGCGCGACTCGGTACTGGTCATCGAATCCACGCTTGATATCAAGGTCCCTAATGTTACGGTCGTTGTTACCGGGCTTAAGCCTGTCATCGATACGTGGACGCTTGCGACTGACAGTCGAACTCTCACTCACGACGCAGACGATCACAAAGAGGTTTTCGTCTACGACAGGCAAATGTAAAATCTGCCTCTCCGATAACCGTGTCATTTAGAAGTTGCGCGCTACTCGGATGCTAAGGTTTACCACGGGCTTCAGCCAGCAACACCGCGCGACCAATCCATGCAAAAACGAACAAGGCAGGCCGCCAATCCAACCGCCAAGACTGAATGCTCCAGAAAAGTGAAGCGCGATACGAGTTGAGCGTCACTCACGATCATGTTTGAGCCTCTAAGGAAGACGTTGTGAAATGTCCAGGTAGTCTGACTTAATGCAGCATAAACTTGGAGCGGCCGCTGGCGCCGACCGCGCCCTCGTCCTGTCTCGCGATGCGAATTTCGCCAGCCTCGGCGGCGCCCTAATCTCCGCGCTGAGCCGCCGGTGGCGGGCCGCTTGCTCTTGAAAGGCAGGTCTGATCTGCAGAAACTCGAAATTCTTAGTTTTCGATCTTCCTCGCGGTTTCGCAAATGGCTTGCCGCCAATCATCGTCAATCCGGCGGCGTCTGGCTGCGCATTTGCAAGAAAGACGCGGAAGAATCCTCGGTTACTTACGCAGGAGCCCTCGATGAGGCACTCTGCTTCGGATGGATCGACGGCCAAAAACAGCGTCATGACGAATCTTCGTGGCTGCAAAAATTCACGCCGAGGCGTCCCAAGAGCGGCTGGTCCAAAATCAATACGCAGCATGCCGAAAGACTAATTCAAGCGCGCCGCATGAAGCCTCCAGGTCACGCCGAAATCGATGCCGCGAAAAAGGACGGCCGCTGGACAGCCGCTTACGATTCCCCGAGCAAATCCACCATTCCCGAAGATTTTCTATCCGCGCTGCGAAAAAACGAAAAGGCCGCCGCCTTTTTCGAAACCCTGAACAAAGCCAACCTCTACGCAATTGCCTATCGCCTGCAAACAGCGAAAAAACCAGAAACCAGGCAAAAGCGCATGGAGGCGATCCTGGCAATGCTCGCCAAAGGCCAGCCGCTTCATTAAATCAGCGATAGGGCGTCTGTTCAACTTTGGAATCAATCGCGATATTATTGCCGAAGGTTCAAACCGTCATTGCAGAAATAATTCTCGTTCCAACGGAGGAGCGTCATGTGCATGCGAAGTGTAGTCCGCCTTGTTGTGGTTTGCGCCCTGCTGCTATTGCCGGGGACTTCAATTGCTGGCGGGCGCTATGACGGCGACTGGGTCACGCACCTCTCCTGCGAAGCGCATGGAGAGACCCCAGCCTACAAATTTATGTTTCCCAGCACAATCAAGGACGGCGACTTTCGCGGACAGCACGGCGAAGAGGGCGGCCCCGGCTACCTCGTAATCGAAGGCAAGATTGCCGATGACGGCAGCGCCAAGCTGACAGCGAAAGGCAAGGTCACCCAAAACCATGCGCATGGAGTTTTCGCCATGAAGGGTGACAACTACAGTTACAACATCAAGGCTCACTTCGAAGATACAAAAGGCACCGGCACACGGGACGAAGGCGCCGGCATCCTGGGCCGCGCCTGCACCTTCGAATTCGTGAAGCAGCCGGCCACCAGCCAGGATCCTGCCCCGGACGCGTCGAAACCCGCCGAGCCCGCCAAACCGAATCAACGCGATTAGGCTAGCCTTCGGTTCCCCCACAAGGAAGCTAGCTGGCGCCCTAACCCCGCGCTAAGCCGCCGCTGGCACGCCCCTCGCGCGTCCACAAAGTGACTCTCCAATAGCTCCGCTCGCGGTTAGGAATCGCCGGGAATTCATTTATCCAGCCCATCAACCGCGAACTCTTTAGGCAAGGCATTTATAATCTGTAAGTTAGCGACCTGTCCCGGCGTACCCTATACCCTGTTCACCGCATCCTATATAAGGTGGGCAAAGCGGTGCTATCCGGGCCGGCCGCGTCCAAGCCAAGCCGGCACCTACACACAGGTAAGCCTCTCAGATTCTGAGAGAAGGGATCATACGATGCGAAACTTAGACATACAAAAAAGCTCGATACCGAAGCACTCTATAGCCTTGGGAGCGATGTTAGGCCTGGTTCTCGGCATGACCTCTTTGCCGGCGCTAGCCGGACCGCACAAGCCGAACACCTCAACAACCGACGTGCCGGTAAAAATGGTCGTGACGGTGAAGGCGCGCCACGGGGAACAGGTTCCAGTGGTAGCAGAAGCCGACGTGAAAGTGTATCAGCGGGACAAGCAGAATATGGTCACAAGCTGGGTTCCGTTACAGGGAGACCGGGCCGGATTGCAGCTGTTCATTTTGATAGACGACTCCGCGCGAGATAGCTTCGCCTTGCAGTTCAGCAGCATCGCGAAATTCATCGACGAGCAGCCGCCTAGCACATCCATCGGCATCGGCTATATGCACAACGGCATGGTCACTCCGACCCAGGAGTTGACAACGGATCGTGCCTTGGCCCAGAAAGCGTTGCGGTTGCCCATCGGAGTTGCAGCGGGAGCCCCGAGCCCTTACTTGGCGCTGTCGGACCTGATGAAGAAATGGCCGCAGACCGCAGACCGTCGCGAAATCCTGATGTTCACCAGCGGAATCGATGCTCTCGGCGGCGGACTTTCCAGTGATCCATACACGAACCCTTATCTCGAAGAGGCCTTGAATCGCGCGCAACGAGGCGGCTTTATCATCTATTCCATTTATACGCCCACGGCAGGTTCTGGCGGCCGCGGTTCGTTCCGCGGGACTCTGTCGCAGACTGGCCTGGATATCCTCGCTCAGAAGACCGGCGGAGAGACTTACTACCTCGGTTACGGCGCTCCGGTTGACATCACCTCATACCTGGCGGACGTGAGCTACAGCTTGAAGCACCAATACGAACTCACATTTCTCGCCAAGGCTACAAACAAGCCGAGCCTCGAGCCCATAAAAGTGAAAACAGAAATGTCCAACACGGGTCTCAGAACCGCCGAAAACGGCTACGTCGGTTCCGGTATGTAAGACGCAATTCGGGCCATCCTCAGCGGCGTCCTAACCTCCTCCAAGGACGCCGCTGCCCAGCCCTCGCCTCTCCGAAAATAACTCCGCCTCATTCCACATGTGAAATGCACGCGTCCGGAATGCCGATTCCACCGCTACTCAGAATCGGATAGGTCTAAAGCGAACTTTTTCCGGGAACGTCGATGGTTCGCAGTCAGAGACCTTGCTACTACCCCTTTACACCCACTTCGAAATATCCCTTTGCCGCATTGATCCAGAGTTTGGCAGCGGCAATTCTTCATCATGTTCTTCAACAGCCGCCGGACCGCCTTTATCCCGCGCGTCAAATCGTCTAGTTCCGCGATCTTCTGTCGGGAGAGCTTTCGCCACCGCTGTGAAGCCCGAGTGGCATTGCCGAAGCCGAAAAACAATTGTCGGATTTCGTCTAACGTAAAGCCGAGTTGTCGCGCCCGTTGAATGATTGCAAGCCGGTGGAACACGGATGCGTCGTAACGTCTCTGCCCGGTTATTCGCAAGGCCGGAGGAAGTAGCCCAATTTGTTCGTAGTAGCGAATTGCGGACGGCCGAAGTCCGACCCGCCGCGCTACTTCAGAAATGGACAACTGAGGCATGGCGGCATTCTAGAGCACTCCGTTTTTCACGGCCAGCGCGATTTCGGGCGGCGGAAATGATGCTTGACTTAAAGTCAACTTGAAGTTGTACGGTTTTGAAGAAGGCCGGCTGCGCAAGAAAGCCGGCACTCCAAGGAGACTGCACATGAATATGAAATCGTTCCACTGCCTTTTGGCGCTTTCGCTCCTGCTCGGCGGCACTGGCGCGGCGCGTGCGCAACACATCGAGCCAGCGCCGATTCACACTGTTAGCGAGGCGCTCGACTTCTGGATCACCAACACAGAAAAGTTGGTCGTTCTCGCCGCCGATGCCATGCCCGCGGAAAAGTATTCCTTCGCCCCAACTGTGGGTCAGTTCACCGGTGTCCGCACTTTCGCCCAACAGGTCAAGCATCTGGCTGCCAACAATTACCGCATGGCCGCATATATCCTCAACGAAACCCCAACTCCAGACCAGACGTCCGAGACCGGCCCGGACGCAGTGCAGTCCAAGGCCCAGATCATGGAATATGTCAAAGGCTCGTTCGCAGTGCTGCATCGGGCCATGTCTTCCATCAACNNGCCGTGGACGTGGTAGCTCATTCCAGCAACCACTACGGACAGATGGTGGAATATCTGCGCATGAACGGTATCGTGCCGCCTGCCAGCCGTCGGTGAAGCCGGAGAAACCGGAACTGCAGCGGGTGCACGGAGCCCTTACTTGGCTTTGTCGAATCTGACGAAGAAATGCCCCGCAGACCGCAAACCGTCGCGAAATCCTGATGTTCACCAGCGGTGTCGACGCTCTCGGCGGCGGATTTTCCAGCGATCCATACTTAACTCCGCCTCACCGGACATGTGAAATCCCATTTGTCCGATAAGTGCAGCGTTAACCGGGCACATGGCGACGGATACTGGTGAGAATTCCCAGAACCCCGTTTCCGGACTGCGATACCCACTTGTTAGGTAAGGCGTGTGAGCACGATGTTGCGTTGAAAATATCTCAACAGTGCTTCTCAGTTCTTCCACCAGCGGGGTCAGCTTTCTTCATCTTCATCGCAACAGTTGTTGTGGGGCTCTTCACAACAACACTCCTTATGACGTTTTTCGCCGGATCCCTTTTGGCAATCTTCACAACTCGGTTTGCAGCCGCAGTCGCCCCAAACTGTGTAAGCCATTACGTCCAGAGTCTTGACAGGTGTACTCGGGTCGTCGCTCGTGATGAGCAGCTCACAACTTCTGGGACACCTTTCGGTGGCGCTGTATCGAATCACGACGCCAAGGCACGAGCCGGGGTGCAACGTCGCGGGGAATGCGTTATTGATCAACTTCCAGTGATGGCTCTTGCGCTTGAATGCAACGGTCGTCACGTGCAGGTCGCAAATTCCGACGTTGCAGATGGATATGGTGCGTTCTGCGCAACGGCAAGCCTTCACCCCTCCGAAGCAGGTCGAGCCGGTGACAGCGATTGTGCCCGAAGACGACGATCCGGTAGCGACAACATCGAGCCAAGGCGTTACAGGATCATTGCTGGTGACACGAATCGTTGCCGTTTCAAGAACCCCGTGTGTGGTTGGGTTGTACTCGACGGTAAAGTCGACCTCGTCACCGGACGCGATCGCCAACGGTGTCGCCGGTGCGGGGAGCACGGTGAAATCGGTGGAACCCGACAGACGCGTAACGCTGTGTATCATCAGGGCGCGGTTGCCGACGTTGTAGACGCGAATGTCTAGGAACTTCGGACCACGACAGACGATGCCGAAACGGAGATCGTCCTGGAGATTTACGGCAATCGCCGGACCGTAGAAGTGCTTCAGCGCATTCAGCAACGCGACGCCCCGCGGGCTGCCCCATCCGGTTACGGCGTCCCATCCGGGCGTGACAGGATAGCCTTTGACGCCGGCGAAGGTGTTATCCGCGGCGCCCGGCTCCGGCAGGATGTCGCGGAACCCCGCGCCGCTTAGCGCGTAGATCACCGGATTTATGAAACCGACGTTCTGGCCGAGCGCGGCGTTGAGAACAGCGATCAGCCCGGCCCAGAGCGGCGCCGAGGCGCTGGTACCATTGGTGGGGAAGGGCGAAGGCACGCCGCCCAAGATGATCGAACAGCCGCTGTTCGGGCTGGAATTGGCCGCAACGTCCGGCACGCCGCGGCCGCGATGCCCGTCTTTTACCGAGACGGGAATGTTGGTTTCGGCTTGGTACGAGGGCAGGGGAAACAAATCGCTGACGCCGCCGCCCGAAGCACCGGAACCGGAGAATCCACCGAATGAGAAGGAGTCGTTCCATGCCCATTCGTCGCAGGTGGTGCCGCTGACGCTGCCGATCGTGGTACCGCCGCAAGCAAGCGCCCAGGGGTCTGTCGCCGGGTACCACACATGCGCGAGACCGTCAGTGGCCCTGGCCTGTGCGCCGTTATCGCCGGAGCAGGTGCAGAAGGTCACGCCCTGGATCGCTGCATCCTCCAAAGCCGCCGATGCAGCGGTGAGCCAGCCGATGCTGATGCCTTCGGCCAGCAGTGTTGCCGCGTCGTCGCCGTTCGATACATAGAAGCTCGACGTCAACACCGAGCACACTGGGTCTCCCACATCTGGATGGACCACGCGCGCTAACAGATCGACCCAGCCTTTTTGGTCGTAAGTTGTAAAGTAAACAGCAATCGTCGCGCCGGGTGCGGCCGACGCCGCGATAAAGATATCCTGAGTTGTCTCCAGATCGGGGATCAGCGCGTTGGAGGCATCGACGGACACATCGACCACGACGGGCGGGCTTCCCCCGAAATTGGCGCTGATATCGGAGGCGAGATAGCCGAGTTCGGAAAAAACTCCGATGCTTTGTCCCGCCGCTAGATTGCTCGGGAAATCGTAGAGCTTCGTGATCGTCGGCATGGTGACCAGCGTGGTGGCGGGGGGATCGGCGAGCCCACGCTTGGTGATGCGTCGGTTGTCCAAGCCGAAGACGCCGACAATAATTCCTGCCAGGTCCCTCGGTACATGAATAAAACCATCGCGGCCGCGGTACGTCTCAGTGGTCGGAGTTGCTGCTGGGCTTCGCCGGACCTGGTGTTCGTAGTTATTCAGGGTGACGTGGAAAGCCCGGCTGAACTGTTCAACCGTGCCGGAGACCAACACGGTGCGACGTGCGGGATGAGTTTCAAGAACCTTCAAGCCTTGCCCGGTAACGAAGGCCGTGACCTTGTCGATATCCGCTTGGTCAGCGCCGAACTTCCGCGTGAATTCTTCGCTCGACAAGCGCCGGCGCTCTGACGGCGGCGTGTCCCGGTAGTAGGAATAGTCCGGAACCGGTGGTCCATCGGGTCGCCGCCGTAGGGCGATTGTGACGTTAAAGGTCTCGCTAGTTTTCGTCGGTGCCAATAGCTTCGCGCCGGGGCTAGGTCTGCGTTCGCTACCTTCGAGTTGCACGTAGTTGGCAGGCATGGACTTATTGTCTTCCCTATGCTTCGGAGATTGCGGCATGGCGCCTCCTTTAAGGGGAATCCCGTTTTGGTTCCCCCAACCTCACTGTGATAGTGACGAACCGACACTATTCGTTGCAAATCCACGAATGCTTTTCTGGTTTCGCCGCAGAAGTCGGCTTCTGGGAAGTTCCAGCGATATTCCCGTAATGGAACTACCGACTACAGCGTGGCAAGTCGGAAATAAATTCTGAATTTCCCTCGCAGTTAATACCTTCCGGTGGTACCTTACCCGCACAAAAGGGGCGGCCGTGTCCTCGCAAGCGAACGGACATCCCTGTGACAATCCCACTCAAAGGAGAAACCATGGTTCGTAGAATCGGTTTGTTTTTGCTCGCAATCGGCGCGCTTATCGCGATTGTGACAATGAATTCGCAAGCGCAGGGGCAGTCGATGTTGACACGTCATGTGCGCGAGGCAACTCTCAATGGGCAGGCGCTGTCCGTCGGTCGGCTCCCCGCAACTCAGTCCATGCACCTCGACGTTGTTTTGCCGCTCCGCAATCAGTCGGAGTTGGACAATTTCTTGCAAGAACTTTCCGATCCCACCAGCGGCATGTACCGTCGCTTCCTTACCGTGCCGGAATTCACCGAAAAATTCGGGCCCACCCAGCAAGACTATGACGCCGTGGTTCGTTTCGCGAAAGCGAACGGCTTCGCCGTTGTGGGCGGCTCACGCGATGGCATGGACATTCAGATCGTCGGCCCAGTCTCGGCCGTCGAAAAAGCTTTCCACGTAACCATGGGCACTTACCAGCACCCCACTGAAGACCGTATTTTTTATGCACCAGACCGCGAGCCCACGGTGAACTTGCCGTTCCCGCTCTGGCACGTCTCCGGTTTGGACAATTTTTCCCTGCCGCATCCTTTGTACGTCAAGAGAAGCGACTACGCAGCGGCGCACGGAATCGATGCCGAGAAAGTCGTGTCCCATGCAACCACCGGCTCGGGCCCGTCAGCTTCCTTTTTGGGCAGCGACATGCGCGCGGCCTACTACGGCGGAACAGCGCTCACCGGCGCCGGCCAGAATCTCGGACTGTTTGAGTTTCTAGGCACCGACTTGGCCGACCTGACTACCTATTACAAAAACGTTGGCCAGACCAACAATGTGCCGATCACCTTGCTCTCTACTGACGGCACCAGCACATCCTGTGTGGACACCAGGGCCGGTGGCGATTGTGATGACACCGAACAAACGCTCGACATGACTCAAGCGCTCGGCATGGCTCCGGGCCTGTCGAGTCTGGTTATGTACATCGGTTCTGTCGATACCGCAATCATCAGCGCCATGACGACGCACAGCCCGCTGCCCACCACAATCGGCTGTTCGTGGGGATGGACACCGGCGGATCCCACCACGCTCAATCCCTATTTCCAGAAGATGGCGGCGCAAGGCCAGAACTTCTTTGCGGCTTCCGGCGACTCTTCCACTTGGTCGTCGCGGAATGAAGCTTGGCCCGCGGACAATGCATTTATCGTTTCTGTAGGTGGCACAGACCTCGTAACCGCCAGCGCGGGCGGCGCGTGGAAGTCAGAAACCGCGTGGGTTGACAGCGGCGGCGGAATTTCGCCGGACTCGATCGCAATCCCCTCCTGGCAGCAACTCGCGGGCGTGATCAACTCCACGAACAAGGGTTCAACCACGCTACGCAACGGACCGGACGTTTCGGCGAATGCGAACTTCACTTTTTACGTTTGCGCCGATCAAACCACCTGCACGGCTAACGAATTCGGCGGCACCAGTTTTGCGACGCCGATGTGGGCCGGCTACGTTGCCTTGGCAAACCAACAGCTGGCTGCCAACGGCGACGCAACCCTCGGCTTCATCAACCCAACAATTTACGCACAAAATATTACGTCCAGCTACGCCACGGATTTCCACGACATCACCAGCGGCACATCCGGCAGCTTTTCGGCTGAGACCGGCTACGACTTGGTGACCGGTTGGGGCAGTCCGAACGGCGTTGGCCTGATCAACGCGCTTGCAGGAGGAGGGACGTCACCGACTCCGAGCTTCGCCATTTCAGCCTCGCCCACTTCCGTTTCCGTGGCACAGGGGAGCAGCGGATCTTCAACGATCACTACCACCGTGTCCGGCGGCTTCAGCTCGGCTGTCGCATTGACCGCGAGCGGCCAGCCGACCGGCGTAACCGTAACTTTCAGTCCCACGTCCATCGCCGCGCCAGGTTCCGGTAGCTCGACTGCGTCGATCGCTGTAGCCTCGACGACTGTGGCCGGCACTTACACAATCACCATCACTGGCACGGGCGGCGGCGTTACCCAGAGCACGGCAGTCTCTCTTACCGTAACCGCAGCAGCGGGCGCTGACTTCAGCATCAGTGCATCGCCCACCGCAATTACAGTTGTGAGAGGCTCATCCGGCACTTCCACCATCACCACCGCGGCGCTGAGCGGTTTCGACTCGGCGGTCACCTTGTCCGCTTCCGGAGAAGGAAGCAACCAAACAGTGACCTTCAGCGTGAACCCCATTGCAGCGCCCGGCTCAGGCACGTCGACGATGACCGTCAAAGTCGGAACACGCGCCAGCACTGGAGCCCACACCATCACCATCACGGGCACCGGCGGAGGCAAAACGCACACGGCTACAGTCACTCTCAACGTCGAGCGATCGGCGCAGCGGTAATGTTTCAGTAGCTCGCTGCACTAAACCAGAACAGAAAAGGCCCGGATCAAATGGTCCGGGCCTTTTTTCTAAGCGAAGTAGTTCCTCTCAGGATTTGCCCGGAGCGGAATGAAAAGGATCGGGCTGGGGCGTAGCTGGATTTTCCTCCGGACTCGGAATATCCAGATTCACCACCACCGGCTCCTGCCCGCTGCGCACGATCACAGCTTCCACCGGCTCGTCCTTTTTGGCGTTCAGCTCCTGATGCGGCACGTAGGGCGGAACGTAAACGAAGTCTCCCGGCCCGGCCTCGTCCACAAACTCCAGCCTTTCTCCCCAGCGAAATCGCGCGCGCCCTCGAACAATATAGATCACCGTTTCGAGTTCTCCGTGATGATGAGGCCCTGTCTTAGCATCCGGATGCACCACCACCGTCCCAGCCCAAAGTTTCTGCGCGCCGACGCTTGCATGGGAGATAGCTTCCGCTCGCGTCATTCCCGCAGTCTGCGGCGTGTCACTGCTCAGCTCACCGCTTCGGATAATTCGCAGCCCATGGTTTCGCCAATCAATTTTTTTGTCGCTATTCGCATCGGACCCCATACATTTCCTCCAAGTCTCTAAGCCCTACGCGCCGCCTTTCGTGGCGCCGGCGTCTCGCCGGCTCTCTTGCGTTTCTTCGCCGCTCGGCAAACTGCGCCTTCCCGCCTACAACTAATGCGCTATATTGAACCACGATGAGGAAAGATAATCATGAACGACTTTGTGACGGAAACCCTGATCCTGGATCTTCTTGAGTGGCTAGCAAAAGGCGACCGAAGTTACGAAGAAGTGATGGACGCATGGCGCACGTCGTGCCCCAAACTGCCGGTCTGGGAGGACGCGAATGATCGCGGATTCGTCATCACACAGCAAGTGCAAGGACGCTGCGTTGTCAGGATTACATCGTCAGGCCGTGCCGTCCTCGAGGAGCGCAGCCTTCAAAAGCATGAACCGTCCGCCACATCCTGACTGACATCTCAATTTCGAATAGTTCTCGCCACCTCTCCAGACAAGAGCGAGACGCAAAATAGTGTGAGATTCTAATGGAGATTGTTTGCGCCACAGAGCCGCGTTAATATATTGAAACGCTGCGAGGAGGAAGCTCCGTGCGAATACTGCCGGTGCCAACATGTGCGCGAAGAATGGCTGTCCTGATTTGCGTGGTGGGCGCGATCGACGCTGCAGCGGCCTTCCTCATCGCGAAACCACAACTTTGGTGCGCACTCATTCCAATACTCATCCTTATTTTCACTCCGGTTGCGATCTTTTCGCGCCGCGTCCAGCCTAAGAGCTGAACATCACACTCGTCAGGTGTCGGAGTCTTCAGGCATTAACGACACGCTCTAGGTTGGGTCGTTGCGAAGTTCCAAGTACGTGCCACCGCAATCAGTAGCACCGCCTTCGTGCCGCGATAATTGTAGCGCGTCCCGCTTCGCTGTGTTACCCAGGGCAACGAGCAAATCGGTTGACTCATAGTCGCGCCCGTCAGTTACCGTTCCGGCTTCAACGTGAAGCACATAAGTTCCAGGAGGTATATCGCCGAAAGCGAAATGGCCGCCAGCGTCCGATTCGGTGCTGTAAACCGCAGCAGTGATGGGATTTTGCAGTTTCATTTTTGCGTGGGCTATCGGCACATCGACGCGATGTATGATGTTCATTATCGCGCTGTCGCCGTGACCGGGCTGTGAATCAACTAACCGTCCCGCCATCCGACGGAATCCGGGTGCTAAGTCTCCCCATTCGTATGCGATTCGTTTCTTAGCGGAGCGTGACGAACTTGGGGCCACGTGGAAGCATTCTCTTCCCGCTGGGATACCCAAAAATTCCGCATACAGCCAATAGTTTCCGGGCAGAAGTTCTCCGACGTTGACGTTGCCATTACGGGCGGTCACGCCCGAAAATAATTGAACGTTGTGGTTCTCGCCTCCGAATCCGCGCACTTCGACGGAGACTCCGGGGAGAGGCTTGCCGCCGTGAGTAATATCGACAACGAAAGTGCGGCGCATCTCAACGCCATCACCCGCACAACCCTGCATGGAACAAGCAGGGGACGGCGTTGAAGCCGCCAGAACCGAACCCAAAATGACGAAAACTAATAGAATTCTCAACTAATATCCCAATTCGCAACAGGATACCCTTCGCGCCCATATCTCTCAACTACTGTTTGATCGGATAGCCGTACATTGCAGCCAGAACGTCCTGAATTCCCGCGAGATTAGGTACGAATCTCAAATTCCGGCTACAATCGTGGGGGACAAAATGTAAGGCGGCGCACACCATGAAAAATCGCAATCATGCATCGGTCTTAACCTCCGGATTCACTTCGATCTTTACCCTCGTCGCGGCGGCTTTGCTCGCGGCGCTGCTTCCTGCGAGCGTGCGCGCGCAAGCCAAGCCCGCAGCGGACGCTGACATCGTCGCGCGCGTGAACAACGACGTCGTCACGCTCTCCGATTATCAGAAAGCCGAACAGCAATTGCGCGACGAAGTGACGCGCGATTGCCAGGGCTGCCCGCAGGACAAGATTGACGCGCAGTTCAAGGAGCAGCAGAAGGATTTGCTGCGCGGAATGATTGACCAGTCGCTGTTTGTGCAACGCGCCAAAGACATGGGCATCAGCGTCGAATCAGACCTGGCCAAGCGCCTCGACGAAGTGCGCAAGCAGAACGGCCTTGCCACCCTCGACGATCTGCAAAAAGGTGTCGAAGCTTCCGGCCTCACTTGGGAAGCTTACAAGACCACCATTCGCAACGGCCTGCTCCAGAAGGAAGTCGTGCAGCGCGAAGTCGGCTCGCACGTGGACATCTCCCGTGACGAAGTGAAGCAATATTATGACGCGCACCCGCAGGAATTCACGCTGCCCGAGCGCGTAACGCTGTCGGAAATTTCGGTGAGCACCGAAGGAAAAAGTCCGGAAGAGTTTGCCGCCGTGCGCGCCAAAGTGGAGGGCCTGCGCACCAGCGTCCTCAACGGCGACGATTTCAACCGCGTCGCGCAGCTTTATTCCCAGGGCAGCACCGCGAAAGACGGGGGAAATCTCGGTACCTATAAAAGGGGAGAGCTCTCGCCACAGATCGAAGCAATCGTTTTCCAAATGAGCAGAGGCCAGATCAGCGACGTGATCCAAACCCGCACCGGATTCGAATTCCTGTTAGTCGATGATCATTTCCAGGCCGGATTGCAGCCCCTGGACAAAGTGGAAGCCGACATCTTCAGCACCATCCGGGCGCAGAAATTGCAGCCCCTCCTGCGCGATTACCTCGCCGAACTCCGCGAACAAAGCAACATCATCGTGAAGCCTGGCTACAACGACAGCGCCCTGCTGTCCGGCACCAACGCCCCGTCGGCGGACAAGTCTCACCTGTAAACACCGATTCCGATTCGTGCGTTCGCCGGCGCCCAAACGAAGTTGCCGCCAGATAAGCCTCGCCGAAGAATCGCTTCATGATGTCGCGAGCAGGCGAGATGCGTATAAACTGTGTGATGTTTTTGGGGTCAAAAGGAAATCTGAGTTAACGACGGCAGATTTTACGAATTGAGGAGAACCCGAATGCGTTTGGATCCCATACCGCCTAAAAATCTTTCCGCTGAGCAACGCTCTCTATTCGACCGCATCCAGGCCATGATTGAAGCCCATCTCAAAGGCTTCATCTCAAAGCGCGCGGACGGCGCCCTCATCGGCCCCTTCAATGCCATGCTTCACTTCCCGCAATTTGGCACGGCGAATTGGGATTACATTACTGCGCTGATGGAGCATTCGACGCTGCCGAAACCCGCTCACGAAGTGGCCATCCTCGTCGTCGGAGCGCATTACAGTTCGCGCTACGAACTCTACGCTCACGAGCATGTGGCCGCGCGCTCCGGCCTTTCCGCCGCTAAAATTGCCACCATCGTCGCAGGCGAACGTCCCGTCGATCTTACTCCTGAAGAAAGCATCGCCTACGATGTCGCCTCCAAGCTCGCTCGCGGAGGCCAACTTCCCGAAGCCACCTACCAAGCGGCGCTGAGCGCTTTCGGCGAACAGGGCACCGCCGAGCTCGTCCACCTCATCGCAGGCTATTGCCTCACCTCAGTAATTCTCAACGCCTACGACGTATCCGTCCCCGGAAGCGAGTAAGCCTCCGGTTGAGAAACCGAACGCCGAAAAGGACCAATATCTTATTGCCCCTGCCGGGCTGTGCTTGCTTTTTCAATTCCTGATTGCTTCGGAGTGGTTGCCGGAAGGACCCGATCTCAGGGAATGTAAGTCGAAAACGTGTAGTCCTGCTCTTTTTGCGGTGTGTGGCATTCGAAGCAAGCTGGTATGGCGTGGGCAGCGTCGGGGACCAGCGGTTTCGACGGGTCGCCCCCCGCCCAAACCTGGAATCCCCAACCTCCAGTCGTCGGATACTTCTTCGCATCTTTCACCATCACCGTCACCGCCTTTTTGTTGCCTTCGACATAAGAGCCCTCTTTCACCGAAAATTCGTGAACGTCATCGGCGAAAACGGTTCCGTCAGGATACGGAAACGGGCCGCCCTTTTTCAGCGTCGGCAATCCCTTGGCATTCACGTAAACAATGTGCATGCCACCGATTTGATCGAACATCGCGCTGTCTTTGGTCACGATCATCGAGTTCACCGCAAACCAATCGCGGAACCCATTTGGGAATGGAACTTCATAGCCGGCAGGTATGGCCGAAACAGCAGCCAACGGCAGCAAAATTCCAACGAGACCAACAATCCTTAGGAGTCTGCGCAGCATCGGTGTGCCTCCAGAAGTCAGCTTGCGGGAAACGAAAATACCACTAGGTCATTTCTCAGTCAATTCGAGATGGTTGCGGATTAGTTGCAGCCATCCCCGAAAGCGGGAGCAAGCTCCCGCACTCCACAGAATCGCGGCGAGGCTCCGTTTGGAGTGCGGCGGCTTGCCGCCGCTTTCGCGGGCGCATCAGAGGCAAGAGTGAAGCGATATGTCCGGGGCTGAACTGCTACGCTACGATTCAGCGCTCCCCATCTCGCGATTTGCAGATGGCCGTTGCCAGGCGATTCGCCAACTTCTCCGCGCGAGACCATATGCCGGGCTAGGGAATAAATCAGGCGTCAGGAATTGGCTCCGCTATTTCTTTTGCAACATGCCATCGTACAATCGGCCGTCGAAGCTCCCATCTTCAAAAACTGTTGAGACGGTCAGATTTCGCCATTTCTCGGCTTCCGCCGCACGCGCAGCTTCCGCTCGTTGCACCCGCTTCTCCGCATCTACTCCGAGGACCAGCCGCACCGGCACCTCGTCGCTGTTTGCCAGTCGCACAATCACATCCGCGATCTTCCGCGGATCGCCTTCCGCACGCCCTTCGAGGCTTCGCAATACCTTGAGTGTCGAACCGACCGACGCCTCGTAGTCCGGCAGGAGTTCCGGCACATTCTGAGCGGCACGCCGTGCCCAACTGGTCCGAATACCTCCCGGTTCCAGTGTGCAAACCTTTACTCCGAACGGCGCGACTTCCATCGCCAGAGCTTCGCTGAAACCCCCCACTGCCCACTTGGCCGCGTGATACGGCGTATTGCCGGCAAACGCGAGTCGGCCACCGACGGAAGACACCTGGAAAATATGGCCACTCCTTTGCTTGCGCATCACCGGCAAAGCCGCCCGTGTTGTGTACACCACGCCGTAGAAGCATGTATCCACCACAGCCTTAAAGTCCTCCGCAGTCATCTGCTCGAACGGCCCAAACTGACCATAGCCGGCATTGTTGACCAGAACGTCCAGCCGCCCGAAGCTGTCCACCGCTAACTTCACGGCCGCTTTCGCTGCTGCCTCATCGCGTACTTCCAGCGTGACGGGTTTCACCCGCTCGCCGTACTGCGCCACCAAAGGCGCCAGTTCCTCCGTGCGACGCGCTCCGGCTACTATGCTGTCGCCCGCGGCCAGCGCCGCCTCGGCAATATCCCGTCCCAACCCGTTTCCGCTTCCAGTAATCAACCAGACTTTGGCCATGGCATTTCCCCCTCAACATTAGATGACGGTTTTTCTCCCGCGTTCCATTTTTATCGGAGCTGCCAGCCCTTTCGTTTTACGTAAGCGTCCACCTGCGGCGTCAGCAATCTGATAGTGAAGCCCACCAAGAAAAACGCAACGCCGAACGCACCTAGCAGCACGCGAGAAACTAGTGCATCGGGCCACATCATCCACACGGAAAACGCGATGACAAATTCCGCAAACAGCGCGACTACGGAGATCAGAATCCACCGTCTCGGACGCGTTTCGGGACTGAGCCGCTCGTAAAGCTTGCCGCGGCTGAGAATCATGATCGAAAGCGCCACGGCGGAGATTGCGAATGCGATCAGGAGGATCACAACAGCCACGGTCGCAATGTGCCAGGACATTACGCTCTATCTCATAGCAGAACCGCCGCAATTATCCAACTCAGATTAAACCGCTGCGTACTCCCGGATAGTCGGGCCATAGCCTCTCTGCTCAGTTCCCTCGCGCCCCTTTGAAGTTGAATCTAAATCTTTCAATCAGCTACAATCCTCCCCGTTATCGCCCAAGTCTCGAACCGCACCACATCCCGCATCCTGGAGGCAGCCATGCGAACCATACGACCAATCTCTCAGTCCCTCTGCATCCTATTAATCTTGTTCACCTGCTCCGCGCTCTCTGCGCAAAACAAAGATCGTATTAAGAATATCGTTCTGGTTCACGGCGCCTGGGCCGACGGCTCCGGCTGGAGAGGCGTGTACGACATCCTCGTTAAGGACGGCTACAACGTCACCATGGTCCAGGAACCGGAGACGACCTTCAAAGACGACGTCGCCGCTACGAAGCGCGTCCTCGCTCTACAAGACGGCCCGTGCATCCTCGTCGCTCACAGCTACGGCGGATCCGTAATCACCGAAGCCGGGAACGACCCATCCGTGGCCGGCTTGGTGTACATCGCCGCGCACATGCCCGACGCCGGAGAAAACGAGGCCGCAGACGGAAAGCGTTTCCCAAGCGACCTCGCCAAGTCCGGCGCGATTAAGAAAACAGCAGACGGCTTCACATACATCGACCCCGCGCAGTTTCACGAATTCTTCGCAGCCGACTTGCCCGCCGCGCAAGCCGCTTTCATGGCCCGCTCGCAGGTGTGGAACTTCGGTGAAAATTTCGCAGCCGTCATCACCGCAGCAGCTTGGAAAACTAGGCCAAGCTGGATGTTGGTAGCCGGCAGCGACAGAACCATCAACCCCGACCTCGAACGTTGGTACGCCGAACGGGCCAAAAGCCACAAAGTGGAAGTCGCGGGCGCCAGCCACTGTGTTTACATCTCCCACGCGAAAGAAGTTGCAGCTCTGATCGAAGAAGCCTCAACGCACACTAAATAGAGCGCGGTCGTTGCCAACAGCCGCTACAACGTTCATCGGGAGCCATCATGAGCACAATTCTGGTTACCGGCGGATCAGGTTTCATCGGTAGCCATTGCATCCTGCAGCTTCTCACCGCCGGCCATCAAGTGCGCACCACGGTGCGAAGCCTGAAGCGCGAAGCCGACGTCCGCGCCATGCTGAAAGAAGGCGGCGCGGACCCAGGCAATCGCTTGTCCTTCTTCGCCGCCGATCTGGAAAACGACGCAGGCTGGCCGCAAGCCGTCGCCGGTTGCGAATACGTTCTGCACGTGGCCTCGCCTTTTCCCGCGAGCGTCCCCAAGCACGAAGATGAGCTGATCGTACCCGCTCGCGAAGGCGCGCTCCGTGTGCTGCGTGCCTCACGCGACGCCGGCGTCAAGCGCGTCGTGCTCACTTCGTCCTTCGCTGCGATCGGCTACGGCCAGAAGCCGCAGATTGCTCCGTTCAACGAAACGAACTGGACTGATCCCAATAGCGATGAAGTGCTCCCCTACGTGAAATCCAAAACTTTGGCCGAACGCGCCGCTTGGGATTTCATCGCGAGCGATGGCCGCTCACTCGAGCTTTCCGTCGTCAATCCGGTCGGCGTGTTCGGCCCTGTCCTTGGGCCCGACTATTCCACATCGATCCTCATCGTGCAGCGCATGATGGACGGCGCCGTGCCCGGTTGCCCGCGAATTTCTTTCGGCGTCGTCGATGTGCGCGACGTCGCCGACTTGCACATCCGCGCGATGACAAATCCCGCAGCCAAAGGCGAACGCTTCCTCGCCGTCGCCGGCGATTTCATGTCCTTGCTCGACATCGCGCATGTGCTGAAATCCCGCATGGGCGCGTCCGCCAAAAAAGTGCCCACACGCGAGCTTCCCAACTGGCTCGTCGGCCTCGCAGCATTGCGCGATCCCGCGATAAAGCAGATTTTGCCCGAACTCGGCAAACGGAGAAACGCCACGCACGAAAAAGCCGCGCGCCTGCTAGGCTGGTCGCCGCGCTCAAACGAAGACTCCATCGTCGCCACCGCCGAAAGCCTCATCCGCCTCGGCCTCCTAAAAGCCAGCGTGAAAAAAGCCGCCTGAACTACACGTCGTGTTCGCGCGGCACCTCTTCCACGCCACACGAAGTCCGCTTTTGGTAGCGCCGGCGTCCCGCCGGCTCTTTTGACTTTACCCTGACCGAGGCGTGCAACCCTCACTACCCCGTCGACCACTTTCTCCGTAGGGGCGCCGTAGCATGCACGCACGTTGCGTCCCACATGTCGTCGCGGGGCTGTGCCCGCCACAGCAAGTCCAGCCCGAATGGACCGGTCGCCAACTCTTCCAAGCCGAATTTATCTTTCGTGCGGCGCCCTAAACGTGTGTAATACAAAGGAGGTGGCGCAATGTCCGACATAGAATCACAGCGCACAACAGACAAGCAGCTAGCCTACGCGCTACTGCGATTAATCCTGGGAATGAACATTGCGGTGCATGGTCTGAGCCGCATCTACACGGGTGTAAAACCCTTCGCGGAAGGAGTGGTTACGTTATTCGCAAAGACGCCTTTGCCCCCGGCCTCCGTGTATTTTTACGCAGCCTCGCTGCCCTTTGCGGAAGCCATCATAGGTCTGTTCGTGCTGTTCGGCGTCGCAAGCCGCTACGCCTACCTTGCGGGTGGTCTTCTAATTCTTTCGCTGACCTTCGGCTCAACGCTCCGGCAGGACTGGGAGTCCGCCGGCCTGCAACTGATCTACGCCTTGCTGTACGCAATTCTGCTAGCCACCCGCGACTACAACAAATTTTCCGTCGACGGATGGATGACAGCCATGAGAGAAAAAGGAAACCTCGCCTGAGCTGCAGCTTTCGCGGTTGAACTACGCCGTTGCCTTTCGTAGCGCCCGCCTGCCGGCAGGCAGGCCGGTTTGCCCTGACGAAGGAAGGGCTGTCTCGTGAATCCCGCAGGGATTCATCCTGAGTGCATTCGCGAAGGACCGGCCCTTTACTTTTTAGAATTCGGACGGCTGGCCCGGTTGCCGACCCTTCGGTTTTCGTAGCGCCGGCGTCTCGCCAGCTCTTTTGACTCTCTATTCCTCTACCCATACTCGCTCTACTCGCCTAGCTTTCCGCCTCGATCTCGTAACGCTTTCAGGTGGGCCGGACCGGTTTGAAGGTATTTTCGATGCGTCACGGGATCAGCCGCGCGTCCTTCCCCAACTGCACCGCCTGCGTCCGCCGCTTCGCACCGAGCTTCTCAAACACCCGGCTCGAATGCGTCTTCACCGTGTTCTCGCTGACGAACAACCGCCCCGCAATCTCTCGATTGCTCAACCCCGCCGCGATCAGCCCGAGTATCTCGAGCTCCCGCGGCGTGATCCCAAGCTTGCTCGCTCGCGCCTGGTCCACCACGAACGGCCCCCCAGCCGGCACCTCAATCTCCCTGACGATTACCTCCGGCTTCTTCCGCGTCAACGTCAGCCCGAGCCAAATCCCCAGCCCCGCAAACAACGCCGCGATCAACCCGCCGTAAATCTCCACCGAATGCTCGACCACCAGAAACCGGTACTCCGTCAATTTCAGCGCCGCAATCAACAAGCCGCCGCACACCCCATAAATCAAGATGTCGCGCACCGCCCGCCAGCGCGCCCCCACTTCGCCTTTCGTCGTCAGTCTCACGGCCCGCCATGATATCCGAAGACCATCGCGATTGCTCATCGCGCTTTCGTGCCGATTCGCCCCCGTCAGGCTTCGGCTTTTTGCCCTGCGCTCCGAAGCGCATGGGTACCGACTCAGTCCCGTCAGGGCACGNNCTTCAGCCGTGCCGACCCGGCGCACGCCCCAGGGGTTTTAACCCCTGGGGGATTTCATCCAGAGGAAACTTTCCCGAAACCGAAGACCACGGATATTCTGCGCATTCCACAACGAGTCGCTGCTTCACAGGGTTATTGGCCAGATATCTGACGTGCGAATTGTAGTCCGCCGCGTCTCGAATTCGGTGATCGCTAAATCCACGCTGCCATACGGGAAATCGGAAATTGAGCGTTTCGCGAATCGCTCTGGCCGAACCGCCTTTGATGAATTGCAAGGCCCGTTCTATAGCCGTATCTTCCCCTGGAGTGAGTAGTGCGTGAAAGTGATCCGGCATCAGCACGAATCCGTGTAGCTTGTAGGCGCCCGCGTCTCGATAGCGCAAAAGCGAAGCGATGAATATCTCGCAGGGCGGCGCGGTCTTGAAAATTGCACGGCTTTCCCAAGTTCGCGAAGTTACGAAATATGTTCCCGCGATGCTTCGATGGCGTTGAGGTATGGCCATTCCCTCAGCGGCTAAAGCCGCCCTCCGTTGGAGTCTCTTGCGGCACGGCTAAAGCCGTGCCCTGACGACCTGCTTCAAACTTCCCGGCAACCCTCTCTCCGTCCGGTTGCCGACCCGCTGCCCTAAACGCCTACCTCTTCCGACTGCCGCTCTCCCTCCACAGCCTTTCCCAATTCCAGATCCCGGACATCACTTTGTTCGGCAACCGGAACCCGAGCTGATGCGCGAGCAAACACACTTGCCCGCGATGGTGAGCTTCATGAGCAATCATGTAGCACAACATTTCCACGCCAACTGGCCAAGGCCGAGCCCAGCCGTCTCTGCGAAATTTCTCGACGCGCCCACCACCGCCGAGCGCCTCCGCGAGCATCTCCCCGCAGCGCGCGCCGCTCTCCGACAATCCCGCCCGAGCCTGCTTCGGCGTGCAGTGCGCGTGGTTGAGCCGTCGCGGAACCTTCAAGTGCGGAGCCGTAAGCCTCACCCACTTGCAGCGAACATTGTGCATGTGCGTAAAGATCGCCTGAATGCTGCGGACTTTGCCGGGCGGTTTGGCTCTCCAGACGGCGGGNNGCGTCTTCACGGCTCCCCACTCCTCGACCTATAATACTTCCGGGCCGTCGGCGACTCGGAAATTATTGTGGACCGCGAACCATCAACCGCATAATTCTCGCGGCCCGCCATGAAAAATCGCGCGCTGAAGCTCTGCGATGGCGCTAACCTACAGCGAACAATTTCAATCCCTGATTTGTACACGCATCGTGTGAAACCCAGCCCCTGATCACTCTCTCCGTAGTGCCCAGAAGCATCCGTCGCCTCGCGCAAGTAGTATGATGGCGGTGGAAAAACCCTCAAAAACGGAGAACAAAATGACCCCTGCCGAACGCGAATTGTTGTTGAAGAATCTTGAGGAATCGCGCGAGCGCCTGCTGCTCATGGCGAAAAACCTTTCGCGCGAGCAATTGCACTACCGCCCCGCCGCCGATCGCTGGACTGTCGCCGAATGCGTCGAGCATATCGCCACAGTCGAAGCACGCGTTCTCGTCGCCATTCAAAAAGCTTTGGAGGCCGGTCCCGATTCTTCTAAGCGCAGCGTCATGGAGGGCAAGGACGACGCATTGGTCGCTGGCGTGGTGGCCCGCGTCGCGCGTTTCAAGGCGCCCGAGCCTCTGGTGCCGACAGGCCGCTGGCCTGATGAGCAGCTATTGAAGGAATTCGAAGGGACGCGCCAGCAGACGCGCGCCTTCGCCGCCAGCACCACCGCCGATTTGCGCCGCCACTTCTACAAGCACCCCGCACTCGGCGATCTCGACTTGTATCAGTGGATGCTTCTAATCGCAGGTCATTGCGACCGCCACCGCGTCCAAAGCGAAGAGGTAATGGCCAGTCCCGACTTCCCCCGCGCTCGACAGGCAAACGCCCCCGCCTAGATGGCCGCTGGAAGCGCGAAACCGAAGACCAATTCGGCGCTCATAAATCTTTTTTCCAACATCAGAAATCAAGATTCAGCGAAGGGGCCTTTCCCCACGGGCCCCCTCTAGCTGGTGTAAAAGGCTCACTGAGCCGATTCACCGGCAATATAGGGCAGCTCCGAAAGTTAAGTCTGTCCAATTGTGCGCGCCACGCAAAATAAAAACGCCCTCAACCGCCGACCACTTCTAATCGCATCCTGTGAACGAAACCACCTCAACACCAACTCCGCCGCCGTTGACTTGCACCCATCTCCAAACTAGAATCGCGCACACATGACCGACACTTCGTCTCTCATCGGCCAGACGATCTCACATTATCGCATCGTCGAAAGCCTCGGCGGCGGAGGCATGGGCGTCGTTTACAAAGCCGAAGACACCCGCCTGCACCGTTTTGTCGCGCTAAAATTTCTTCCCGAAGAAGTCGCCCGCGACCAGCAGGCCCTGGGACGTTTCCAACGCGAAGCCCAAGCCGCTTCCGCGCTGAACCATCCGAGCATTTGCACCATCTACGATATCGGCGAAGAAAACGGCAAGGCCTTCATAGCCATGGAATTTCTCGACGGCGCCACGCTGAAGCACACCATGAACGGCCGGCCGCTGGAACTCGACCGCCTGCTCGATCTCGGCATCGAAATCGCCGACGCGCTCGACGCCGCGCACTCCCAGGGAATCATTCATCGCGACATCAAGCCCGCCAATCTTTTCGTCACCCGCCGCGGCCACGCCAAAATTCTCGATTTCGGCCTGGCGAAATTGCTGCCGTCACACGCGGGCAGCGCGCGCGTAGGTGAAACGGTGGGCTCGATGACGCACACCGCAGGCGATTCGCAGGACATGTTTACTAGCCCCGGCACCGCCGTGGGCACCGTCGCCTACATGTCGCCCGAGCAGGTTCGCGGCAAAGAGCTCGACGCCCGCAGCGATCTTTTTTCGTTCGGCACGGTGTTGTACGAAATGGCCACCGGTGCAATGCCCTTTCGCGGCGAGACTACCGGAGTCACCTTTGAAGCCATCTTAAATCGCGTGCCGGCGCCGGCGATTCGCATCAATCCGGATATCCCCCCGAAGCTCGAAGAAATTTTGCACAAGGCTCTCGAAAAAGACCGCGAGATGCGTTACCAGGTCGCCGCTGAAATTCGTGCGGACCTGAAACGCCTGCGCCGCGAAACCGACTCTTCGGGTCGAATTTCGTCCAGCAGCCCGACGCAATCGTCCGGCAGCGTTGTGCTCCCGCTTTCGTCGGCCTCCACTCCCGCAATGGCGGCAGCCGGATCTTCGGCCTCCGTGCAAACTGCGTCCAGCTCCTCCGTGCGCCAAGTGGCGGGCCAGCACAAATTAGGATTGGTACTCACCTCCGTAATCGTGCTCGCCTTGATCGCTGCGGCAGCGTTCGGCGTCTATTCATTTCTTTCGCGCAAAAAATCCACGGCCTTCGAAAGTTTTATAATTACCCCGGTCACGGAGACCGGCAAAGCGTCGCTCGCGGCGATATCACCCGACGGAAACTACATCCTGAATGTGCAGCGCGAGAACGGCCAGCAGAGCCTGTGGTTGCGCAACGTTCCCACCAAGAGCAACACGCAGATCGTTCCGCCATCGGAGGACCGCTACTGGGGCGTGAGCTTTTCGCCCGACGGTAATTCGATCTATTTCATCAGGGACGAACCAGCTGAGAAAGACGTGTCCAGTTTGTACCGCGCGCCGGTGCTGGGCGGCAGCCCGGAGCGCATCATTCACGATATCTATAGCAACATCAGCTTTTCGCCTGACCGCGCGCGCATCGTATTCATCCGGCAGAAGCCCAATGAAGGCGAAGGCGACCTGATGATCGCTAACGCCGACGGCTCGAATGAAAAGCTGCTGTCCAAGCAAAACACCCGGTTGCACTCACCTTCCTGGTCTCCCGACGGGAAATGGATCGTGACGTCGGAGCTTCTTGCGAACCAGGCCGCGTTGTCCGCGCTCGATATGTTTGATGCGTCCACCGGAGAAAAGCAGACCTTCAAGCAATCGGATATGTTTTTGACCAGCGCCCAGTGGCTGCCGGATCAAAGCGGCATCGTGGTGACAGCAAGCGGGCGTGAATCGAACTTCAATCGCAGCCAGATCGGAATCGTTTCGTACCCGCAAGGCGTTTACCGCCCGGTTACCAACGACACCAATTCTTATCCGATCGTAAGTCTCTCGGCTGACGGCAAAACGATTGCAACGGTCCAATCGCAATACGTCGGCACCCTGCAAACCGCATCGTACGACGGCAAAGAAGCGGGAAAACCGGTCACCATCAGCAGCCGCCCGCCCACGAATTGGTTTGCCTGGACGCCTGACGGCACGTTGCTCGTGGAACAGGAAAATGGAATTTTTCGCATGAACGCCGACGGCAGCAACCGCACACCGCTGCTTCACGACGACTTCCCTTCCTTCGGCCCCATCTCCTGCGATCATGGACGCTACATCATGTTTGCATCTGCGTTCCGCGGAGGCAGCAGTTCAATCACTATCTGGCGCATGGACTCCAGCGGCGGGAACCTCAAGCAGATCACTACCGGCACCGACGACGAGCCGGCCATGTGCTCGCCTGATGGAAAATGGCTCGTTTACGCCGGCTACGATTCGGGGAAATTTCTGGCGAAAAAAGTCTCAGTGGACGGCGGCGCCTCGACGCAACTTTCGGAGTCGTTGCTCACCTGCGGCTGNNATTCGTTACACCCAGGATGGGAAAACAATCGGCTACTACATTCGCGAGAAGGGGTTGTTCGCGTTGTGGGTCTCGCCAGTGGACGGCTCACCCGGCCATCGCGTCACCGAGTTTGAAACGGATCGCATTCCGGACTTCCACTGGACCGCCGACAACAAAACGCTCGGTCTGCTTCGCGCTCACAATGACAGCGACGTCGTCCTCCTGCGCCAAACCGCCGCCTCCCACTGAGCAATTCGCGCTACCTGAAGCCGAAAATCCCGAATCATTTCTGGCTGAGGAGGTATAGGTCGGCGTGGCCGGCACGCCGCGCGTAAACCACAGTGGAAAGGTCGCGCGCAAAGTCGTACCCGTTTCCGCCGGAGCTAAAAGGGATAGCGAAGGGGAGTTTCACTGCTACCTGCGGCGAGCCCGTAAGCTTTCCGTCCTGCCAGCCGACCCTGTAAATCGTGACTTCGTGCTCCGACGGGATGGCGTACAAGAGGGATTTGCCATCAGGCGCAAATACAGACTGGAAGGTTGCCACACCCGGCAACAGCGGAATGCACTTTTTTTCAGCAATAGAGAACTCGTAAATTCCTGTTCTCTCTCCCGCCCAAACTGCGCCGATCAGGTATTGCCCGTTGGGTGATATTTCCGCAATATTGCCGCAATTCCCGCCGATTTTCTCCTGGCCGGAACCGTCCGGGTTCGCTTTCCAAATGGTCGGCACCGAAGAACCCGTCTCGAACCCGGTGATGTAGAGAGTTTTCTGGTCACGGGTCCAAAGCACAGTAAAGACGCCCGCGCCCGACCATGGAATCTGGTGAAGGTCGCTGCCATCGGCTCCCACGGTATATGGTTTGTCTATAGCGCCGTTTTGCGATACCACAAAGGCCAGGTGAAAACTGTCTGACGCCCAGGTAGTGGTCGCCAGGGATTCCCCCGTGGCGATTTTCACCGGGTTGCTGCCGTCAATATTTGCGGTCCAAACCTCGGTGCGGTCCCGAGCGGGCTGGCTGACATACATCAGGCGCTTTCCGTCAGGGGAAATGGAGGGCTGCGTCGCATTTTCCGAAGCGATGTCGTTGGTCTGCTTGGTGCGGACATTGTACGCGGTCAAAAAGCCGGTGGATTTGCCGTTCACGAAATAAAGCCCTTTTCCGGACGGGTCAACCATGGGCGAAAGATCCGGTCCGGTTCCCTGGGTGACCTGCGCGAGCGATTTGTCACTCAGAGTGTACTTCCAGATGTTCGTAAGGCCGCTAACGGTACGGCTGAACAGCACGGTCTTGCCGGGCTCGCCCCAGGCAAGCTCCAGGGTGTGCGCGGGTATGTCACCAAGCGCAACGATCGAGTGATGGGACAAATCCAGATCGTACACGTGAGCGAGCGGAAGCAAGGAGATGTTGTCGTTCGTGAAAACCAGCAAGTGGTTGCCGTCAGGGAAGGGCAAAAGTCGCCGTGGCGGAAACAGCGCAGCGTCGAAAGCATAAATCTGCTCCTCGCTGAGGCTGGATCTTTGCGTACGAAAAATTCCGCGGCTTCCTGCTTTTAAGTAATAAACGAAGGTGCCATTGGGAGATGGAACTAATGCGAAGCCCGCAGCCACGCGATTGGGTTTTCCGCCGAGTGTGGGGACAGCCCAACCTTCGTCGTTACCTTGGAATCTCCCGTAATAGATCTCGGTTCCGTCAGTGGAGAAGCCATCCACAATCTTGTCGCCTCCGTCATTTGTGAGCTGAAGAGGCTCGCCGCCGGATGTGAGTATTACAAAGACCTGCGAGATGCCGGCCACTTGCGAGGTGAACGCCACGGTATGGCCGTCGGGAGAAATCCGGGCAATTTCCATCGGCTTGTCCCAATGGCTGATTTGCGTAATTTTCGCGGGCCCGCTCGGAGCGCTCGCTCCACCCCAATAGCGATAGGCTGCAAACGCGCCGGCAACAATCAGCAGCGCAACACAAGCGGCGATAATCGGGATTTTTTTGCCGGCCGCCGCGCTCCCCGATGAAGGCTGCGCAGCCACCGCGGTGCTCGACGAGATTTTCCCGCTCCCAGCCTCCGGAACTATATCCTGAACCGCCTTATTTGCCGACGAAGACATTCGCCCCGAGTCGGTATCCCTCCGCAGCCGCTTCAAGTCCGTGCGCACATCCGACGCAGCCTGATACCGCAGGTCGCGATCCTTTTCGAGCGCCTTGTTGATGATGTCTTCCAGCTTCGCCGGAAGTTCCGGGTTCAACCGCACAGGCGCCACCGGCGCGCGGTTCAAAATTGCTTCCGTAATCACGCCGGAAGTTTCACCGCGAAACGGAACAGTGCCCGTCGCCATTTCGTACAGCACTACGCCAAACGAAAACAGATCGGTGCGCGCGTCCAGTTCTTTCCCGCGAACCTGCTCCGGCGACATATACGCAACCGTGCCCACTGCAACGCCCGGGCTCGTGAGGTCTTCCGGCCGCACTCCCGCCGTCATCTGCGCCGCTGCGGTCGCATCATGAGTCATCGTATGCACCGCGGCGAGCCGAATCACCTTCGCCAACCCGAAGTCCAGAATCTTGGCGTGGCCCCGTTCGGTCACGAAAATATTCGCCGGCTTGATGTCGCGATGAACGATTCCCTTGCTGTGCGCCGCGTCCAGCGCATCCGCAATCTCGATGCTTAAGTCCAGCAGCAATTCCAAATCCNNATATCGTGAATCGTGCAGATATTCGGATGATTCAGCGCCGAAGCCGCTCGCGCCTCCCGCCGAAATCGTTCGAGCGCCTGCGGGTCTCCCGCCAGTTCATCCGGCAAAAATTTCAGCGCGACGTTCCGGCCAAGGTTCGTGTCCTCAGCCTTGTAAACCACACCCATGCCTCCGCCGCCAAGCCGTTCGACGATGCGGTAGTGCGAAAAGGTTTTGCCAATCAGCGAATCGGTGGGTTGCATGCGCTGCACATATTAGGTTGCAAGCGAAGTCAAGTCAACGAGCGGGACCCGTCTGAATTCCTGCCTGAAACAAATTCCTTTCCCTCGGACACATCGCTTTCGCTCTTGCCTCTGATGCGCCCGAGAAAGCGGCGGCAAGCCGCCGCACTCCAAACGCAGCCTCGCCGAGGTCCTGTGGAGTGCGGGAGCTTGCTCCCGCTTTCTTCGCCCAAACGTGTTGTCATGTCAATTTCTCGTACGGGCGCTGCTTGCTGCGCCCGCTTGCCTGCCGTTTACCCTAACGCGGGAAGGGTTTACTCCGATGCAGCAAGGCCGTCGCATGTGTCTCGGAAATTGTCGATCGGCCAAACGCTTCCGTTCCATACCTGATTGCTGCACGTCGCGAGGGTAAGTAATTCAACGAAGAGGGGTGTCGCCGAGCCAATCCGCACCGGTCGAATGCGTGGCGGCCCGGCGTGCATTGCTACACAGTCTCATTCCATACGTACAAGAAATTCGCGTCCGTAGCGGTGGCCACTTTGCGTCCCGCTTTGCGCGTTGCGCGATTCAGCGCGGAACGCACCTTCTCCTTCGACGAGTCCAGCTCGGCCAGCGGCACCTTGATCGCGGCGCCTTCCTTCAACTGGCTCAGATCGTCGAGGATGGTGGAGACGATCTCTTTGTGCTTCCCGTTGCGGCCTTGAGGCACGTCCGCCTGAATCATCGTTTTGAAGTGTGCCGGAGCAATTTTGGTTCGAGCACTGGCCATGCGAGCCTCCTCGTATTCGAAGCACTAACCTAACGTGACCTTATCGTAAGACAAGCGTAACGAGGCGTCAAGCACAAAATTTATTCGCTAACTCTGGCAGGCCAGTCGCGCTAGTAAATCAGCCCTGCCGTACCGCTGCGCGAAAATTCGAAACGTAAGCGATCCGAAGGGAGTTTTAGAAAAACTTTTAAAGATACGACCCGTATGAATTCGGGGCTGCTACGGTTGTCTCTGCTGCGAGGAGGAATCGTGACTTTCAAACCAAAAACACATTTCGAGCAAGTGCCGCTCGAGGTAGTCAAAAAGATCGCTAAAGTAGATGACCCGAAAGAGATACCCACACGCAAGGAACTGGAAGTAACGCCAAAAAAGAACGCCGAAGCTCTCGGTGGGGCTTCCCCGGACGGTTTGCAGGTAATGAATTCCTCGTTCGATATTTTCCAGGTGGAAGTCGGCGGCAGCGTCCTCTGGCAAGGGTTAGCCGCAAGCATCGATGAGGCCAAGCAGCGAGTGAAAGCACTGCAGGCCGACACAGCAGTTCAGTACATGGTCGTAAGCCTCAGAACCGGCAGCAAGCTTCTCATCAATCCCGACGGTTCCGATGTCTCGAACGGGCAACCACTCGCCACCGTAGGGCCGGGCAGTTCTCAACAAATCTGACTTCCCCGCATTGGGTCACAGTGCGGCTAAGACCATTGCTCGTGATATAGCTCTTCGTTTTGCGGTATGCTTTGCGAATCAACAGGGAGGCTTCATGAAGCCTTGGTTCTTTGGCGGGCTGGCTGTTTCGTTGTTGCTGGTATCTTGCGCAGCCAAGAGCGCGCCGACGCGAATTACAGTGCAGATCCGCGAGAACTTCGCCGGCGCCCTTCGTCTGTACCCGTGCGATAAAGGCGCTCTCAACCCCGTTTCGGTAGATGCAAACGGTGAGGGAAAGACGTCCGCATGTCCGCTTGGAGATGATGTGGAGATTGTAGTGCTCAAGAGCGGCAAGACAATCTACCTGGCACCGGAAAAAATAAGGGTCGCCAGAGCAGGCGACGGCTTCCCTGTAATGATTTCCGCTGCGATTCCATAGCGGCGAACTTCTCGCTCCCGCTTCTCATTCTCGTTGGTAAATTCTATTCGTACCGCACAGCCGCAATAGGGTCGATCCGCATCGCCCGCCGCGCCGGGATGTAGCAAGCCGCCAGCGACACCGCCGCAATCAGCAGCGCCACTTCCGTAAACGTCAGCGGATCGTGTGGACTAATCCCCGCAAGCATGAAGACTAAGAGCCGTGACATCGCAAGCGCCCCCGCGATACCAATCACGATCCCAATTCCTGCCAGCCACAATCCCCTTCCGACAACCAGTCGCATGATCTGAATCGGTTGCGCTCCGAGCGCGATGCGTATTCCAATTTCAGATGTTCGCTGCGCCACCATAAACGCCATCACGCCGTAGATTCCGATCGCTCCCAGGAACAATCCCAGCACGGAAAAATATCCCATCAGCTGAGAAATGATTCCGTACCCGAAGTACTCCTCGGCGATGATGCTCTCGAGCGGCTGAATCGCCGAGACCGGCTGCTCGGAGTCCACCGACCATATGACGTTGCGAATCGCGTCCGCCAGCGTTGCATGATCCGCCGTAGAGCGCACCACGATGCCCGTTGCGCGCGAGGGATCCTGCGCGAACGGCACGTAAATTTCCCGATCGTGATGATAGTTCATCACGCTCTGCATTTTCACGTCCGCGACGATGCCGACGATGGTAGCGTCGACGTCCTGGGCCGCGTGTAGGTGAAGTTTCTGTCCCATCGGATCTTGATGCGGCCAGAATTGCCGAGCCAGTTCCTGATTGATGATCACCACCGGCATGCTCGACGGGCCATCCGCTGTCGAAAAATTGCGCCCCTTCGTCAGACTGATTTGCATGGCGTTGAAATATTCGGGCGTGACGATGGAGTATCGCGCCCCGGGAACTTGTCCGGGATCGGGAGCGGGTCGGCCCACCACGGTCACTTCGAGCGTTGTACAGCAGTTAGCGTACGGAACCTGCTGGTCGGCCCCTGCGGATTCCACTTGCGGCAGAGCGCGCACTCGCTCAAGCACCTGGTCGTAAAAACCCCTGATCTCGGCCGGTGATTTATACTTCGCCTCCGGTAGCGCGAGGTTTGCCACCAAAACATTCTCCTGCTTGAATCCCGGATACGTTCGCGTGATTCCCACAAAACTTCGAATCATCAGCGCGGAACAAACCACGATCACCACCGCCAGCGCCACTTCGGCGATCACGAACGCGCTGCGCAATCGCGAGCCGGAGCGGTTGCCGGTAGCGCGGCCAGTGGCGTCTTTCAGCATTGAATTCACGTCGAGCTTCGAGCTGCTGAGCGCCGGCGCAAGTCCGAAAATAATTCCTGCCAAAAGTGCCACGCAGAACGTATATGCCAAGGTCGAAAGATCGAGCGACACTTGCCCGTAATTCAGTAAATAACCCTTGATGCGCGCTGGGATAGCCGCCTCGATCCAACCCAGCCACCAGTACCCGAAAAACACACCCACCACACCGCCTGTGATAAATACGATTACAGTTTCTGTCAGAAGCTGGCGTATCAGGCGGTAACGCCCTGCGCCAAGCGCGGAACGAATCGCGAGTTCCTTGGCGCGCCCGGTGGCGCGAGAGAGCATCAGGTTCGCCACGTTCGCGCACGCAATCAGCAGCACAAATCCCACGATCCAGAACAGAATCAAAACCGGTTGATTCCCGGCCTCTTGGCCGATCGCGTCCTTCAAGGATTGCAGCACTACTCCCGAATGTGTATTCGTCTTGGGATACGCTTTCTCAAGTTGGGCCATAATCGCGGACAGCTCTGCTTGCGCCGAAGCCATCGGCACTCCCGTCTTCAGACGCCCCAATGTGTCCAGCCACATGTTGCTGCGATCGTCGAGTCCCTTCTGCGAAAGCGCGAGCGGCGCCCACAAATTTGCCCGGCCCGCCAGAGGAAGTTGAAAATTCGCGGGCATTACGCCGACAACGCTGTAGGANNCGCGTTTCCCACAGCCCCCGGCTCAGAATCACCACATGCGGCGCGCCTTCCACGTCATCCGACTGAACAAACGCCCGCCCGAGAAACGGCTTTGCCGCGAGCGTCTGAAAAAAATTCCAACTGACGCGCATGCCGATCACTCGCTCCGGCGGCCCGTCTCCGGCCAGATTGAACGCATACGACACCCAAGCGGAAAGCTCCTCGAAATCCTTGCTCTGGACCTGCCAGTCGTGGAAATCGGCGGCCGTGCTCTCCCGTTCCGTCAAGCCCGTCTTCGTGTCCAAACTTTGAATTACGATTAGTCGTTCGCTGTTCGGATAAGGCAGCGGATTAATGATCCACGCATTCACGAAGCTGAAAATCGCGGTGTTCGCCCCAATCCCCAGCGCCAACGTCAGCACCACCACCGCCGTAAACCCCGGGTTCTTCAGCAGCATCCGCACCGCAAAGCGCATGTCCTGGATCAAAGTGCCCACGGCCCCTCCCTGTTGAATTAGATTGCATCCAAAGTGGAGTCTCTTGGAAGCTCCTAGAAGCATTCCGCGTTCCAGTTCACCTCGCCTTAACCTGCTGACGTAACAAGCTTTCTCACGGTCGCCGAGAATTGCCCGCAAGCAAACCGTCCATATGCGGGACTCGCCGTCCCTTAACCGGACACGCCAGAACGTGCAACGAAGGAGGGTGTATGCACAGCGCGCCGTGCGGAGATTAATCCGAATCGCCTAACGGCAGTGGGCTTACTTCGATGACGGTGTGGCGGGCCTTCGCGCGTCCACAATGGTGTATTCACTCGGCGGATTAAAAAGTTTTGCGTCCGGTTCTCCGAGGTGGATATCGGTAACACGGAAGCTCGCGGAGCCGGTCCGCGGATCAGCCCTGTTAAGCAGCAAACGGAAGCCCAGTTGCGGGGAGTACCAGAATTCCGTGACGACATCGAGAGGACGATCGTTCCCGATCGTACCCGGTGCGATGGTAGTGGTCTCTCGAGTACCGACCGTGTCAAGGCCGGCGATCGTGTCGTGGCCAAGATCCTCGCGCGTTACGCCGGCCGCTGCAGAGACGCGGTCTGCACTGCTGTTCTCGACCGTCGATGCCATTAACCAGTAGTTATAAATCTCGCAGACATGCCCATCCGGATCGCAGACGACTTGCTCGTGCGAGGTTGGGTTGATGAAATCAAGCTCAGTGATGGCCGTCTCTTGCTTGTCGCCGTCTGGAGTCAGCCGACGACGCTCCTGAAAAATTCGCCCGGCGCTATCGCGCGCGATGGTGCGGTGATTCTTCACAGTGTAGGTGCTGCCGTCTGGAGCTCGCCCGGTCCAAATCGTATTCACCGTTGCGGTGAACGGCGCATCCACAACGGGCGGGATGAAAATGCTGACGAGGATCGGCCTTGTGCCTCCCTCCGGCGCGCGTTGCTGCAAATTCTGAGCGGAAACGGATGCGATGAACAACGCGGCAACGCCGGCGAGAAGCGCGGTGAAACCAAGGGTCTTCATGGCCCACCCTCCACGGAACGGGCCGATTATGCCAAATTTCAGCGGCCTCCGCACATTCTTTTCCGATTACGCATGACCAGTAAAAACGGACATGTCCGGTTCTCCGCTTCTCGGAAGCACCACCTCTCACGATGGCCGCCTCGTTGTGCCGAAGGCGTGGGAAAGCGTACGATACCAAATCGAATAGCGAAGTCTGGACATTTCGCCTGAAATCGATCATGCCTACGAACCAGGAATCCGANNCTTCGCTTCCTGCTCGCTGCAGCGGGCATTTCCGCATGGCGTTCTCTTAAAAACGCCATCAAAGTCCTGATCGGCCGCAAAACCTCCTTCAACGAAAATAGTTTGTTCTTGCGACAGTACGTCTTGCATCT
>PKWH01000195.1:19877-20398 GCA_003131985.1 Acidobacteriota bacterium | reverse complement strand
CGTAGCCGAGTTGCCGGCGGTGCAACTCGCGTTGAATAAATTCCTGATCGATTGGCAGGCCGGCCGGCAGTCCGGAGATCCACGCCACCAGCGCTTGTCCGTGAGACTCTCCGGCAGTAACAAATCGCAGCATTTTCTCCGATCACCTGGCCAGCGAAGAATCGCCAGCGTGACGAAAGATTCTACCGAACGCACTGGCGCGCGTAAAGCCACTCATCATGCACCTATCGCGCGCGTCCTCCTTGTTGAGGAATGGTAAGGATAAAAACGCGCGCGGATGTTTGCTTGACGGCGCACGCCTCCGACGTTAGGCTTCCGAGGACTTCGGTTAGGCACGACGCGCCGAAGTTCCACCCGATGCCCGAAGAGAAAGAAACACTTGAGCCTGTAGCCTCGGCCCTCGTAGAAGGCGTTAAGCGCCAAGTCCTGGTGGTGCAGGATTACGCGAAACTGTCGTTCCAGTCCCTGGCGAACGTTTTTACTCCACCGCACTACTGGACCGACACACTGGAGCAGATGGA
>PKWH01000195.1:501-19858 GCA_003131985.1 Acidobacteriota bacterium | reverse complement strand
ATCACGGCGCTTCTGGTGGCGGGCCGGAATGCGTCGGGGATTGCTTCGGAAATTGGTTCGATGGTGGTAACCGAGCAAGTGGACGCCATGCGCGCATTGGGCACCGATCCAATTCGAAAGTTGATGACGCCGCGCGTTGTCGCTACTGTGCTGATGCTGCCGCTACTCACCGCCGTCTCCGATTTTGTAGGCTTGGTTGGTGGATTTTTGGTGGCCTATTTCACTTTGCGGCTGGGCCCCGTGCAATTCTGGACCCGCGCCATCCACGCTTTGGATTTCGGCGACTTGGTGCAAGGCCTTCTGAAGCCTTTCATTTTCGCTTTCATCATTTCGACGGTCGCATGCTTTATGGGACTCCGCGTGAAAGGCGGCACGCAGGGAGTGGGTCGTGCCACAACTTCCGCAGTGGTGGTCTCCTCGGTTATTTTGCTGGTGGTGGATACGTTCATCACCCGCATTCTGCTATGGGCGTTTAACAAGTAGTGCCCGCTTGCGCAATCCGAAATGTTTCCAGCCAGGCCAACGCTAGAAAATCGCGTTTTGCATCTATAATCTCGGCATGACGCCCGTAGGTCGGCTTGCCGCTCCAGTTGACCAATTCAGCGAACCCGTCCCCGGCGCACCGCTCGTCTCCTTCAAGGATATTCACCTCGGTTTTGAGGAAGGTGATGTTCTCCGCGGGGTGTCCTTCGACGTGTGGCCGGGAGAGACAAAAATACTGCTGGGTGAAGGCGGCTCCGGAAAGACTCTGCTTATGAAACTGGCGGCGGGGCTTCTTCGGCCCGATGCCGGTAACGTCGCGGTGATGGGGCAAAACATCGGCGAAATGCCGGAAAAGGAATTGCTGAACTTTCGGCGGCACATCGGATTTGTATTTCAAGAAGGCGCGCTCTTCGATTCGATGACTGTTGCCGAGAACGTTTCCTTTCGCTTGGATGAAGAAAAAGTTGATGAATCCGAAATCGAAACGCGCGTGCGCGAGGTGTTGCGCTTTGTTGAAATGGAGCCCTCCATCGAAAAATATCCCGGAGAGCTTTCGGGCGGCATGAGGAGGCGTGTTTCGATCGCGCGCGCCCTGGTGGACCGGCCGCCGCTCGTCTTTTACGATTCGCCGACCGCTGGCCTCGACCCGGTGACTTGCCAGACCATCATCACGCTAATCCTGCGCGGGCGCGATTCGCAAGGCGTAACTTCGCTTCTCGCTACCCAACGCGTACAGGACGCTTTCGGTTTAGCGAACTTTCGTTTCGACAAAAAGACGGGAGAGATCGTGCGCGATAAAAAGAATGCCGCGCGCCCGCCGCAGATTTCCGCCGGCGGAAGCGCGGGACTGGGCAAACAAGATGCGCCGGCGCCCGGCCAAGAGAGTCCCGCGGTTCCTCCGACGAACGTCCTGGTGCTTCGCAGCGGGAAGATTTATTTCGAAGGTGCAGCGGACGAATTGTTGCATTCGTCGGACCAGTACCTGAAAGAATTTCTGGCTTCAGCGGAATAGCATTTCAAGCAGATCTCTGAGGAGGTAAGGCGATGGCGCAACGCAAACAATTGACGTGGGCGGAGCTTCGAGTGGGATTATTCGTGCTTGCCGGCTTGTTCATTATGGCCGTGGCGATTTTCTACGTTACCGGCGCGGGAATCCTTGGGCCGAAGTACCGTCTGATCACGTACCTGCCCGAAGTGGAAGGAGTAACGACGGGCGCACCGGTGCGCCTGGATGGCGTGGAAATCGGCAACGTGGAGACGATCAAGCTTACGGCGCATCCTCAGGATCGCATGCACAACATCGAGCTCGTCTTGCGGATTGACAAGAAATTCCAGGAGTCGATTCGCACCGATTCGGACGCGAGTTTGATAACGGAAGGATTGTTGGGTAATCGCTACGTCACCGTCTCGCGCGGTTTGACCGGAACTGCGCTTCCCAACAACGGCATCATCCCGGGCAAGGAAGAAGCGGCTATGAAAGCACTGGTGGAGCGAGGCGCTGAATTGATGCAAAACTTGAGTACTCTTTCGGATGACTTGCGCGGCATCGTCGCTAAGGTCCAGCACGGGCAAGGTACGCTGGGACTGTTTATGAACGATCCGTCGTTTTATAGGCATCTGGATGACACAGCAACGCGGTTGGACGCGATGACGACCTCGATTCAGCAGGGGCAGGGAACGATCGGCAAACTTGCATCTTCGGACGAGTTTTACAATAAGGCCAGCGCGGCGCTGGGACACGTCGATGATGTGGTGGTTGCCGTCCAGCAACAGAAAGGTACGATCGGCAGGCTGGTTTACGATCCCGCTATGTATGACAGCGCAAAAACTTTCATGGACAAGGGCAACGGAGTGTTGGACGACGTGCGGGCGGGCAAGGGCACGCTCGGCAAGGCGCTGCACGATGACGCGCTTTACAACAATTTGCGAGACGCATCCGCCAACGTCCGAGACGCCTCGGCGAAATTGAATTCGAATGAAGGCACTGCGGGCAAATTCTTCAACGATCCGAAGCTGTACGACAACATGACCGGGCTGACGAGCGACCTGCGTCTGATGGTCAACGATTTCCGAAAGGACCCGAAAAAGTTCCTGCACGTAAAACTTGCGGTGTTTTAGATAGCGTCGTCACGTGACGAGTAGCCATTAAACTGTTAACCGAAGCTATTTCGTGAGCACTTTCGAATTTACAATTCTGATTGCAATTGGATCGCTTGTCGCCGGAATGATCGGCGCGCTGACGGGGCTGGGCGGCGGAGTCGTGATTGTTCCGCTGCTGACACTGGCGTTTGGCGTGGACATTCGCTACGCCATTGGAGCTTCTCTCGTTTCAGTAATCGCGACATCCTCGGGAGCCGCCGCCGCGTATCTGAAGGAAGGCTTCTCGAACATGCGCGTCGGAATGTTTTTGGAAATCGCCACTACCATTGGCGCGATCACGGGTGCGTACCTGGCCGCGAGCACTCCCACCAGCGCGATTGCGATTATTTTCGGAGTCGTCCTTTTGTATTCCGCTTACTCTGCAAATAAGCCGCCGAAAGATTTGCTTACTGATGAACCGCCGGACCGTTATGCCACACTTCTGAAATTTGACGGGAGCTACCCAGCGGACGGAGGAGAGAAGTCTTACCGCGTTCGCCATGTTCCCGCGGGCTTTGGCCTGATGTATGTAGCAGGCGTTCTTTCGGGACTGCTGGGAATTGGCTCGGGTGCGGTGAAAGTGCTGGCGATGGACCAGGCCATGCGCATTCCGTTCAAGGTGTCCACGACAACGAGCAATTTCATGATCGGGGTGACAGCGGCGGCCAGCGCGGGGATTTACCTGCATCGAGGATACATAGACCCTGGAATAGCGATGCCGGTAATGCTGGGCGTGCTGGCCGGTGCGCTGATCGGCGCAAGAATTCTGCCGGGTGCGAAAGTACGAACGTTGAGGTTGGTTTTCAGCGTGGTGATCGCGGCGCTGGCATTCCAAATGATTTTTAAGGGCGTGAAAGGATCTTTTTAGACCGTGGCACAAAGCCAAGCGTGGGGCGACAAGCGTTTCGAAGTAATGATGGGAAGACTGTTGCGCTTCGGCGTAATCTTCGCGGCTGCGTGGGTGCTCGCAGGCGGAATCCACTATTTGACTCAGTCCGGTGCTGCGAAGCCGGATTACAAAGCGTTTCACGGGGAGCCGGGCGGCCTGCGATATCCGCGCAAAATTATTCGCGAAGCGATAAGGCTGGATGCGCGCGGATTAATTCAACTGGGGCTGCTGCTGTTGATCGCTACACCGGTGGCGCGTGTGGCGTTTTCGGTGATCGGATTCGCTTTGGAGAAGGATTGGATGTACGTCGGGATCACCCTGATCGTCCTCGCGCTGCTGGTTTACAGTTTGAGCAGCAGTTGAGGATGATTAGCCGGACAGAGCTGCGGCATTTCAGAAGCCGTGCTGCAGCCCCGCCGGGTTGTAGTTTGTGTTTTAAGGCGATTGCCCACCTTCCTTGCCGTCGCGCGCCCTACGGTCCCTATGCAAGCGGAGCTTTGGGCGATGGCAGCGGCGGCGTGGAAATCTGCTGCCTAGTTATCGAGGGGCGGGAAACTCACCGCTCCCTCGCTTGCGATTTCCACGCCGTTGCATTTGCTCTTCGGCCTGTAGTCAGTGCATTCGCGAACCGGGAAGTGGACCTCTCGCGACGGAAATGCGTAGCCGCAAACGATCAGAACTTCGCACGATTCGTAACCCCGCACGACGTGCGAATACGCGCACCCCATGCAGAGACTTTTGCGCGGCGACGGCGGCACGTCCACTAGCGACGGAACACGCGCTTCGAACAATCCTGCCCCGACGCAGCCGCGGAAAACTCAGCTTGATCAATTTTGGTCCTCCTTTCCCGGCACGCCGAGCCCGTAGGCCGGCAAGCGCGAGACGAATCAAAAAACACACAAACACGGGAGCGATTCCGAAAGCAAACTCGAACATGGAAGTGACGCAAGCGGACGAACAGCCGCCGTTGTCCTAATTCCGATTTCAGAGGCTAGGATTCAGGAAGTTACGCTGAGGCTAGGGCGAAACCGGACCCCACGCCGCGGCGTACTTCCGCGTCCGTCGCTTGCTCTGCCGAATTGGGGTCGTGCTTCAACATACCGGATTCTCTCCCGATGACGACATTTTCACGCGGGAAGGGCTTCGCGGCAACTGAAAACTCTTGAATGGGGAAAATTTGCAAGCGAACGGGTGTAATGCGCAAGCGAAAGGGAATTGAGCAAATCGAAATGGCGCTATTCGGTCCTGATTATGGCGATTTGCGGACGAAATTGAGGAGGGAGTCGCGCAGTAAATAAATCGAGACGGTAGTGGTGACCAAGGTGAGGATGGCGCCATCGAGAAAAACTCCGGCGGGTGTTTGGTGGAACCCATCGGAGAACAGATAGTAGGCACCGGCGGCGAGGAAGACGCCAACGAATGACAGCAAGTTTGCGACTGCTATCACGCCGCCCTTTTGCTCGGGACTGGGACGGTGCTGAATCATGGCGTTCAGCGGCACAGCGAAGAAGCCACCGAAAAATCCGAGGAGACTCAGGTCGGGAATCCGCAGACGGACTGCGGCCACGATCGAGGCGCCAAACTTTGCGGCTATCGAACCTCCCTGATGGAACGCCGTAGCGCTGAGCCAACCCGCGAGCGCTTCGGCCGGGCGGCTAAAGTAAAGCAGCGCGCCGAAAGTGGTCATGCCAAGAGCGCCGATGGGAATCAGTCCCATTTCGATCTTGCCGCGAGAGAGATAGCCCGCAGCCAAGCTACCGAGTCCGATGCCGATGCCCACGGCGGCTTGCAGATAGCTGGTGCGCGTGTCGTCAATATGCAGGACATCGTGGCCATACACGACGATGGTGAATTGCAGCAGGGCTGCGAGAAACCAAAGATAGGTGTTGCCCGTCACGGACCAGAAGAGCACGGCATCGGCGTAAATTGTCTTCATTTGCGAGACGAGCTCACCGATGGGATTCCAGCGGAATGTTCTGCGCGGATCGGCGGCAGGCACACGCGAAATTCCGAAGCTTGTGAGCAGTCCCAGACAAGTGAAACCGAGAAGCAGGAATCCCGCGACGGCTTCACGACCGCGGTATCGTTCAGCCATAATTCCGGCAGCCATGGTGGCAGAGATGCTGGCCACGAAAGTCCCGAGTTCGATGATGCCATTGCCCCAGGAGAGACGATTCTCGGGAAGTAGCTCCGGCAGCAAACCGTACTTCGACGGGCCAAAAAGAGCCGCTTCCATGCTAATGAGGAAAACGGAAGCGCACTCCATCGGCAAGTTTCGAAGATATAGACCGGCGATGGTGAAAGCCATGACGCCGAGTTCGAGGAATTTCGTGCCGATGGTTACGCTGCGCTTGCTATAGCGGTCCGCAAAGTATCCGCCCGTCATGGAGAAGAAAATGAACGGCAGAGCGAACAGAGCGCCAACAACGAGAATCAGGCGGTCTCGAAACTGATTTGGAAAATTCATCGCCACAATAATGTAAATGACCAGGAATTTGACGGCGTTGTCGTTGAAGGCCGTTTGAAATTGGGTGGCGATCAGGCTCCAGAAGCCGCCTCGCCAGGCGCGAGCGGCGCGGTTCAGCGTGGGTTGTTCGTTCTTTTCCATGAAGGTGAGAGAAGCTGGTACAGCTTGGCGACGGCGAATGACCGAGCCGCGGCCAGTCTATCCTAATATCACCAGCGGGGTGTGCGGCAACGCGACGCGAAGTCCCATTCGCGGTCACTCAAAACGGCATTTCGAAACTGCGCCGCCGTAAGTTGTTAGCAATCGGATACCTATAGATTAGCTCTGTGGCAGCGAAGTTGCGCTTAGCAGCGTCGAGAGGAGGTGTGGAATGAACACGCTTTGGCAAAACCTGCGATTTGGGCTACGCCTGTTGGCAAAAAGTCCGGGCTTCACGCTTGTTACAGTGCTGACGCTGGCTCTGGGCATCGGTGCCAATACAGCTATCTTCTCCGTGGTTTATTCCGCGCTGCTGCGGCCGCTGCCGTATTACCAGCCGGAACGCTTGATCACTATGGGCGAAGGACGCCTGCAATCAAAAGATAACGACGCCGGCAGCCAGAACAGCTCAAACCCCGATTTTCTCGATTGGCAGAAGATGGCAAAGAGTTTTCAATCGCTCACGGCTTACAGTTTCGACGTTTTCACGCTGACTGGAAATGGGGAACCCAAGAACGTCTTCGCAACTCAGGTAAAAACGAACTTCTTTCCGACTCTGGGGGTAAGGCCCTTATTGGGGCGGGGGTTCCTTGACGGCGAGGATGTGCCGGACGGCCCGCACGTGGCAATGCTGACCTATGGATACTGGCAAAGCGATTTCGGCGGTGATCCGGGAGCGATCGGCCGCACGATTCAACTGGACGGCAAGCCGGCGACGATCGTCGGAGTGCTTCCGCGTGATTTTCAATTCTCACCCGCGACGAATCCGGTATGGGTTCCTCTCCATCCCGGGCCTGATAGCGAAAGGCGTCGCAGCCTGCGCTGGCTTAATGTTGTCGGCCGGCTGGCGCCCGGCGTGAGTATGAAACAAGCCCGCGCGGAAATGGACGGAATCACGTCGCAACTAGCGCGCGAATATCCCAAAGAGGACGATTCGACTTTCGTGGGCATCGAAAGCTTGCGCCAGAAGATTGTGGGCAAAATCCAGCCGCTGCTGCTGATACTTTTCGGCGCTGTGGGTTTTGTTCTGCTGATCGCATGCGCCAATGTTGCCAATCTGATGCTGACGCGTTCGGTGGGGCGGCGGAAGGAATTCGCTATCCGGTCGGCGCTGGGAGCCAGCCGAGCACAATTACTCGCGCAGTTACTTACCGAAAGTATTTTGCTCTCCGTGATCGGAGCTGTTGTGGGATTTCTGGGAGCCCAATGGGGTGTCAGTGCGCTCGTGGCCGCGATTCCTCAAGCACTCCTCAATTCGCTGCCGGAGTTGCGGCAGGCCGGCACCAATTTCCCGATCCTGGCTTTCCTCGCGGCGGTGACGCTTCTCACCACTGTCTTGTTCGGACTGGCGCCTACGCTGGCGTCACAAGCGGGAGTCGGCGACGTGTTGAAGGATGAATCGCGCGGTGGCACGAGCACCGCACACGCGCGCCTGCGCAATGCGTTAGTGGTGACAGAAATTGCTATCTCACTAGTGCTGCTGGTCGGCGCCGGGCTTATGCTGCAAAGTCTGAGCGCGTTGTTGCACCAAAACCCGGGATTCGACCCGGAACGCCTGCTTACGTTTTCGATCAATCTGCCGAATTCCTCGTATCCGAGCCAGCAGGAATATCCTTTTGATAGCCCTGGAGCGATCCAGTTCGAGCATCAGTTCAGCGACAGGCTTCGCACTCTCCCGGGCGTGCAGAGTGTGGGCATGACGACCGCCGTTCCGGTCGGTGGCAGTGGGGGCTCAATTCGTTTTCTCGTGGAGGGCCGGCCAACTGCGACCGGTCAGGAAGATGAATGCGACATCATTACGGTGACTCCGGGATACTTTTCGACGCTGAAAGTCCCGCTCATCACGGGACGCTTGTTCAACGAGACGGACTCGCATGATGCGCCCGGCGTGCTGGTGGTGAATCAGGCTTTTGCGAACAAGTATTTGCCGAATGAAAATGCTGTCGGGAAGCGTATACGCTTTACATTTAATGCCAAGGCACCATTCCAGGAGATCGTGGGCGTTGCCGGAACTGTGGCACAAGATGACCTCGCGGGGCCGCCATCGCCTATAATTTACACCGCCAATGATCAGGGGCCCTCAACGTACCTTACCTACATGATTCGGACGGCTGGAAACCCGGACGCGTTCGTTGGATCGGTCCAGGCGGAGCTGCACAAGATGGACCGGCAGCTTCCGCTGATTCAACCGCAATCCATGGACGAGATCACAAATCAGCAACCGGCGGTCTTCTTGCGCCGCTATCCGTCCTACCTGATTGGCAGCTTCGCCGGGTTGGCCCTGATACTCGCGATGGTCGGATTGTACGGATTATTGTCATTCACCGTGATGCAGCGGACGCGTGAAATTGGGATTCGCGTGGCGCTGGGAGCGCAGCGACGGGATATTTTAAATCTCATTCTGGGGCAGGGGATCCGACCCGTGCTGGTAGGTCTGGCCGTCGGCGTGATCGCAGGACTGGCGCTGACACGATTGATGGCAAGCTTACTTTACGGCGTGAAGCCGACTGACATCGTCACGTTTGCGACCGTATGCGTTGTGTTAATGGTAGTCGCCGTGGGGGCCTGCTACATCCCGGCCCGCCGAGCGATGGGAGTTGATCCACTTACAGCGTTGCGACACGAATAAGGAGAGAGACGCTCATGAACGAAGAAAAACGGCACGAAATCCTAACGCTGTCAGTAACGGCGATTGGCAGGCTCGCTGCAACCGAACTGAGTCGGGTGCTGGGGGCAAGAACGGCTACAAAGAGGGCCGGGCTCGCCGGAGTTGGCGTCATTTCTCTCTGTATTGCTGCAGCGACGTTTGCAGGAACTGGGCCTTTTGTGGGCGCGCGAGACGGTACGGCAGCGCCGTTTGCTCGAGGAGCCTTTTTGAGCGAGCCAGTTACTGCCGTTCCTGCGACTTCCGAAAAGCTTGAGAAGGACGAGCGCTTCACGGATCAATCGAAAGTCGAAGAGTATAAGTTCAATATAGATAATTCTGCGGGTATGGTGCACCTGAAGGTTGACGCGGAAATTAATCATGGACGCGTTCAGTGGGAATTAATCGATCCCTCTGGTACTGTGCGATCAAGAGTTGGAATTACTGAGCATGGCAGCATGGACACCGATGACATCAAAGCTATCAAGGGAGAATGGCGGCTTCGAATGACGCTCGAAGATGCTACGGGACAGTATCGCGTTCGGTGGACTCAGTAGAGCAGGCAGCGACGCCGTCGCAGGCAAATACTCTTGCCGGCTGTGAGCGGTTTTGAAGAAAACCCAGAGAGCGTGATTACGCCAGGACGCGGAGGGATGGCTTCGCGGGTTGGGGAGCGAAGGGCGTTGTAGTGGCGGGGAGCGGGGTTTCGCGCTTGTGATATTTTGTCTCGACGTAATCATCGAGCAGAGTTTGAAAGGCAGCAGACAGTTCGTCGTAATTTCCTTCCAGCGTTGTGAAATGCTGGCCGTCGATATAAACGGGGCAGCGTGGAGACTCGCCCGTGCCGGGCAAGCTGATGCCGATGTTGGCGGCTTTTGATTCACCGGGGCCGTTCACGATGCAGCCCATAATCGCCAGCTTCAATTCTTCCACACCTTCGTAATGGCGTTTCCAATCCGGCATTTTGTCGCGAATGTAGCCCTGAATACTTTCCGCTAGCTCCTGGAACGTGGTGCTCGTGGTGCGGCCGCACCCAGGGCACGCAGTGACACTGGGCGCGAAGGTTCGCAGCCCTAGTGATTGCAGAAGCTCGCAAGCGGCATACACTTCCTCGCGGCGATCGCCGCCGGGACGTGGCGTCAATGAGATGCGGACGGTATCGCCAATTCCTTCGCCGAGCAGTATCCCCATGGAAGCCGCGGACCATACAAGACCCTTCGCTCCCATGCCCGCTTCGGTCAAGCCGAGGTGCAGAGGTTGATCCGTCTTCTGCGCGAGGTCGCGATAAATTTCCACCAAGTCGTGCGGGCGGGAAACCTTGCAGGAGATAATTATTTGATCCTTGCGCAATCCGCATTCGAGGGCCAGTTCCGTGGATTCGAGCGCGGACAGGACCATGCATTCGTTGATGATTTCTTCAGAGGATTTGCCGAGGTCGCGGTCGGTGTTCTCCTGCATCTTGCGCATTACGAGTTCCTGATTCAGCGAGCCGCCGTTCACGCCAATACGCACGGGTTTGTTGTGGTCGCGCGCCACATTGCAGATGGTAGAGAATTGTTCGTCGCGGCGCTGGCCGTGGCCCACATTGCCGGGATTGATACGATATTTATCGAGCGCTGCGGCGCAGTCGGGGTATTTCTTCAGGAGCACGTGGCCGTTGTAATGAAAATCGCCGATTAAGGGGACGTCGCAGCCCGCGTCGAGCAGGCGCTTTTTGATTTCCGGGACTGCCGCAGCGGCTTCCGGGATATTTACCGTGATGCGGACCAGTTCGGAGCCAGCCTGCGCCAGCTCGAAGCACTGTTGCGTGGTAGAAGCGATGTCAACGGTATCCGTGTTCGTCATGGACTGCACGACCACGGGCGCGCCTCCGCCCACCTGGATTTTGCCGACTTTGACACCGACGGTCTTGTGGCGTTTCTGCGTCATCCCATATCTATTGTAGCGAAGAGGAGGGCCGTTGGGTAGCGCGCGTCCTTGTGGGTGTGGTGTGTCGATAGCAGCGTTACCGTTGCCGCGTAAGCGCGGTGATAATAAGCATACGGAAGGCGGTGGTCGGGAGGCGCGCTTGCGCCGGAATGATACGTGACCGCCGACGGGCAATTCGGCGGCTAGTACTCCGGACGGCGCGCAACCGCTCCATTCGACTTAGTGCTGCGAACGGGCGGAATAATCGTAGCCATCTTGCGGATCATGGCCAACACGAGCTTTTTGTCGTCTTCAGAAAGCGTAGTGGAATATTTCTTGATATCGGCCAGGAAACGGATCTCTTCTTCCGATAGCTCACCTAACATTTTGCGAGTCTCGCGGTCCTGCGCCGTATCGCTGCCTGGGAAAAAATCGGCCAGGGAAATTTCCATCGCTTCCGCTATTTTTGCGAGCGTTTCGAGCGAGGGAACGGTGTGTCCGTTTTCCACCCGCGAAAGGTAGCAGCGCAAAAGCCCCGTGCGGCGCTCAATATCACCCTGCGACAGCCCTCGGTCACTTCGATAGGACCGAATCACTTCTCCGATATTCACTTTTGGTTTTTCTTTTGGCATCGTTACCTTCCTATAACTGGGGCGTATCTTACGAGTTACCCCCGGCGGGCGCAAGAGCTTTTTCGGAAGAATGTTCCTCACAGGAACATCCAGGTCGTTCGTAAAAAAGGAATATGAGGTGGGTAGGCCCTGAGTTCAGAACGACGGCGGTTTGTCCGTGTTATTTTCCCGACTTGCGGTTTCAGCTCAGGTTATAGAACGGATTCCGGGACCGGGGACGGTTGCACCGCGCCGTTGGCACGTTTCCCGGCGCGCTTGTCGGCGTAAAGTTCTTGATCGGCACGGTGCAGCAATTCCTGAGGCGATTCACCGGGTTTGTAATCCGTCCAGCCACGCGAAAATTGAAGCCGTATCTTCTCGTCATTGCAAACGAACTCGAAACCTTCGATGCGCGCCAGCACATGGCCTACTTCTTCGGAACGACATTCCGGCAGCAGCGCCATAAATTCATCGCCGCCTAGACGGACAGCAAGATCCGAACCGCGAATCGCGCGCTGCAAGCGATCCGCAAATCCTTTTAATGCGGTGTCACCGGCCGCGTGTCCGTGCTTGTCATTCACTTGCTTTAGCGCGTCGATGTCCATCAGCAGGACGGTTAAAGGACGTCCGTGCCGCTGGGCGCGGCTGATTTCCTGGGCTAAGCGCTGTTCGCCTGAGCGGCGATTGTAGATCCCAGTCAATTGATCGAGGGCTGCGAGCTTATACACTTCAGACGCAAGACTCTCCACTTTGGCAAGTGAATTCATTTGGTCGGTGAGTTCGTTGCGCAGCTTGGAAATTAAGTTTCGCTGGTAAACAAGATACACGCTGAAAACCAGGACCAGGCCAACTAGCGCGCGCACAGACTGATTCAAATAGAACGAGTATGTGCTTTGGTCGCGACTGAGCAGGGCGGGAAAGGCGAAGGATGCGACGCCGAGCGTGAGTAACAATATCACTGCAACGGTGGTTGACCAGAGCCGCCGTTCGCGGCGATCTAGGTGACTCAAGTTCTTCCGAATACACTCCGGCGGCAATCCCGGGCCGTTTAGAGCCAGTACTGGGGCGAGCTCATTTGTGTTCGTCATCTAATTTAGAAAGTGATTGCCTGAATAGACTAATAACAGAGTTCCGAATGGGAATTCCATGCGTATGTTCCACCGCGTTTCCATCTGGGTAACCGTTAATTTCCCGAATCCTACATGACCAGAAACTTCCAGCCGGCCGCTTGCGCCGAAAATGTCCCAGCGCCGCAAAACGATTGCATCCACACCAGCGTTTGCCTCAAGGGCCTTATCGAAACATCGTTGTAAATCCGCCGTGCTTCGTATCCTGAGCAAATTTCCGCCAGCGCTCTGAAAAGAGGTCTCCTCGATTACTTTGGCTGCGGTCGAGAAAGCCCAAGACCAATCCATCGGAGGAGAATTTCATGAAGAAAAAGATCGTTTGGCTGTTCCTATTTGTGATGGCGCTTTCAGCGGTTCCAGCTTCACATGCCTCAATCGTCACGCGGGTAGGTTGGAGTCCTGATGGGGCATCGCCGACGCCCGAGCCGCCGCCGTTTCCACTTAGGAGTACCTAAAGTCTCAATTAGCTGGAGGAGAAGTTTCGGCTTCTCCTCCAAATCTTTTGTGTTAGGATCTAGCTCAGTCGAATGGAGATCCTTTCACAAGTCGTCGTGTACACCGCCCTGCTGATAGAAGTCGTAATCTTGGTCCGGTCGATTCGGTGTAAAACATTCGCGAAGTATTCGATATTTTATACGTATCTCCTAACGGTATGGGTCACGTCTCTGTTTCTACTGATCGCATACACGGCAACGCGGTCGCTTTATGCTCTATTTTATTGGCGTTTGCAGTTCGTCACGCTAGCCCTCGGCTGCGGAGTGATAGTCGAGATATCCAGGCATGTATTTGCCCGGCACGTCAGCCTTGACCGTTTTGCGCGGTGGGTCGCGATTGTAACGTTTGGAGCGATCTTTCTGGTTTTTGCCATACATGTGGCTTTCTTGCCCCATTGGAAGCCCGTCGCCAATCCCGCTGAGCTTGAGAGGAATTTGCGGATAGCACAGGCAATTGCATTGCTGACAATTGTCTTCCTGACGGGCTACTACCGCATTGAAATCGGCAAGAACATGAAGGGATTGATTTTGGGATTTGGAGTTTACGTCGGCGCGAGCATCATTTCGCTGACTCTGCGGCTATTCATCGGCATTTGGTTTAGCCCGGTCTGGAAGATCATCGGCCCCTTCTCCTATACCGCGGCGCTATTGATCTGGATGGTTGCGCTGTGGTCTTACGAGCCGGCTCCGGCTTCGCCGCCCGAGCCAATGGAAGTCGACTATCGACGGCTGGCTGGGCGCACTCGGCAGGCTCTGGGTTCAATACAAGAACAGTTGGATAGGACGCCCGACCGATGATTCAACTCGTCCTCTCATTGCTCGTCGGCTTGGTTCTCGTCGTGTCGCTCTATTTCTTTGCCCGTCGCGCGAAGCCTTCGGCAGAAGGCAGCGCGCAACAGCTCCGGAAAGCCAAGCAGACGTTGGATTCGTTGCAGTTTGGCTTATTGCCGAACGATTTGGTGGAGAGAATCTTTGCAAGAGAGGATCTGGAATACGTTTTTTCGTCGGCGCCTCCCGACGTTCAAGCTCTCTTCCTTACGGATCGCAAGAACATTGCTTTGGGCTGGGTGCGCCGAGTGCGCGCCGCGGTTTTGGAATTGATGCGCTTTCATCGAGGTCATGCACGTCTGCATGCGCGGCTGAGCTTTTCGACGGAAATTCGCCTGGCGCTGAATTTCGCTGGTCTCCTGACGGCGTGCCACCTCCTTCAGATCGCATTCTATCTGCGCGGACCGTATGCTGCTCCCGGAATGGTACGAACTGCTGCCGCGGCGGCTGGCAGAGTTTGTTTGATCTCCGAGAACTCCCTCGCGTTCCTAAGCGTGAAGGGAGTCGATCCGCTTGAGAGCGGCGCGGCACGTCATCGCGCCTAGACGTGGAGAATTTTCGTGAAATTGTCGATCAACCTTACAGACGTTGAATTGGCGGCCGATGACCTTCGGCGCCGCACGCTTTCGCACATGGCTGCGCCGTTGGAGCGCATGATCTACTTGGGTTCCACGCGCGATTACAACACCGGTCTGTACTACCACGACGGCCTGGCATCTCGCTTTTCGGACGAAGTGGCGTGCGAAGCCCTAGCGAACTGTCATCGCGAGGCGTATCGGCAGCTTTTAGGCTCTTCCATCGAGGATTTGGTACTCCAGATAGACTCGTACATTCGATCCACACATGCCGCGCCGCGGGACTTCATTGCAGCCTGGAAGAGTCTTCAACCTTACCGCGTGGCCGTTCCCTCATCAACCGACCCGCTCGCTGTAGAGTTTCTGTGCGGGAACGTCAGGATTGCGCTGGCAATTTGGGAGGCCCATCGGGATGACCGTTCCCGGCAGAGACCAGACGCATCGCCACAGCTGTTACCTGTCCGATAATCTCCGCTTCTCCGGGATGCGCAAATTGCCTGGTGGCGCAACCCGAGAGCGGATGCGGAATCAAAGTCAGATTCGACCCGCGTATTTCGCACCAGGAGCACGCGTAACCTTCCCGCAGTTCGACGAAATAAATCGGCCGATCCAGCTCCGTACGCCATCCCGTAGCCGCAATGCGCTTGCGATGGCTATCGATTTGTACGAATGAGCCGGGGCGTAGCAGGGGATCCATCGTACGGTCATCCATGCCGATAAACCCGTACTGGCAATTGCGCACATCCAATTTTTCGATGAGCGCTATTGGAACTTCTCCCCACACTTCGACCATCCGGGAAATCAAGCTGGTTGTCTCCAAACGGAATCCGCGGTCAAAGCGCACTGGAAAACGGACGGCTCTATCCCGGTCGGCTACCTCGATGGAAGCTAAGTGCGTGTTCTGCAGCGGCAAACTGGAGTGATAACGCACGCTGTCATCGAGCTCCACCCCGAATATGCTCAAGAGATCGACGAATTTCGCGCGGTAAATCACGCTCAAACTAAACAGTTTGTAGATGCTGGGAACGGAATTCTTATTTTCGAGCTGGGTCAGCCATGCGTTTGAGATTGAAAACTCTTCGTTTCCCCGGTCTTGGGCCACTTTGCGGCTAAGCTCCTCCACTTCCCGGGTGGTGACGCCGAGTCGATTTCGAAGGTCTCTGAGATAATCTCCCGGTTGCACGATTAGCCTCATAAATGTTTTTTCGAGTTTTAGCTACGCGGGCCGCCGGGTATTTAGAGCTATGACAATGAGCCTAAAGCTATCCGCCCAGTGAATCAACTCATTTGATAATTCGGAGCCCGCGTGCGTTGGGCTGGGTTTGCCATTCACCTTACCCTGCTTGCAATGCAAAGCAGAATCCAGTCGTGTCGACCACAGCGCCTTCGAGTCGAGTTGCGGGAAGTAGAGGTACATTTTACGCGTCACATCATATCGCAACCCTGGTTGTGCGTTCGCGAATGTGCCAATCTGGAACTAACGGGAGATGATCTATGGGCTTTTTTTCGGACACCCCATCGCATCCGGCCGGTGGAGACGGGCAGTATCCTAATCGACGTGAGGTCCCGCGTTTTTCGCTCATTGCGGTAGCCGTTCTTCGAGAACCCGAATCCGATACCAAGATTTCCGGGCGCATTTCCGAACTCAGCCGCAAGGGTTGTTACGTAGACACTCTAATCGCCTTGCCAGAAGGAACGAACCTTGAAGTGCGCATTTCGCGGGATCAAGGCGTTTTCGAATCGCTGGCTAAAATTATCTACGTTCAATCCGGAATGGGAATGGGGCTCGTTTTTGTGAACATAGCAAACGAACAACTCAAGATACTAGACTCCTGGTTAGAGGAACTTTCCGGATAGTTACACTCACTCCCGTTCACGAATTTTTGGTTTGGGCCGATATACCCCACGCGCGCATCCATATCCTATTTCAGATTCTTGGCAACCATGCGGTAAAATGTGGGTGCCTAGCCTGGGGAGGCCTGTTTGAACTTCAGTGCGAATACGCGCCAGTTGGGAGACGTTACGGTTGTGGATGTGCGCGGGAATTTCACGAACGTAGAAGGAGAAGCCGTTCATGAGCTGTTAGTTGATATTTTCCGGGAAGGGCGCACTAAGGTATTGCTGAACTTCCGCGACGTGTCCTACTTGGACAGCTCAGGAATAGGCCAGCTTGTTCGCAGTCTTTACACCGCGAGGAGAAACGGCGCCGAACTGCGCGCCGTGGACCTGAACCCGCGCGCGTCTGAGGTGTTGCGTTTGACCAACTTGCACCGAATATTCACGGACTTCCCTGATGAGCGCACCGCGCTCGACAGTTTTTCCTCTTAACCCTGCCCCCTTCAACATCCCTGCGGTGAGCAAACAACCTGTACGGATGGTCAGTTTCCGTAGTGAACAAACCTGAACCTTTTCGCCGTTGCCTTGGTTTGCTGGACACGCCTACAGTGTAATTGCATCGGTCCTCAGGACCGATCCCATGTTGCATCGTAATCGAGGGAGGAAGAATTTATGTGGACAAAGCAGCCGCAAAGCGAAGCACCAAGCTATTCTCCGGCACCTTCATCGCCATCGTCTCCGTCATCGCAAGCCGCATCCGCGACGACGAGTTATTCTGCACGGCCCAGCGCGCCGGCGGCACGCAATGTGGCATGCCTCGGCGAAAGCATCGAGGTCAAGGGCAAGATCTCGGGTGAGGAAGATTTGCAGGTCGACGGCAAAGTTGAGGGTCCGATTTCGCTTCAGGGCCAGCGACTCACAGTCGGGCGCACTGGGCACTTGAGTTCGGAAGTGGCCGCGCGCGAGGTGGTTGTCTATGGCAAAATCCACGGCAATGTGCGTGCCAGCGACCGGGTTGAGATCAAGAAAGACGGTTCGGTGACCGGTGACGTAATTACCGCGCGCATCAGCATCGAGGACGGAGCTTTTTTCAAGGGCCGCATAGAGATCGAACGCGGCAAACAGGCCACGTCGAGCGCGGAAGTCGAAAGCAATGCCGTGACGGCTGGGGCTGCGGCAGATTAAGCCGCGGTCTCTACCAAATGCTGTCGGCGCGCGATCGCTTCCTCCTTCATCGACATATCTTGGGATCGGAATGCGGACCAATAGCGCTGCCGTATTCCGCGCGCTCAGCGACCACGCCTAAGCTTGGTAGGGAATCGATATAGAAAGCTTGGACTTCGGCGCGCAGCACGGAATGTTAGTCGTTATCTCGCTTCCCACGATATTCGTCAGGAACGTCGTCCTCGGGAACTTCATGGGTCCTAACTTCGCCTTGATCGGCGTCCGGCGCATTCTCAACGCCGCTCACGACTTCAGCTTCAAAGGCCTGGCCTTCCTCGGCGAGCTCTTCCACGCTTTCCGAATCTACGTCTTCATCTCGTGGCAAGGCTTGAATATCACCCGATTGTCCGCCGGCATTGGGCCCCAGACCTCGGCGGCCTTGGCGGAACATGCCGGAATTCACTTCGCTGGTTCGGCCGGCCGGCCCAGCGGTATTCCGGCGAACTGAGCTCTCCGCGCGGATCGACTTTTTCTTGCGAACTGGTTTCTTACTCGGTGCCTTCTTCTTTAAGGCTTTCTTCTTGGAAGTTCTTTTCTTAGGAGTCGTCTTCTTGCGGACCTTCTTTTTCGTTGGCATGCGAAAAGTCTATCACTACCAAATCTTGCGGACAACGGGCGGCTTTTGCCAGGCGAATTATCTCGGAAGTTTACGGTGTTCTATTGACCGGGTGGCTGACCAAGGTAGAGTCTTCCAGTGAAGCTCAGCATCTAACGACTAGCTCAGTATTCTCCAAATTCTATGGCCACTGAAAATAAGTCTGGCGCAGCCGGCAAATCAACGAAGCCCAAATTCGACTGGAAGCTGCTGCCCGACGTTCTGGCGCTTCTGAAACCACGTCGGGGAATTCTCGCGCTGGGGTTTGTGTTAATGATTATCAACCGCTCGTCCGGGCTGATCCTGCCTGCTTCCACCAAATACCTGGTGGACGATGTCATTAACAAAAAACAAACTAACCTCTTATTGCCGATCGTGATCGCCGTCATCGCAGCGACGATCGTCCAAGGTCTCACTTCTTATGCGCTCACGCAGCTCCTCTCGAAATCCTCACAGCGGATGATCACCGAGCTTCGCATCAAGGTTCAGGCGCACGTCGGGCGATTGCCTGTGTCGTTCTACGACGCGAACAAGACCGGCGTGCTGGTCTCCCGCATCATGAGCGACGTCGAAGGCGTGCGAAATCTTATCGGCACCGGCCTGGTCGAGTTTGCCGGCGGGATTGTGACGGCTGTGCTTGCGCTGATCATTCTGCTCCGGATCAGTGTCAGTATGACCGCGGTGGCCTTCGCGGTTCTGTTGCTCTTTGCGCTAGGCCTGAACCGCGCGTTCAAAACGATTCGCCCTATCTTTCGCGCGAGGCCCAAGATCAATGCCGAAGTGACCGGCAGGCTCACGGAATCTCTGGGCGGCGTCCGGGTAGTGAAGGGCTATCACGCTGAAGAGCGCGAGGAANNACATCGTTGATGAGCCTCTCCGCCACCAGCCTGATGGGCATCGTCAGCGCGGCGATCATGTTTCTCGGAGCGCGGCATATTCTTGCCGGCACTATGACGCTTGGTGTTTTCGTCGAATACACAGCTTTGCTAGGTTTCCTCGTCGCACCGGTGTTTCAAATTGTCGGAATCGGCCCGCAAATCACAGAAGCTCTTGCCGGGCTCGAACGCACGCGTGAAGTTCTGAACGAAAATCTCGAGGACGAGAGCTCCAATCGCGTCGAACGCCTGGGCCGCATTAACGGGCAAGTGATATTCGAGAATGCCGACTTTGCCTACGACACCGGAAAACCCGTCTTGCACGATGTCAGCTTCGTATCGGAGCCGGGAACGGTAACGGCGCTGGTCGGCCCGTCCGGCGCAGGGAAATCGACCGTTATCGGACTGATTGCTGCGTTCTATGTGCCTACCAGCGGCCGCATTCTCGTCGATGGGCATGATCT
>PKWH01000195.1:0-482 GCA_003131985.1 Acidobacteriota bacterium | reverse complement strand
TTTGCCGAGACGTTCGAGAAAAAGTACGACACGATCGTCGGTGAGCGCGGCGTGAAACTTTCGGGAGGCCAGCGGCAGCGCGTTTCGATTGCTCGCGCAATATTGGCCGATCCGCGCATTCTGATTCTCGACGAGGCTACTTCCAGCCTGGATTCTGAGTCAGAGGCTTTCATTCAGGAAGGGCTTCGCTATTTGATGCGTGGCCGAACTACGTTCGTCATCGCGCACCGATTGTCCACTGTGCGCCGAAGCGATCAAATCCTTGTGCTTGAGGCGGGCCGGATCGTCGAGCGTGGCACTCATACGTCGCTCTACGCGAAGGGCGGCCGTTATTACGATCTCTACACCAAGCAACACGGAGTGGAATCAAATCTGTTTCTTGCTCCGGGAGAAGGCGGCGAACCGAAGGATGGGCGTGATTCCGAGGCTGACTCCGCGTCCAGCGCAGGCGGTTCCGCGCTGCCGGAGGCAATTCGCATAAT
>PKWH01000015.1:5367-9834 GCA_003131985.1 Acidobacteriota bacterium | reverse complement strand
AGTGGCGGCCAATCGGGTTCTGCCCGCGAAAGTAGGTCTGCGCCATTTTTTCGCTGACAATTGCGACTTTAGGCGCGGTGGAGGTGTCGCGACTGTCGAACTCGCGCCCGGACAATAGTGGAATTCCCAAAGTCGCAAAGAAATTTGGTCCTATCCAGTTTTGTTGGACGTCCGTATTGGTGTCTTCCGACACTGTGTAACCCTCCGCGGTGATGTTGGCGTATGAGTCGCTGTTCGAGAGTAACGTCATCTCCGCCACGCTCACCGAGCGCACACCCGGCAAGCCCGCGATGTTTTCTCTCAAGCGGTCGGCCAGCGCGACTGTTTGTTCCGGTGTATAACGATTGAGTTCAGGTGCCACCGCGAATTGGATTACGTGATCCGTCTTCACTCCAAGATTCTGCCCTTTCAGATTTATCAGGCTCTGCGCAAAGAATCCCGCAGCCGCCAGCAACACCACCGTCAGCGCGACTTGCGAGACCAGCAGCGCCTTGCGCAATCGCACATTCGATTTCCCGCCGAAAACATTCGCTCCCTGCTCCCTCAGCGTACTTTGCAAGTCCGCGCTCGTTGATCGCAGCGCCGGTATCAACCCGAATAGCAATCCCGTCAGAATTGAAATTCCGAATGAAAAAGCGAGCACGCGATAGTCAAACTTCCCTTGCAGCCCCGAAGCGCCAAGGCTCTCCGGTATGGAACCCACCAGCGCTCCCAGCGTCCACGATCCCACCAGCAACCCCGCGGCTCCTCCAGCCAGCGAAATCAGCAAACTCTCTGTCAGAAGCTGCCTTATCAACCGCCACCGCCCGGCTCCCATCGCCATCCGCACAGCAATCTCTCGCTGCCTTCCTTCACCGCGCGCCACCAGAAGGCTGGCCAGGTTCGCGCAGGCAATCAGCAGCACCAATCCCACCATCGACATCAGAATCCATATCGGCTTGCCCGCATCGTGCTGCAGGATTGGACGTCCGTGCGATCCCGTATCCAGCAGGATTTTTTTGTCCAAGAATTGTTTCTTTCTTTCCCGTGATAATTTCAAGTCCGAAGATTCCGACTGTAAGACCGCGGAATATTCCGGCGCGATTCCAGCTTCCGCCTTTGCAAGACTCATGCCGGGTTTTAATCTTCCCAACAACGCCAGCCAATGATCTTTGCGGTCTGCAAGTCCGTCCCAGTTCGGCGTCATCTGCGCCTTCATTGTCACCGGAATGAAAATGTCCGGCGTCTGTCCCACTTGCACTCCAAAAAATCCCGGAGCCACCACGCCCACAACCGTCATGGAAACGCCGTTCACAACCAGTTGTTTGTTCAGTATCCCGGGATCGCGTCCGAAATGCCGCTCCCAATAGCCATAACTCAACACCGCCTCCGGATTTGCGCCCGCGGCGGTTTCATCCTGGGAAGTGAGAACGCGTCCGAGCGCCGGACGCACGCCAAGCACCTCAAAGTAATTTCCGCTGACGAGTTCCCCTTTTGCCAGTTCGGTTTGACCTTGACCGGAAACGCTCGCCTGAATTGCGAACCGCGCAAGCAAGCCGGAGAAAACAGGGTTGTGATCGCGCAAATCCTTATACATGGGATACGAAAATGCTACCCCCACATCGCCGTCGCTCCAGTTTCTCCCCGGATTAGGTCCCGGCGAGCGCAGCACGACGAGTTCTTCCGGCTTCTGCACCGGCAAGAGCCGCAGAAGAACCTGATCCGTGACGGAAAATATCGCCGCGTTCGCACCGATTCCCAACGCCAGCGTCAGAATGGCGACCAGTGTGAACCCCGGGCTCTTCGCCAACATCCGGAATGCGTATCGAGCGTCTTGCAGCAAAGCTCCCATCGATCTCTCCTCGTTTTAGCCTTACTCGTACCGCAGCGCCACCATAGGATCCACGCGCATCGCGCGCCGCGCCGGGACGTAACAAGCCAGCAATACGACGCCGAAAAGCATCACCACCACCACAGCGAATGAAACCGGGTCCGTTGAGCTCACGCCGAAAAGAAGACTCGAAAGGAACCGAGTCAGTCCGAATGCCGCAACCAAACCAAGCCCTACCCCAAATGCTGCGAGCCGCATTCCTTGGCGCACCACTAATCGCAGCATGTCGCCCGGGTTTGCTCCCAGCGCCATCCGTATGCCGATCTCATGCGTGCGTTGCGCCACCGTATAGGAAATCACGCCGTACAGGCCAACCGCCGTCAGAATCATCGCGAGCGCCGCAAAAATCGCCAGAAGAAAAGTATTGAAGCGCGGCACCGCAATCGTCCCATTCAAATATTGCTCCACCGTCTTCGGAGTGTATGTCGGCAAGTCCTTATCGATTGACTGCACCGCGGACGCAATCGCCTTTGCCTGCCCTTCAGGATCTTTTGCGGCGCGCACAACAATTGTCACTGAGCCGAATGGCAATTGCGCGTAGGGAATATAGGATTCGGGCATCCATTCCGCTTTCAGATCCTCGAATTTCACATTCCCGACCACGCCGACGATTTCCCGCATCGGCGCTTTGCCGGTCGTCGATATTCCTGGCTTGAAGTGCTTACCGATCGGATTCTCACCGGGAAAGAATTGCCGCGCGAAGGCGTCATTGACCACCACAACAGGCGTCGAGGCAGAGTCGTCACCATCTGTGAAATCCCTTCCTTGCAGCAGCGGAATCTGCATGGTACCGAAATAATTGGGCGTAACCGTGCGGATGGAGGTATCGGGCTCATCGCTTTTCGCCACCGGCCGGCCTTCAATCTGAAAGCTTATGCGTATCTCATCTCCGGCCATGGGCAACGGAAAAATTGCCGCAGCCGATTGCACACCGGGGAGAACCTTCAGTTTCTGGGAGAGGTCACGGAAAAAGGCTGCCTTCTTTAGGTCTGGGAATTTCGCGTCCGGCAAGTCCACGCTCGCGGTCATCACGTTGTGCGGATCGAAACCTGGATTCACCTCCTGCAGCCGAACCAGACTGCGGATTAGCAATCCCGCGCTGGCAAGTAGAACCAGCGCTAGTGCCATTTCTACAATCACGAGCGAACTGCGCAGCCCGTGTCGGCTGCGCCCTGCAGTGGTGTTTAGCGAGCTTTCTTTTAACGCCTCCACGATATTCGAGCGGGTCACCTGCAGCGCCGGCGCCAGACCAAATAATATCCCGGTGAGTAGTGACAACCCCGCAGTGAACAACAGCACCCATCGATCCACGTGAATCTCCCCGATGCGCGGAAGACTCTCAGGACTCAAACGTACCAAAATATCGCTGCCCCAGGACGCCAGCGCGGTTCCGAATGCTCCAGCAAAAAGCGCGAGCAACAAACTCTCAGTCAAGAGCTGCCTCACCACTCGCGTCCTGCCGGCGCCCATCGCCGTGCGGATGGCGATCTCCCGACCGCGCGTTGTGGCGCGTGCCAGAAGAAGATTCGCCACATTCACGCAAGCGATCAGCAGCACCAAGCTAACGGCGATCATCATCACCACTAGCGCCGGCCGAATTGTGCCGGTTAGCTGCTCCTGCTCCGATTTCAGCCGCACTCCCATGTACTTGTTGGTGTCTGGATATTGCTTGCCCAGCGAGGCCGAGATCACATCCATGGCCGCCTGCGCCTGCGGCAGAGTAATTCCAGGTTTAAGTCTGGCGATGCAAGTGAGGAAATGCGCACCTCGCTGCTGCGTCATAGCAGGCGTGTTGTCCGAACTTTCCTGTACAGGCGACATCGTGGACCAGATCATTTCCGGTTCTCGCTGAAGAGGAAACTGAAAACCAGCCGGCATCACGCCGACAACGGTGAATCCGCTGTTGTCGAGCGTAATCACGTGGCCGATAATGTTGGGATCGCCTCCGAACTCTTGCTTCCAAAACCGATGACTGACGATGACAACGTGATGATTCGGCTCGTCCTCCTCCGCCTGAAAAGTTCGTCCCAGCTCAGGCGAAACTCCCAGCAAATCAAACGTGACCGCTGAAACGCTCGCGCCTTCCAAGTGCGCGGGCTCTACCCGCCCAGTCAGCGTAAAGGTCGCATCCGTGTAGGCAGCCATTTTCTCGAAAACTTGGTTCTGCGCTCGCCAGTCCACGAAATCGGGATACGAAGCAGAGCCATTCGAAGTGTGCGTGCGCGAATTGGCCATTGCGACGCTGACAAGCCGCCCCGAATCACGGAACGGCAGCGGCCGCAGCAATTCCGCATTCACCACCGAGAAGATCGCTGTGTTCGCTCCGATCCCTAGCGCCAGCGTGAGCACTGCAATGATCGTGAATCCCGGATTCTTCATCAGCATTCGGATTCCGTATCGCATGTCCTGCAGCAGTGTTCCCATTTTCTCTCCTCGTTACTCGTACCGCAGCGCCACCATCGGATCCACCCGCATCGCCCGCCGCGCAGGCAGGAATCCCGCTAACGCGGCTACTACGGCAAGCGTTACCGCGGGAACTATCATTGCGACAGGGTCCACGATGCCCATGCCGAACAGCATGCTCTTAATCAAATGAG
>PKWH01000015.1:0-5313 GCA_003131985.1 Acidobacteriota bacterium | reverse complement strand
CCGAACGCGCCGGCAAGACGCGCGATAAACCGGTCCGTTTGAAGCGAATCGTCCACCAGCCCAGGCATGGTATGGACCTGAATTGGCGGAAGAGCGGAGTTCGTCTCGTGCACGACCTTCCGCAGCGCCGCGCTGATACTCGCAGGATCCGCAAGTGTGCGGATTTCAAAGATAGCGTAGGGATGCTCCCACAAAGGATTGAAATACGGCGCGTAGATGCGCGTGGGAGTTTTCTCTCGCAAATTGTTGTACTTCGCGTCGGCAGCTACTCCCACGATTTCCATCTCTTGCGGATTTCCCGGGTAGATATCCTGGACTTTCTTGCCGATGGGATTCGTTTTGCCAAAAAAGCGTTCCGCGAACTTCTTGTTTATGACCGCTGCGCGAGGCCCATTACCGCTGTCTTGGACTCCGATTTCTCGCCCAAGCAGTATCGGAATCCCTACCGTAGAGAAATATCCGGGGCCGACATGATCCATACGAGAATTTAGCTTCTCGTCAGACTTCGGCGTGTAGCCTTCCACTGAAATCGGATCGCCCGACTCTGAATGGCTGAACAGCCCATTGCTCGAGAGCGTTGCAGCGCGCACTCCTGGGATGCTGGAGAATTTATCCAGCAGCTCTTGTTGAAAGCGAAGATTTGCAGGCCCCTTATAACCGCCTGGAGCGCCGTCCACTCGAAACAAGAGCAGATTTTCAGGTTTGTAGCCTAAATTCACCTCGCTCAGCTTTGAAAGGCTGCGAACGAAGAGTCCGGCAGCAACCAGGAGGATGAGCGAGATCGCCACTTGCGCGATCACAAGCACTTTACCGGCCGGCAGACGGCGGTTCCCGATTTCACCGGTTGTCCCGCCTGCGGTTGATTTCAGAATGGGCGAGAGATCGAGGCGCGTCGCACGCAGAGCCGGAATGAGACCGAAGAGTATCGCGCTCAGCACGGCGACCCCCAGTGTGAAAGCCAGCATGCGCGCATCGAAACGTAAGTTAACTTGGATGGCCTCGGGCCCCGCCGACCCCTGCGAAACCATGCGCAGAAGAAGAGTGTCCGCCCATTGCGCCAGCAGAACTCCTGCGGCCGCCCCTGCGAGTGCCAACAATAAGCTTTCCGATAGCAGTTGGCGAATTAAACGGCCCCGTCCCGCGCCAATGGCGAGCCGCACCGCAAATTCTTTTTGCCTGCCCGTGCCTCGCGCGAGCAACAGGTTCGCCACGTTGGCGCAAGCGATGAGCAATACAAGTCCCACCAGGGCCATTAGTACTTTGAGCGGTTCCGCGAATGCTTCGTGAAGAGTGGAGGAGCCTCGCGCGCCGGATTGAAGGTTGATGATCTGATTCAAAAATCCTTTGCGATCTTCTGCACTAACCGTCGAACCTAGATTGGCTTCAATCATCCGTTGCAAGACCACGTTGATGCTCGCCTTGGCTTGCTCTACGGTAACGCTCGGTTTGAGTCGCGCGATCACCTGCAGCCATATGTGCTTGTTTACCTCACCCTGCGATGGACTCAAAAGATCGTGTCCCGGATAGATGGCGTCCTGCATCATCATCGGAATCCATACGTCCGGGGCTTCTCCCACGGTTTCACCGAAGAATCCCGGCGGCGCAACTCCGATGATTTCGAACGATGTCTGGTTGACCTGGATCGATTTTCCAAGAACTGCGGGATCGAGATTGAAGCGCCGCTTCCAGAACGAATAACTAGCCACCGCAAAAGGCGAGCCGCCGCGCGCACGATCCACTTCCGAGGTGAACATTCGGCCGGCCGCGGGTGTCACTCCCAGAGTGGAAAAATAATCTCCACTAACGAGACGGACACGAAGTGATTCTTCCTGGCTCGCTTCGCCGGTGGGGGAACCGCCCAGCGTTGCTCGCACCTCCGGCAGGCTGCTATCGGACGCGAAAACCGAGGAAAATACTTCGTTGTGGTCGCGCAGGTATTCAAATTCCGAGTACGCCAGCAGCGAGCGGTCTCCCGATTCGCTGCCGAACGATTGTCCATGTGAGTCAGGGTCGGTCAGCAGCACCAACTGTTCGGAGTGAACGACAGGCAGCTTCCGTAGCAGGACGGAATCGAGCACGCTGAAGATCGCCGTGTTCGCGCCAATGCCAAGCGCCAAAGTGAGCACCGCAATCGCGGTGAATCCTGGATTCTTGAGAAGCATTCGGATTCCATAGCGCATATCTTGCAGCAAAGCTCCCATTTTTCACTCCTGCGATTGGCAATTGCTGTAAATAGCCCGCTTCCAATCATGCGAACACACCCGCACCAATGCTTCCGAAACAATTTTCGGCCGCTTCAACCGTGATATTTATGTAATGCGAGTGTCGAACTGGCTTAAACGGACACGCTGCGCGTGCCCACTGTTTCCTCGACGATGCGGCCGTCAAAAAGATGAATCGTGCGGTCCGCAACGCTAGCGTAGCGCGGGTCGTGCGTGACCATGCAGATGGTCGCGCCCTCGCGGTGCAGTTGCCTTAGCAAATCCACCACCGCTTCGCTGTTCTTCGAGTCCAAATTTCCGGTCGGCTCGTCCGCCAGTAGAATCGAAGGCGAACCCACCAGCGCGCGCGCCACAGCTACGCGCTGCTGTTGGCCGCCCGAAAGCTGAGAGGGATAATGCTTCATGCGATGCGCCATTCCCACGCGCTCGAGCACTTCCTGCACGCGCTTCTTGCGCTCCGCCGAAGCCATGCTGCGATAGGTCAGCGGTAATTCCACATTCTCGAAAACCGTCAAGTCGCCTATCAAATTGAACGCCTGGAAAATGAACCCGATCTCGCGGTTGCGAATACGCGTGCGGTCGGAAAGAGAAAGGTTCGCCACCGGCTGCGTGTTGATCCAGTAGTTTCCATCGGTCGGCGAGTCGAGCAAGCCGAGAATCGAGAGCAGCGTCGATTTGCCGCATCCCGACGGCCCCGCAATGGAAAGAAATTCGCCGTTCTTAATATCCAGATGCACGCCGCCGAGTGCGTGCGTTTCCACCTCGTCGGTGTAAAAAACCTTTGTTACGCCTTCCAAACGAATCATCGATTTTGCTGTCGCGTCCATGCTTGCTCCTCCGCCTATGCTATCCAGTCTCTCGCCAAGATTAGTTACGTTCCCAGCCCTTGCAAAAGTTCCCTTAACTATTTCAATTGCACGCGATCGTAATTGTCCCAGGCCGACATGTCGGACAAAATCACCTTGTCTCCGATTTGCAGCCCTTTCACGATTTCCACCGTGTTCACCGACGTGCGTCCCAATTGCACCTGCACGCGCGCAGCCGCGGCCCCGTCGTCCACCACTTTGAACAAGCCCACTGTGCTGTTCGCCTCGCCATGCACCGGCCGGCCCACATACAGCACGTCCGCCAGCCGCTCGATTTCAACGGTTCCTTCGACGCTCAGGTCTGGCCGAGCGCCTTGCGGCAGCGGCCCGTCCAGCGCAACGTCCACCGTCACCGTTCCGTTTACCACCGCAGGATCGATCCGCATCACGTGGCCGGCGATCACTCCGTTGTGTGTATCCACCGCAGCCTTTTGTCCGATGAGGATGTCTTTCGCCTGCGTCTCGGCGATCTTAAGTTGCGCCTTCAAATGCGTCGGCTGCGCCACGCGCGCCAGCACGGTTCCCTGCGTCACTTTTTGCCCCACTTCCACATCAAGCTCTTGCAACACGCCATCGATGCCGGGCCGAACTTTTAGCTGATCCAGTTGAGATTTTTTCAACGCGTACATCGCGCGCTTTTCATCCAAACTTGCCTGCTGCACCGCAACCTGCGACGCGATGGAGTTCGAAAATGTCTCCACTTCTTTTTGAGCCAAGTCGTCCTGCTTGGCGAGCTCCTCAGCCACCACTTGNNGTGTCTCTATCCAGCACCGCCGTGTGATACGCGGAACTCAGCGCCGCAGCTTGCGTGCGTTTGTCCATCAGCTGATTCTGAAGCAGCGCCTTGGTCTGTTCCAGATTCGCTTCCGCGCCTTTCATCTGATACTCCGCGTCCAGCGCCGCTTGCTGCAGTTCAGGATTCGTCATTTCCAAAATTACGGTGTCGGCTTTCAGCGGAGTTCCAGCCAGCAGATTGCGCTGAATAATTTGCCCGTCAGTCGCGGCGGGTATCAAACGAATGGTTTCCGGCACCAGCGTGCCCAGCCCGCGAACTTCGCGCAGCATCGGCCCGCGCTTCACCGTGTCCGTCCACACCGTCGCGCTGTCCACGCTGGGCGCCGCAGGTTTCAGCTTGGATAGCGCGTAGGTGACCAGCGGAATCACGACCACGGCTATCGCGATATAGATCGTGCGCCTGATCCTCTTTTGTCTTTTTACTTCTGGACGCGCAATGTCCACAGCTAATAGCCTCGGGTATTGCGTATATTACATCGCAAATTGACTTCCGGTCCCACAGCGATGATAAGTGCCTTATAATGTTCTGATTAGAGGGAATTTGCAAGTATGAAAAGTGCCCGCTTGCCCGCTCATGGGAATCATCCATCCCGTTAACGAACACTTTAGCAACCACGGGATGGCGAGGAACGGACCGTCCAGAGCAGCCTCAAGCCGCTTCAGGAAGCAGAGTCCACGCTGGCTTTGATTTCCTGCCACCGTTTCGGCCGCTTCTTCGCGTCCAGCACTTTCTTGCGCAGCCGGATGGATTTCGGCGTCACTTCCACGAATTCGTCGTCCGAAATAAATTCTATAGCTTTTTCCAGCGTCAACTCGCGCGGCGGGATCAGCCGTATCGCTTCGTCCGCGCTCGACGACCGCATGTTCGTCTGCTTCTTCTCTTTCGTAATGTTCACATTCATGTCGTCTTCGCGCGCATTCTCGCCGACGATCATTCCTTCATACACTTCCAGGCTCGGCCCCACAAACATTTCGCCGCGTTCCTGAATTCCCCACACCGCATAAGCCGTCGAAACTCCTGCGCGGTCGCTCACCAACGCGCCCGTCAGCCGCGAAGCCATGTCTCCCGCATAATCCGTCCAGCCGTCCAGCATCGAATGAATCAGTGACGTCCCGCGCGTATCCGTCAGCAATTGCCCGCGCAACCCGATCAGCCCGCGCGACGGAATGCGAAACTCCATGCGCACGCGCCCCGAATGATGGTTCACCATTTTCACCATTTCGCCGCGCCGCGTTCCCAGCGTTTCCATCACGATGCCGATAAAAGTTTCCGGACAATCCACGATCAGCACTTCCAGCGGCTCCACGCGCTTTCCGTTTTCCGTGCGCACCACGATTTCGGGCTTGCCCACCATCAGCTCGTACCCTTCGCGCCGCATGGTCTCAATCAAAATTGCGAGTTGCAGTTCGCCGCGAGCCAGCACGCGAAA
>PKWH01000265.1 GCA_003131985.1 Acidobacteriota bacterium | reverse complement strand
AGCGATTTCTTGTACTGGTCCACGCCGTACGGAGCCACGCTATACGGCGTCCGATCCACCATAAAGGGATAAGCGCGCGATGAATCCTTGGGAACATAAATGGAAGTAAATAGCTGCTTCCCATCGCGCATCGGAATGCGAAACTCGTACTTTGTGTAATGCTCTTTTACGTTGAATTCCGGTGGAGCGTCAGCGTGACCGCGCGACCAAATCGACGGCACCGCAATCAAAGTTACCGCAAGAAGAAGGTATGACGCGCGACGTGGCATTCACTGGCTCCTGATCCGTAAAATTGAACAAGCCGAAGCTACAATTCGGGACATCCAACGTCAAGTGCTTTCGAAGTTTTTCCGGTCGTACCGCCGACAACTCGAGCCATCTATGAAGTTCCAGCCTGCTCCAGAATCTAAGAGACTACTTTCACTATAAAGATTGGTGCCGCGCCCATATCAAAATTGATTAGAATACCCGCATGAGATCTCGCCGCTCAGGAGCAATCATGAATTCCAACCATAGATTTAGCCTGCCGATTCTTCTTGCCGTTTTTTCTTTGGCATTTCTATCGGTCATCGTCAGCGCTCAAAATTCGATTCAGGGCGAACTTCAATTTGTCGGCTCCACGAAAGCCGAAAAAACCGCGGGAGTCTGGATCGACGGCCAGTACGTCGGCTATGTCTCCGAGCTAAGAGACGCGAAGAAAGTGATGCTGCTGCCGGGACAGCATGAAATCTCTATACGCCAGACCGGCTATCTTGACATGACGCAGACGTACGTCGTCGAGCCGGGCAAAAAACTGATCATCACGGTGAAACTGGACAAGGATCCCAAAGCTCAGTTCTCTGCAGTCACTTCGGAAGTGAAGCTCAAGGTCACGCCCGAGCGAGCCGCGGTATTCGTGGACGGCAATTTCGCCGGTTATGTGCAGCAGTTCAGCGGAATGGGACGAGGAATGCTCGTAAGCCCGGGCCCACATCACATAAAAATAGCCTTGGCCGGATTTCAGGAATTCGACACGAACGTGAATCTTCTACCCAAGCAGAAAATGACGATAAAGACTGATCTGGTTGCCGGAAGCATCACGCAAGCACCACCGGCTATTAAGCAAAACTAAGAAGGGGACACACATTAAAGTAAAAGTTGAAGTATTGCGCACCTACTTCACCGCTGTCTTCGCGACAGCGTTAGCTAGCCAATCGCCAACCTCGCGCGTTCCAAGCGCTCCGCCAAGTTCCGCTGGAGTCTTCCCTTCGCGTAGTGCCTCGCGAACAGCCGTTTCAATCGCGTTGGCCTCCCGCTTCCAGCCCAGATACTCGAACATCATCGCCACAGTCAGAACCGCTCCCATAGGATTAGCGATGTTCTTCCCTGCAATCGTCGGCGCAGAGCCGTGGACTGGCTCAAAGAGCGAGACTTGCCCCGGGTGAATGTTGGCCGACGGTGACAATCCAAGTCCCCCAGCAATCTGTCCGCCGAGATCGCTCGCGATGTCGCCGAAAAGATTACTCGTCACGATCACGTCAAACTGCGAGGGGTCGCGGACCATCTGCATCAAGAGATTGTCGATGTATTGGTGGCTGGATTCGATCTCCGGGAATTCAAGCCGCACTTGCTTGAACACCCGTTGCCAAAGGTCGTGGCCGAACGTTAGCGCGTTCGATTTATCGCTCATGCAGACGCGTTTAAGCTTGCGGGCTTTCGCGTATTCGAACGCATAGCGAATGATGCGCTCCACGCCCTTGCGCGTATTCAGATCTTCCTGCACCGCGATTTCGTCGGCAGTTCCCTTCTTGAAATTTCCGCCCATTCCAACGTAGAGGCCCTCGGTGTTCTCGCGAAACACCATAAAGTTGATGTCTTTTTCGGTGCGGTCTTTCAGTGGCGTGAAACGCTTGTCGAACAACACGCAGGGCCGCGCGTTGACGTAAAGATCCAGTTTGAACCGCAAGCCCAGCAGAATATCCGCGGCGTGTACGTTGCTCGGGACCCGTGGGTCGCCCATAGCGCCAAGCAGAATCGCGTCGAAGTCGCGATGAAACATCTCAACCGCATCGGGCGGCAGCGTCGTGCCGTCCCGCAAATAGCGATCGGCCCCCCAATCAAACTCGGTGAGTTCGGCTTGGCGACCGCCGGCCGCCGCAGCCGACTTCAGCACCCTAACTGCCGCCGGAATGACTTCCTTCCCGATCCCATCGCCAGGAATCACGGCGATCCGTTTCTTTGCGGAACTGGACGAACTTGTTTCTGTCATATGTTCGCGGAACCTAACACGCGACTTGTGGGATGTCAACGCAGGCCGGGAAATCGCAAAAAAGGCATGCTCTGACCCCGCCCGCTTACTGAGCGGGGCCCGAGCATGGAGACGTCTCACCTAACCAAAGCGGAGTTCAATACTGGATATCAATACTATGGAAGCTTGAACTAATCCGGCCAGCGATCGTCATGGTTCCAGTTTGGCTCGGTGTGCCACTTTTGGTCTCTTCCATCCCACCATTGATGATAAGCATCCCAGCAATGCTGGCGCTCCGACCGAAGGTCATGCCAACGGTCGCGCGCCTCGGGGCTCTTCGCGCCGTGCTTGGCGACCGCATCATTGAGTCTGGCTTCTGCCTTTTCGATGCGCTGGCGGCATTTGTCTCTTTCGTCGGCGTGAGCGCGGGGGGCGGCGACAAGAAACAGGAACGCGCCCATTGTTACGAGCGCGGCCAGAGTTCGAAGCAAACTTCGACGGTCCCAACTATGATTCGTGTTCAAGATTTCCTCCTGTAGTCTCGCGCGAGGCGAGAACGCTGATGGGTTTTGGTGCGATACGCACAAATCCTACGCCGCCAATCACCTTAGTGAAATACTACAATTCCTGTAGGTCCTCTACTCGTAAACCCACGCCAAACACGCCTCCGTTTGAAAACGTCACACGCCCGAGCCAAAAATAAATGGGCTCCTCGCAAAAACTCAGGATTTCCCCTTCTTTGAACCGCGAGCCTTGCCTTTCTGGCCGTAGTGCAGAACCAGGAACACGACCGCCGCGATGGCCACGAGTGCGGCGACGGCAAACACGACCGGGTGCCCGTGGTTCCGTATGAACGAAATGATTTCGTGGCCGTAACGAGCGGCCAACAGAGATAGGATCGTGTACCTTACAATTCGCGCCAAGGTGAGCGCTGCGAGGAATTTTTTCAAAGGATATTTGGTAGCACCCGCGGCTAGAACAAACGGCACCAGCGGCATCGGCGGCGGCAGCAGTGCCGGAATAGCGATTGCGCCAAATCCCCATCGCTCGAAATTCTTGGTAACCATATCCATATTCTTGCGGGACAACTTTCGCTCCAGCGTTTCCTTTCCTCCCTTGCGCGCGAGCCGATATGTAAGATAGTTTCCGATCACCGAACCTACCGTGGCCATCAACGCGTAGTAAATCCACCAATCCGGCTGCTTGGCAGCCAGCACGATGGTAAGAACATCCATGCTACCGGGAAGCGGGATCACCGAGGCATCCAGCACTCCCAGTGGAATCAAACCGAATGCGCCCAAGTGAAAAATCCAATGGGAAACCCTCTTGGTGGCCTGCATCGTCAAAATCAAGATTGCGGAGTGAGCTTCCATGTCTCTTAGAGGCTCGTAATATCGCACGCGATACGCGCAAATCTATAGATATTTCTACCCTCGGGAAACCAGCCAGTGGGACCATCGTCCACCAAAAGTACTATTGCCGTATTCAAGCCGCAGGTCTAATCTCACACCGTCAGATCTACTATCGTCGAAGGAGGCTGAGTGCCGCAGCAACTCGCGAGGCATCGGCGCAGCAAACGATTAGAAGTGTCCATCCCGGTTCGAGTTTACGGACGTACGGTGGACAATCGTCCCTTCCGCCACACCACCGAAACGAACGCCGTGAGCGTTCATGGCGGAGTCCTTCCGTTGAAAGCGAAAGTCAAAGCCGGACAAACTCTCCTGCTTGTGAACGTCGTGACGGAAGAAGAGCGCGAATGCCGGGTGGTCTACGTTAAATCGAATCTTTGGAGCAGGAAAGTTGCCGTCGAATTTATGAGTAGTTCGGGCGATTTTTGGCATGTTTACAGCGCAGTCGTAAACATGAAACGGCCCTGAGACTGGGACGCAGCTAAGTACCGCGATCAGATCAAACACAAAAGGCCTCGCATCGTTGCCGATGTCGAGGCCCTTTTTGTCTACACTCGAAATCTCGAACTTACGACGTTGACGCACCTGATTTTGACGTCACCTGCATTCTAGGTGCAGGCTGCGGTGCGGGCGGATTCGTAGCCGGCGCCGGACCATTCGGATCGCTCTTGGGAGCCCTTGCGGTATTGGTATTCGAGCCCGACCCGCCATTCCATGTGTCCGGGTTCGGCTTCAAAGAGAACTTCACGCCGCGCTTCGCGTTTTCGTTAACCGTGCGCTGCAAATCCACTTGACCCATATCGACGCTGTTTTCTCCGGAATAGTTTACGTTGAAATGCAGCTTGCCGTCCGCTAGCCAGTAGTCGCTCGCCGCATACGTGGTCCCATCGTTCAGATAGATCAGCACCGTGGGCGTAGTTGCTGCCACATTACCGGTCACCGGGTTAGGATTATCCGAACCCTGAACCGGATAAGGTAGATCGCTTTGCGCCAGTTGATCGGCACTCGCACTGTTGTCCGCAGAGTTGTCCGCATTGTAACCGGAATTGCCGTAACCGGAATTATTGTCATAGCTCATGTCCGAACTGTACGAGGCAGAATCGTCGTACCCGCCATATCCGCCAAACCCGCCATAACCTCCCCAGTACGGATACGGATAGTACGGGTAGCCCCATCCCCACCACGGATTCCATCCCCAACCGAAGCCAAGACCCCATCCAAAACCAAAGCCACATCCCCAGCATCCGCCGAATCCGAAACCGCGACCGAACCCAAAGCCGCGACCGAACCCGAAACCTCGGTTGAAACCGAATCCCGGTCGGAAGCCATTCCCGAATCCCCGCCCATTTCCGAACGATGACCCGAAGGCTCCGCGACCACCGAACGACGATCCAACATGCGCATTCAGCGGTCCGCCCAGCCTTGACCCCGAAACCACAGACGAACTCACGCCAAATCGACTTGAGGACCCGAACGATGATCTGCTAGAGGCCGTCATACTCGTCGAACGCGTTGCCGACGTCGCAGTCCCGCTACGGCTGTTTCCAGCCACGGCCGGACGAGCGCCCCCGGACGGCGATCCTGAATTTCGAGAAAATGAAGAGGACGGGGCAGCCGCACGATTCCCCGCAGCCGTGTTTCCAGTCCCACGGTTACCCGCAGTTCCAGTGTTGCCGGAATTGCGCGCCGACATGGACGAGCCAGAACGGCCCGGCGCTGCGCCGAAGCGCGCGCTCGAAGGCGGTGCTGCCGCTGATCTGCCACCGTTCATGCCGTTCGACCGCGCGCCATAGGAGCGATTCCCATAAGCGCCCGGCCTTGAAAACGAGCGCGGTGCCGCTCCGCCTGGACGGCCGTAAGAACGTCCGCCACCACTGAAATTAGGGTGACTCCCGCCTCCGCCGCTGTGGAAGCCTCCACCGCCGCCGTGGAACCCGCCACCTCCGCCGCCACCGTGGAAACCGCCGCCACCACCTCCGCCATGCCCGCCACCGCCATGTTGAGCGAATGCAGGTGCCGGAACGCAAGCGATTGCCAGCGCGGCGCACAGCGCAAAGATCAGTTTCAAGAAATTGGAGTTCTTCATTTTGATCCCCCTACCAACTTCGATGCTCGGGCCCGACATGTCATCCACCGTCATACCACATTTGATTGCAATAGTGCGCGACAGGTTGCAGTTAATTAAGTCTTGCATTTGCCGCATCTTTACTCCCACTAAGGTCCTAACGAGTTATTCAACACCAGCACTCAAATAAAGTTTCGATCTTTTTCACGATTTTCAGGGACCTCCGGGGGCCGCAGGTCCCATCTTCGTCCTTTCACTTTGACCGAACGCCATGCAGCAACTGGGCGAAGTCAGCCTTGTTGTTTGAACCTGCCGCTGCAGTCGCATATGCCACGTGTAGCAGCGGAACATTGCGGCCGGAATCAGCCACAAATGGAAACGGGCTGGGCGCGCCTATGGCCCAAAAGAACTCGGAGCGGCTACCCTGAAGGCTTTCGGGCAGATTATAGTGTGCCGACGCAGCTCGGCCGATTTGTCCCTCCCTCTGCGCTTCAAACGT
>PKWH01000344.1:2758-5640 GCA_003131985.1 Acidobacteriota bacterium | reverse complement strand
ACCACCAGGCGGCCGGCCTTCGCCGTAACTTTCCAATCGACGAACCGCGCGCTATCGGTGTGCAAATAATCGCGCAAAGAATGCAATTCGTGGCCGCGGCCGCGAAAATGGCTGGCCATTTCNNTCGACTTTTTGCCGGGCCGCGCCTTTGCGGGGAATGTAGGGGAAGAATACAGGCCGGCCGAGAATTTCGGCCCCGCCTTTCTTGTTTTCGCCGGCGACGCGCAGGGAAAACGACGGCCAGGTTTGTTTTTCGTTGCGCAACTCGAGTTCGGCGAGCACAGGCTGTTCGGCAAAAATATGTTCGGGCATGTCGAACTTGAGATCGATACCCGTGAGGACGATGCGGGAGAGAACACCCGAAATCAGGATTCCGGCGAGCGAGCAGGCGAGAAACATGAACAGCAAATTATTTCCGGTGTTGACGGCAGCGACAACGAGAATGGAAACAGCAACGAGGTAGATGATGCCCTCGCGCGTGAGACGGTAATCAACCTGATAAACCAGCCAGCGAAGGCTGGTGCGCCGGGCCAGCGTAGGGACGATGACGACGGCGACCCACCCGGCGAGGCCAAGCGAAATTACGGTGGTGATTGCGGCCAGGCCGATGCGTCCTTGTTGAGACGCTGCGGCCGAGAAAAGCGCCACGATTAGCGCCGCCGATAGCACGAGCATGGCGATGAGGAAACTACGCCAGCCCTGGCGGTCGCGATTATTCCAGAGTCGAACTATGAGAGCTTGTTCCATTGGCGGTAGAGTCGGCGCGAATCGAGGACGAGCATCGGACCCCTCGACTCACGCTGTTCGCGCGGGATGACGACGCTCGTCGCATCGTCACAACGGCACGCGCGTGGTGTCCATGATTTCGCGGAGTATGGCTTCCGCCTGCTCGGATTTTTTCTGCGTGGAGACGTAACGCGAGCTGACAACCACGCGATGCGCGAAAACGGGAACGATGAGGCGCTTGAAGTCGTCGGGCAAACAGTAGTCGCGGCCTTCGAGGAACGCACGCGCCTGCGCCGCGCGATGGAGCATCACCGCGCCTCGCGGGCTTACGCCCAGGCTCAGTTGTTCGGTCTGGCGCGTGCGCTCGACGATTTCGAGCGCATAGTCCAATAGGCTTTCTTCCACCTTCACTTGCGAAGCCGCGTCCTGCATGGCGACCACATCGGCCGCGTCCATCAATGCAGAGATCTTGTCCACCGGAGCTGCGCCGGAATTATTGCGAATGATTTCTTTTTCGCTCGCTCGCGANNGGATAGCCCATGCGAATGCGCATCAGAAAGCGGTCGAGCTGAGATTCAGGCAGCGGATAGGTGCCGTGATGTTCGATCGGATTCTGCGTGGCCAGCACGAGAAAAGGTTTGGGAAGCGGATGCGTATGATTGTCCACGGTGATTTGCGCTTCGTTCATCGCTTCGAGCAAGGCCGACTGCGTTTTAGGCGTGGTGCGATTGATTTCATCCGCGACGATGATGTTCGCGAAGATGGGGCCGGGTTTGAAGTCGAATCCCTGCGTGGCAGGATTGAACACGCTGACGCCGATCACGTCGCTGGGCAGCATGTCCGATGTGAATTGGATGCGTTGGAAAGAACAATCGAACGACCGTGCAAGCGCCTGAGCCAAAGTTGTTTTGCCAACTCCAGGAACGTCTTCGATAAGCAGGTGGCCGCGCGCGAGAAGCGTGGTGAGCGCCAACTGAATGACGTCTTCTTTGCCTTTCACCACTCCGGAGATCGAGCGCAGGAGCCCGGCGAGGCGCGTGCTGGCGTTCGTGGTCGTTGTTTGCAATTGGCACGGCCTTCTGTTACAAAAAGTTAGTACTGTGGGCGACTAGCTCAGTGGTTAGAGCGCTCCCCTCACACGGGAGAGGTCCAAGGTTCAAGTCCTTGGTCGCCCACCACTCCATTAGTTTTAGCACTGTTTCCCGTCCACATGAAAAGGTGAACGGTTCTCGTGTGTTCAAACGGTGGGCACAGGCCGACGTCATCGGGAGCCAGAGAAGCGAAGAATTAAAGTAACGCTCGCGGCGGAAGTCGCTTAACTGCACGAGCTAAGCGCTTGCAGCTGGACTCTCGCGAAGCTTAATTCACTTGGACGGAGCTGATCTTGTTGTTCCAGTTTCGGGATCTGTCGCTTGGCAAGCGCCAAGTTGCAAGATCAGAGACGCTGCCATTCAGAGTTGCATTGTCGCTCTGGAAGTTCTCGCTCTTGTAGATGACAGTCGAAACTCTTCCGTAGACCTTGATCGAGCTGATCGTGTTATTAAATCCGGAAGGCATCAAATTGAAACTTGAACCACGGCTCATGCAGAAATACTCGCCTCGATAGTATTTTTCCTTGAAGAAACAAGCGCCGCGGCTCGGGATCCCCTGGCTTGGTGGCCGATGACCTTGGCCTGGATCCCACCACCACGGTCCGCTGGTGTAGGGATTTACAACGAAGCTGGCGCGACAGCCATTCTGCACCCAGATGCCTCCCCCGTCGGCTCCCCAGGTGCTTCCAAAAATGCACGGCGCGCTGGAGAGTTGCTGCTGGATTGCGGCGCCTCCGCGCGTATCAGCGGCACAGTATCTGCGTCCAAAAGATTTCGATTCGCAGGTGAGGGTGTATACCGCTCCAGGCCGTTGACCCACGCCGAATGTTATGGAGAGTCCACCTCCTTGCTGCGCCTTGCCGGCAACGGATCGCGCTGGGATCAGTAGAACGATTGCCGCAAAAATCATCGCAACTGAGAGAATTGCGACCCCTCGGAGGGTGGGTTTCATCTTTTTCTCCTCTTGGCTGTTAGCCGATCCCAAACCAATTCTGCTGGACTGGCGTGGAGTGTACCCAAAGTAGTCCATCTGTGGCAATGGCGGCGAGAGCCCAGGCCGGATTT
>PKWH01000344.1:246-2722 GCA_003131985.1 Acidobacteriota bacterium | reverse complement strand
GGACCAGGCCGGGGCGCTGGTGCAATTCACGCTGGGCCGGCTGCACGCGCTCGGCGTGGTCGCCGGGCTGCTCTATCTCTTTGCGTCGATCGGCCTCGCGGAGTCGTTCAAGGGATTGGTTCGGCCGGCGGCGATTGGCGTGGCGCTGATGCTCGTGCTCACGGTCACGTCGCAGAATTTTGTGATGCGGAAAATGGTGGCGCTGCGGACGGAAATGGGCTCGGTGATGGCGACTCCGCCGAGCGACCCGCTGCGCGTTGAATTCGACCGGCTGCACGGCATTTCGGTCAAACTGGAAGGGGCTGTGCTGCTGATTGGTTTCGCTGCGTTGTTTCTTACCGTGCGAGAGAAGTTCGTGATGAGTGGCTAGATTTCCCGCGACAGAGGAGCGCGCTACGAACGGCGTTTGCTTTTCTTTCGAGCGGGTAGCTTCTTCTGCCGAATCTTCTTACCCTTCTTTTTCTTGGCTTTCCTCTTGTTTGTGTTTTTTGTGATTTTTCTTGCGTCTTTTCCGGCGCGTCCGTAGGCGCGCCACATATACCAGCTTGCGACCGTGCGATAAGGGCGCCAGCGTTCGCCGAACGCGGCTAGCTCGCGAGGCTTGGGGATGGCTTTCTTGCGGTAGAGAATCGCGAAACCCTTCTGCACAGCGTAATCGTGAATCGGGAGAACGTCAGGACGCCCGAGACGAAAAATCAGGAACATTTCGACGGTCCACGCGCCGATGCCGCGCACGGATATCAAGCGTTCGACAAGCTCCTCGTCCGACATTTTATGCGCTGCTTCGAGTGACGGGACGACGCCATCAATCGTCTTCTGCGCCAGGTCCTTCATGGCCGCAACTTTGGCGAACGAAAGTCCGGCATCGCGGAGAGCTTGCGCCGGCGCATTTAAGATTTCTTCCGGCGTGGGGCATTGGCCGTCCGCGCCGAGGGCTTTAATGCGCGCGTAAATCGTGGCGGCGGCTTTACCTGAAATGCTTTGGTGGGCGATGGCTTCGAGCAGCGATTCGTACACGCTGTCGCATTCGTCCAACTTAAAAGGAAATTCCCCAATGTCGGCAATCAAGCGGCCCAGGCGTTTGTCAGCCTGCGAAAGATGCTCGTGCGCCTTCACATGATCGAACGGAAGAGTAAGTTTTTCGTTCATAGCTAGGCGATAGGATACCGCTCGCNNCACAATTTCACGCGCAGAAGAACCGGCAAGTGTAAGATGCGGTCACACATCTGGACCAAGCCAAAGAATCGGCCTCGGAGGCCACCATGAAAACGCCAGTCCGGCTCGCAGCGATCGTCGCGCTCAGTGTCGCGTGCTTGTTTGTTCTTCGCGCGGCCTCCACTCCGCGCGGGGGCCGAATAGACGATCAAAAGGATGTTCAAAGGGACGCTCAAAAGGACGACTGGCCTGTCTACGGGCACGACTCCGGCGGGATGCGTTACTCGCCGCTCACTCAAATCACTCGCGAGAATGTTGCGCAGCTCAAAGTGGCCTGGACATTCCACACCGGCGATATTTCAGACGGCAGCGGCGGCAGAAAAAGAAGCGGCTTCGAAACTACGCCGATACTCGTCGACGGAACGCTCTACCTCACCACCGGTTTCAACCGCGTAATCGCTCTCGACCCCGAAACGGGAAAGCAGCGCTGGGCTTACGATCCGCTGGTAGAACAAGCCGCGGACTACGGCGACGGGATGATTAATCGTGGTGTCGCCACGTGGTTGGATCCTGATCGCGCGGAACGGAAGTTGTGCCATCGAAGAATTTTTGAAGCGACTCTGGACGCGCGGCTGATCTCACTCGACGCTGCAACGGGCGCCCCTTGTCCTGATTTCGGTTCGAGCGGCCAACTGAGTTTGAGGAATGTCGCGCGGTATTTGCCGGGCCAATATCACATGACCTCAGCGCCTACAGTGATCGGCGACATCATCGTGGTTGGCTCGGCCATCAACGACAATTCTCGCGTGGACATGCCGAGCGGAGTGGTCCGCGCATTCGACGCACGCACCGGCGCATTGCGCTGGAGCTGGGAACCGCTCCCGCCAAATGAGCCAGGCTCTGCTACAAACGGAGGCAAGCCTTGGCGCACCGGAGCTGGTAATGCGTGGTCGACGATCGTCGCAGATCCGGAGCGCGGCCTCATATTTGTTCCCACTGGAAGCGCAAGCCCGGATTATTACGGCGGCCTGCGGCTCGGCGATGACAAGTGGGCCAACTCGGTGGTTGCCCTGCGCGCGAAAACCGGCGAACTCGCCTGGGGATTCCAACTTGTTCATCACGATCTCTGGGACTACGACTCGGCATCGCCGCCCCTGCTCACCACCATCGTGCACGACGGAAAGAAAATCCCAGTCGTGATTCAAGGCAACAAGACTGGCTTACTCTACGTTCTCAATCGCGATACCGGTGTTCCCGTGTTCCCGGTGGAAGAGCGGCCGGTGCCGCAGAGTGACATACCCGGCGAAGTCGCGTCGCCGAC